>DMAW01000146.1 GCA_003446375.1 Eubacteriaceae bacterium | reverse complement strand
TAGTTTCGCAATTACCTATTAATTATAATACATTTCCCGATTTACATAAAGCATATGGATTTCTTCCTTGATTAATACCTTTAGAATTTGTATAATAGGTTTGGACTTTGCGTCCCGTATGCCATATGTTTCGGAGGAACAATATAAATGAACAATGAATATATATATTATGAATTTTTAAAAATACTTGATCCAAAAAAAGTTTTAAGAGACGCTCCAATGAAGGACCACACTTCATTTAAGGCAGGAGGATGTTCAGACTTTCTTATCATTCCTGATACAGAAGATGAAATCAAGCTCGTCATAGAGACATGTAAGATTAACAGCGTGCCGTACTACATAATGGGAAACGGCAGCAATCTCTTGGTTAAGGACAAAGGCTTTCGAGGAGTGATAATAAAGCTGGGCAAGCGCTTTAGCAAATGCACTCTGATAGACAATATACTCGACTGCCAAAGTGGAGTTTTTTTATCTAGGTTGGCAAGAATCGCCATGGAAAATGAACTGTCAGGCTTTGAATTTGCAAGCGGCATCCCAGGCACTTTAGGTGGAGCCGTCACCATGAATGCAGGTGCCTACGACGGTGAGATGAAAGACGTCCTGCTCAGCGTAAGAGGCTTGGACATGGATGGCAACATCATTGAGCTTGTTAACGGAGATCTTGAACTTGGCTACAGGACCAGCGCCGTCAAAAAAAGAAATATGGTCGTTTTATCCGCAAAGATAAGGCTTGAAAAAGGCAGCAAGAAAAAAATAAAGGAAAAGATGGAAGACTTCGATCAAAGAAGGAAATCAAAGCAGCCTTTGGAACTGCCTAGTGCCGGTAGCACATTCAAGCGTCCACCAGGCCATTATGCCGGCAAGTTGATAGAAGACAGCGGACTTAAAGGTTTTGTTGTCGGTGGCGCACAAGTCTCCACCAAGCACTGCGGCTTTATAGTCAATATAAACAACGCATCCGCTAAGGATATCATCGATTTGATAGACCATGTAATTTCTACCGTAAAAACAGCTTTCAATGTGGAGCTTGAGCCCGAAGTCAAGATAATAGGCGAAGATTAAGCTTTATATTTCAACCACTGCCATTACCACGACAACTACGCTGCTAGCCCCCTCCTTTAAGATGGCTTCACGACATGCGTGAACTGTTGCTCCTGTAGTACAGATATCATCTACCAAAAGAACTTTCCTGCCCCGGATCATTTCGGGGTTTTTTATTTCAAAAGCATCCTTGACATTCACAAGTCTCTCGCTTTTTTTTAAATCCCTTTGATGTGGAGTATCCCTAGTCTTTACTAATACATCTATTGCAACCTTGGAACGCAAAGCCAGGTTCTTCTTTGAAAGCTCTGACTTGATTTCCATGGCCATCAATTCTGATTGATTATACCCTCTTTCCTTGATTCCGTTTAAATGAAGCGGGACAGGGATTATCAAGTCAAGCTCTTCCAGTTCATCCTGCCTTTCAAGTAAAGCTAACTCTCTGCCTACCAGCTTTCCCATAAAAGAGCAAAGGCCTGGCCTATTGTCAAATTTCATCAAATGCGTTATCTCTTTAATATTTCCTTTATACAGATAAACACCATGCCTTCTTTTGGACGGATCCCCAGGAAACATTTCGGCAGCCTCCCTGCCGGAAGGCCTTTCAAGTTTCTTAACGCAATCGATGCATATATGATCCTTGGTAAAAAAAAGAACTCTCTTGCATATCGGGCATCTTCCGTTTTCTATAAACAAAGCTTCTTTTAATGTCTCAAGCATTTTCATCCTCCAGCATAGCATGGACTTTTATCCTTTCTCTCAGCCCTGTTTTTCTTTTTACGGTATTTATGTTTTCAATCATGGACTTAAGGTAGGTTTTGTGCCCTACCAATATCACCAATTCCTTGCCTCTTGTAATTGCCGTGTATAGCAGATTTCTGTTAAGGAGCATCCTTGGTCCCTGAAACACAGGCATTACGACTACTTTGAATTCGCTGCCTTGGCTTTTGTGAACAGTTATCGCATAGGAGAGTATAAGTTCATCCATCTGCTCAAAGCCATATACTACTTGCCTGTCGTCGTCAAATACCACTGTGGCTGTTTTATCTATTTGGTTAATTTTTTTTATTCTCCCTATATCTCCATTAAATACGCCTTGGCCTTCTTCCTGGGTCTTTAAGTCGATCCACTGTATATTGTAGTTATTTTTTATCTGCATCACCTTGTCGCCCTCTCTGTAAACAGTGGACATGAAAGTTCTCTCTTCCTTACAAGAAGAAGGTGGGTTTAAGTTCATCTGCAACAGTTTGTTAAGCTCATTTATTCCGGCCGCTCCTTTTTTCATGGGAGTGACCACCTGTATGTCTTCAAAAAAATCGTAGCCATTATAGTTCTTAAGCCTATGGGTACAAATATCCAAAATAGTCTTTCTGACTTTATCTCCTGTATTGCAGCTGATAAAGTAAAAGTCTTTTTCCTTATCATTAACTATAGGCATCTCCCCATTATTTATTCTATGGGCATTAACAACTATCATGCTCTCCTGAGCCTGTCTGAATATTTTGCTAAGCACCACCACGCTGACAGCTTTGCTATCCATTATATCCTTTAAGACGTTTCCCGGCCCTACTGACGGAAGCTGATTTATGTCTCCCACCAAAATCAACCTTGTCCCCAAGTTAATGGCCTTTAAAAGGTGGTTCATAAGCAAAACATCTATCATCGAAGCTTCATCTACTATGACCACGTCTTTTTCCAGAGGATTTTCCTCATTTCTGTCAAAAGTCTGCTCTTCTTCATTTTCCGAATATCCAAACTCCAGCATTCTGTGTATGGTCTTGGCTTCAAACCCCGTAGCCTCGCTCATTCTTTTGGCTGCTCTTCCTGTCGGGGCTGCTAGTGCTATTTCATAATCGAGTTGCTTAAATATATCCAAGATACATTTGATTATAGTGGTCTTTCCTGTTCCGGGTCCGCCTGTTATTATTACTGCGCCATTTTCCACAGCTGCTTTCACGGCATTTTTTTGTGCACTGTCCAGCTCCATTTTATTTTCTTTTTCAAAGCTTTCTATTATCCTGTCCACGTTTATAATTTCATTTTCATATCTATGCCTTGAAATCCTTACTGTCATCTCTGCTACGCTTTCTTCCGCCTTGTACAAAGGAATAGTGTAATAGACTCTTTTTTCTTCAACGATCTCCAGCTTTATATCGCCTTGAAGGACCAAGTCATCTATGTTATCATATGCCAAATCTTCTTCTATATTAAGTACTGAAGCGGATTTTTTTATAAGTTCATCTTCTTCCATGAACATGTTTCCCTCGCTGTAGCAGCTTTGAAGCATATGCTTGATTCCTGCCATAATCCTAAATGGAGAATATTGCTCCACTCCCATGCTCATAGCGATTTCATCGGCAAGCTTAAATCCTATCCCCGGCACGTCATGTATAAGCTTGTAAGGGTTTTCTTTTATCACTGATATGGTGTTGTCCCGATACACCTTGTAAACCCGCATCGCCATGGCCGAGGATATGCCATACTCGCCAAGAAACATTATTATGTCCATCACTTCCCTGTGCTCGTTAAAGGATTCGCTTATCAGCTTTGCAGTTTTCTTGCCTATTCCCTCCACTTCAGTGAGCCTGTCTGGATTGTACCTTATTATATCCAACACGTCTTCATCAAATCGTTCAACTAAAAGCCTGGCTTTTTTTTCGCCTATTCCGGTTATAAGCCCTGAAGCTAGATATTTTTCCATCCCTGCAACCGTCTCCGGTATCTCGACCTTAAAGCTATGCGCTTTAAGCTGCACTCCAAATGACGGATGCTCGCTCCACGTCCCCTTGACCGTGATATATTCTCCTGGATTAAGCGCAGGGAAGCTCCCGGTAACTGTTACCAAGCTTCCTCCGCAATCCATATCCATTACGGTAAAGTTGTTTTGTTCGTTGTGATATATTATATTTTCTATGTAGCCGGACAATTTTTCCATTTTATTACTCCAATTTATGTATTATCCTTATTATTATAGCACTATCTGACCTGCGTGATAAGAGTAAAAACCCCTTGGCACCATCTGCAATTAAGATAGTAGATGTCACCAAGGGGCATTCATGATTTTTATTTTAAATTAATTCTCAAATAAGTTCTAATTTCGCCAATTTTTTTAAATCCACATCCTCATCGTAATCCACGTTGTCAAAATTAAATCCGTTAATCTTCATAAAGTCCTCTACAAATCCCTCTATGTCGGTTATCTCTCTGACATTTTCATTGTTTACGGAGTTTAGAATCTCTTCAACTTCCCTTTGAACATTTTCGTCCAGCTCAAGGTTGTCCGGTCGAACTCTTCCTTCTTCATCGGTTATTCTCTCGTTTCCGTATATCATATCTTTAAAAAGCCTGTACTTTTGCTCAATCTCTCCTTCATGAGTGCCTTGCTTCTTCATCACTTTGTAAAGGATGGCCCCGTATACCGGGAAGATAGGGATGTATATGCTGGCTTTTGTGACAATTGCCTTGCTTGATGAAATCAATGCTTCTCCGTGATATTTTTCTTTTATCATCCCGTCAAGAGTGGCTGCAGTCTGTTCAAGATGTTTTTTCGCCTGACCTATGGTTCCGTCTTTGTATATAGGATAAGTTGCAGGGGATCCTAGATATGTATACGCTATAGTCTTGAAATTTTCTGCCAGCACCCCTGCTTCTGAGAGCATCTCAACCCACATCTGCCAATCTTCTCCACCCATGACCTTTATTGTATCCTGAATCTCTTTTTCAGTTGCAGGCTCCATCACTTCTTCTTTCAGAGACAAGTTGGTTATATCTATGGAGTAACCCCTTACTTCTTCTCCAATGCTCTTAAGAACTGAATTATATGTCACTCCGTCTTTAGGATCTGTCCTTCTGTTTGAAGCCAGGCTGTATATCAAAAGATCTATTGTTCCGTATTTCTTCTTTATATAATCTATTACCTGCTCCTTCATCTCCAAAGAGAACGCATCCCCTACGAAATCCTTGAAGGAAAGTCCCTCCTCCTTGGCGAACTGTTGAAAAAATATATTGTTCCACCATCCTGCAGTACCTGTTTTCGTCGCCCCTCTTGGCGCCATTTCAAAGGATACGTTTACCGTATTTGTTTTACATCCAAATCCAAGGGCTATTCTGCTGGCAAGTCCATAACCCGAAGAACCTCCTATTATAAGGGCAGTGCGCGGTCCTTTGAACTCTCCTGACTCTTTTATGTACTCAATTTGTCTTCTTACATTCTCCTTGCACCCTATAGGGTGCACCCTGACACATATGTTGCTTTTTATCACAGGTTGTATTATCATTAATGATCCTCCTTGAATATCTTTTTAGGTTGACAATTATTGTTCTTTGTATTATATTTCAAATATACTTTGATTGTCAAAGAATTTGACACAAAATACAGAGTAATTATTGGGAGGTACTGTTTTGGACGTTAATGAAATTATATTACTTATCGATCGATTAGAAAAGAGCGAGATTGGAGAATTTTATTTAAGAGAAGACGAATTCGAACTAAATATCATAAAGAACAAACCTGCAGAAGGGATTCAAACCATCGCTAGAGAGGTTCCCCCCACGTTGGTCCAGCAGCCTGCGCCAGCTGCGCAACAGCCAGTTCAACCGGCTCATGTGGATATTACCGCCTCTGAAGATGAGGTCGTAGTCAAATCCCCTCTTGTGGGCATTTACTATGAGTCGCCTACGCCGGATGCTCCTCCATTTAAAAAAATAGGAGATTACGTAAAGGAGGGCGAGGTTATCTGCATCCTTGAAGCCATGAAGGTATTCAATGAAATCAAGAGCCCCTGTGAAGGCAAGGTCAAGTCCATAATGGTTTCAAACCAAGATATAGTGGAATTTGATCAACCTATAATGGCAATAGAAAGGACGAAGTGATTATGACTCATTTTAACCGCGTCCTTATAGCCAACAGAGGCGAGATAGCAGTCAGGATCATAAGGGCCTGCAAAGAAATGAATATCGAGACTGTGGCTGTTTATTCCACTGCAGATAAAGATAGCCTTCATGTAGCATTGGCTGATTATGCCATATGCATTGGCACAGGATCACCAAAGGACAGCTACCTAAATTTAGAAAGAATCATGAGTACAGCCGTGACTCTGGGTGTCGATGCGATCCATCCCGGATACGGCTTTTTATCCGAAAATAGCAGATTTGCAAAGATGTGCGAAGAATGTGGAATTATATTTATCGGCCCTGATTCTGATGCCATATTGAACATGGGGAACAAGTCGACAGCAAGAGAGCTGATGAAAAAAAGCGGCGTTCCGGTAATACCCGGCTCTGACGGGCTGATTCACGATATGGACCAAGCTTTGGAAGTAGCCAAGAAGATCGGATTTCCTGTAATCATAAAAGCGTCTATGGGCGGCGGCGGAAAGGGAATGCGCATAGTAAACACTTTTGAAGATCTGTCAAGGTTTATCGACCAGGCTAAAAGCGAGGCCGAAAACGCTTTTGGAGACTCTTCCATATATATAGAAAAATACATAACCGAATCACGGCACGTGGAATTTCAGATATTGGCAGATAAATATGGAAATACCGTGCACCTTTACGATAGGGAATGCTCTATACAAAGAAACAACCAGAAGATGATAGAAGAAGCTCCTTCAAGTTGCATAAGTGAAGATATGCGAAAAAAAATGGGCGAAAGCGCAGTTTTAGCAGCAAAAGCCATTGACTATCACAGTGCCGGCACAGTAGAATTCTTAGTAGACAACGATAATAACTACTATTTCATAGAAATGAATACTCGAATACAGGTAGAGCACCCTACAACAGAATTCGTGACGGGGATAGACTTGATAAAAGAACAGATAAAGATAGCAAGAGGTGATAAGCTCACTATCAACCAGGAAGACGTGATTATCAGAGGTCATGCCATAGAGTGCAGAATAAACGCTGAAGATCCTGACAATCATTTCGCTCCCAGCGCAGGAACCATTACCGATTTGCATCTTCCAGGCGGAAATGGCATAAGAGTCGACACCCACTTGTATCCAGGCTATAAAATACCTGTTTTTTACGACTCCATGCTTTGCAAAATCATATGCTGGGGCAACGACAGAGCAGAGGCTATACAAAAGATGAAAGTAGCCTTGGACGAGCTGGTAGTCTCGGGAATCAAAACCAACACCTCCTTGCAAAAAAGGATAATCAGCCACCCTGATTTTCTTGCAGGAGACATCAGCACCAACTTTGTAAATAAAATAATTGGATAGGTTTGATATAATGTTTAAATTTTTTGGAAAGCAAAAAAAATTCAGCGCTAGTCAATTCAAGCAAAAAGAAGTGCCGGAAAAACTGTACAATAAATGCGAAAGCTGTTCTGAAATGATCTATTATCAAGATTTAGATCAAAACAAGCACGTATGTCCAAAATGCGGTCACCATTTTTCTTTGAAGGCATATAAGCGCATAGAGCTGACTGTGGACTTGGGAACTTTTAGGGAGTTCAATAAACTGATGAAGACTAAAAACGTCCTTGATTTCCCGGGGTATATGGACAAGCTTGACAAAGCCTCCAAACAATCCGGATTAAAAGAGGCCGTTATTACGGGTTACGGTGATATCCAAGGCAAAAGATGCGTAATCTGTGTCATGGATTCCAACTTCATGATGGGCAGCATGGGCAGCGTAGTAGGCGAAAAAATCACTAGAGCCATCGAAAAATCTATGAAGCATAGACTTCCTCTCGTTATCTACTGCGCTTCAGGAGGAGCCAGGATGCAAGAAGGCATCGTCTCCTTGATGCAAATGGCAAAAGTCAGTGCAGCTCTTAAAAAACACTCTGAAATGGGACTTCTCTACATATGCGTACTTACCCATCCTACCACAGGAGGCGTTACAGCGAGCTTTGCCATGCTTGGTGATATAATACTCGCAGAGCCTGGCGCCCTGATAGGCTTCGCCGGTCCCAGAGTTATTAAACAGACTATACGCCAAGAGCTTCCCGAAGGCTTTCAAAGCGCCGAATTCCTGCAAGACCACGGCTTTGTAGACAAGGTGGTAAACAGAAACGACATGCGCAAGACTTTGTACAGAATCCTAAAGATCCATGGAGGTGAATGATATGGAAAAAAACAAAATCCTCTTGGATGGAGAGTTGCAAAGGGTAAAACACGACCCTTTGGAAAACGTAAATATAGCCAGGTCTATTGAACGGCCTACCGCTAAAGATTATATCGATATGATATTCGATCATTTTATAGAGCTTCACGGGGACAGGGCTTACGGAGACGATGCTTCAACAATCGGCGGCATCGCCATGTTAAATGATATGCCGGTAACCGTTATTGGACAGCAAAAAGGCAGAGACCTAGATGAAAACTTAAAGAGAAACTTCGCCATGCCTTATCCTGAGGGATATAGAAAAGCCTTGAGATTGATGAAACAGGCCGAAAAATTCAACCGACCCATCATATGCTTTGTAGATACACCTGGAGCATACTGTGGCCTTGGAGCCGAAGAGCGTGGGCAGGGTCATGCCATAGCGACTAACCTCTTCGAAATTTCCGAGCTTAAAGTTCCAGTAATCAGCGTTGTTATAGGAGAAGGCGGCAGCGGCGGAGCATTAGCGTTAAGCGTAGGAGACCAAATGTGGATGATGGAATACGCCATCTACTCTATCTTGTCTCCTGAAGGCTTTGCCAGCATCTTATGGAAAGACAGTTCGAAAGTCAAGGAAGCAGCTGATCTTATGAAGCTCACTAGCTTTGATCTTTTCAATCTCGGCATCGCTGACAAGATAATACCCGAACCTACCGGAGGCATTTCCATGAAAGGCCCCTATCAAGATTGCATGCAGTATCTTAAGGATCTTCTCGTAGGCGAGATTCGTTCTCTAAAAGCTATGCCGATAAAAGGCCTCTTGAAGAAACGATATCAAAAATACAGGAATATCGGCATATAACTTCTGAAAGGAGACGCATTTGAAAACTTCAAAAATAATAGCCGTGGGAAAAGCTTTGGCACAAAAAACTGTAACCAATGATGATCTGTCCACCTTGGTGGATACAAATGATCAATGGATAAAAAGCAGAACCGGCATTGAGCAAAGACGCATTTCCGTTGACGAATCCACTACGGACTTGGCATATAGAGCCTCCGTGGATGCTCTGAAAAACGGAAACATAGATCCCCACACTATCGATATGATAATCGTGGCGACAATTTCTCCAGATAATTTCATGCCTTCCACGGCATCTATGCTTCAATACAAATTAGGCATCAACGACAGGCACGTCATGGCATTTGATCTTAACGCAGCCTGTACAGGCCTCGTCTACGCCATACAGACGGCACATAAATTCATTCAGACAGACACTGCAAAGAGAGCACTTGTAATAGGTGCAGAAACACTTTCGCGAACTCTTAACTGGGAAGACCGAAGCACTTGCGTTCTCTTCGGAGATGGCGCCGGAGCAGTTGTTCTTGAATCTTCGGATAAAGGCATACTTGCCGACTATACAAATTCTCGAGGGGATGTCGACATGAATCTTGCACTTCCAGCGCTGCCCCTTAAAAGCCCTTTTTCCGGTGAAAACACCTGCCTTCCATCTTGGATGAGCATGAATGGAGCTGAAATATTCAAGTTTGCCACTTTTGCAGTCAAGGACAGCGTGAATGAAGTTCTAAAACGGGCAAATCTTGATATCACGGATATAAAATATATAGTTCCCCACCAGGCTAACGACAGGATAATAGCCAAGGTGGCTAAAATCATGAACCTGCCCAAGGAAATGTTTTTCATAAACCTTATGGAACACGGCAATACCTCATCTGCGAGCATTGGAATAGCATTGGCAGAGATGATGGAAAAAGGCCTTGTCAATCCAGGAGACAAGGTAATCCTAACCGGTTTTGGAGGAGGACTTACCTGGGGCGCCATATTGCATGAATTCTGATATTCATGAGATAATGTAGACAGCAGAGGATAATTCCTTTGAAATAAAAATATATAAATAAATTACGGAGGTAAGAATAATGATTAAAGAAAAAGTAATTGAAATTCTTGTGGATGAATTGGGAGTAGACGCTGAAGAAGTAGTAGAAAGCGCTAACATCCAAGACGATTTAGGTGCTGACTCTTTGGCAATCGTTGAAATCGTAATGGCATTTGAGGATGAGTTCGACATAAAGATTCCTGAGGAAGATGCTGCAAAAATGATAACAGTAAAAGACATCATCGATTACCTTGAAAAAGAAGTAGGCTAAGAATATGAGCCATAGGGAAATCGCTTTGATCTTTCCCGGTCAAGGTGCACAAAGCATCGGCATGGGAAGAGAACTATACGATAATTTCAGTGAAGCTAAGGCCGTTTTTGAATCAGCCGAAGCTTCACTTCCCTTTAATTTAAGGGAGTTGTGCTTTGAAGGTCCAAAGGAAAAGTTAGACATTACCATTTACACCCAGCCCTGCCTTCTGACAGCAAGCATTGCTATTTTAGAAGTCTTGCGAAATAACGGCCTGCCAAGACCCCTCTTTCACGCCGGCCTTTCTCTTGGAGAATACTCGGCAGTAGTGGCTTCCGGCATCATGAAATTTGAGGATGCAGTAAAGCTCGTTTACAACAGGGGTACTTTTATGGAAAATGCAGTCCCAGACGGAAAAGGCACGATGGCTGCCATTATCGGGCTAGATACCGATTTAATTGAAGAAGCCTGCAAGCAGGCATCCTTAGAAGGAATTGCTGAAATTGCAAACTACAATTACTCCGGCCAGATTGTAATAGGCGGATCAGTAAAAGCAGTGAATATCGCCATGGAATTATGCAAGGAAAAAGGCGCTAAAAGAGTTGTTCCTTTAAGCGTGTCAGGTCCATTCCATACTTCAATGCTCAAAAACGCCGCAGACAACCTGGATTCTTACTTGGAAAATCTTGTTTTTAACCCATGGAACGTGCCGGTAGTTTCAAATTATACCGCTATGCCATACGATAGGCCTGAAAACATCAAAAACCTTCTAGTCAAGCAGGTTGTTTCTCCGGTTCAATGGGAAAAAAGCGTAAAATATATGCTAAGCCAAGGCGTGGATACCTTTATCGAAGTGGGCCCAGGCAAGACTTTGTCCAACTTTGTAAAAAGAATAGACAAAAAAACAACTATCCTCAATGTCGAGGACATGAACTCTCTTGAAAAAACTCTAAAAACATTGGAGGCAAAATAATGTTGACAAATAAAACTGCGGTTGTTACCGGTGGCACTAGAGGAATCGGCCGAGCCATAGTGATGAAGCTTTCCCAAATGGGAGCAAATGTGGTCATAAGCTACCGCTCAAATGACAAGATGGCCGAAGAGCTTGTTGAAGAAATCATATCACAAGGCAAAAAAGCTGTAGCCGTAAAAGGCGACGTCAAGAACTTTGAAGATGCCAAGACGCTTATTGACAAGACTATAGAATCTTTCGGATCCATAGACATACTCGTCAACAATGCAGGCATAACCAAAGATACTCTTATACTTCGAATGACTGAAAATGATTTTGATGATGTCATAGGCACCAACCTTAAAGGCACTTTTAACTGCATAAAGCACGCTGCAAAGCCGATGCTAAAGGCAAAAAAAGGCCGCATAATAAATATGGCATCGGTTATAGGCCTCATCGGAAATCCCGGTCAAGCCAACTATGCAGCTTCAAAAGCAGGCATCATAGGCCTTACCAAATCCGTGGCTAAGGAATTTGCATCCAGAGGAATTACGGTAAATGCTGTAGCCCCGGGTTTTATAGCATCTGACATGACTGACAAGCTAAGCGAAGAGCAAAAATCAGCCATACAAAAGAACATCCCCGCAGGAACACTTGGCAGCGTCGAAGATGTGGCTAGCCTCGTTGGATACCTTGCATCGGATGAATCAAAATACATAACCGGACAAGTCATCAATGTGGATGGCGGAATGGTTGTTTAGGAGGCCTATATGAACAGAGTCGTTATTACAGGAATGGGAGCTATCACTCCATTGGGACAGGATGTAAATGAGTTTTGGAATAACGTCAAATCAGGAAAATGCGGAATAGACAAGATTACAAAGTTCAATACAACTGATTACGACGTAACCCTTGCTGGTGAAATCAAGGAATTCAATCCTGAAAAATACATCCACAAACGAGAGCTCAAAAGGCTTGATAAGTACTCTCAGTACGCCATTTACGCTTCATGCCAAGCGTATGATGATGCAGGGCTTAAAGATGCTGAAATAGACCGCGAAAAATTCGGGGTCATCGTTTCAAGCGGAATTGGCGGCATCGAGACTTTCTATGACCAAACCAAAAGACAGATCGAAAAAGGTCATGACAGGGTCTCCCCTTACTTCATACCAATGATGATTCCAAACATGGGTGCAGGAAACGTGGCAATAGCCCTCGAAGCTAAAGGACCATGCCTTTCAATAGTTACAGCCTGTGCATCTGCTACAAATGCCATCGGCGAAGCATTCCACAAAATCAGGGCAGGAGTGATGGATCTTGCAGTTGCAGGAGGAAGCGAAGCTTCAATCTGTGAAACAGGAATTGCAGGCTTTATGTCAATGAAGGCGCTGAGCACTTCAAAAGACCCTTTAAGAGCATCGATACCCTTTGACAAGGAGCGTGACGGCTTTGTAATGGGTGAAGGTGCCGGAGTTTTGATCCTTGAATCCCTAGATCATGCCAAAAAGAGAAATGCCAAGATTTATGGCGAAATCGTTGGATACGGAACTACTTGTGACGCTTACCACATAACTTCTCCTGCTCCGGAAGGCGAAGGCGGCGGAAGGGCCATGAAAATGGCTGTGATGGATGCAGGGCTTGAGCTTACTGACGTTGATTACATAAATGCCCACGGAACCAGCACATACTACAATGATGTAAATGAATCCGCAGCTATAAAGAACCTCTTTGGAGACCACGCTTCAAAACTTTGCGTAAGCTCCACCAAATCCATGATCGGCCACCTTTTAGGCGCCTCAGGAGGCGCTGAGGCCATAGTATGCACAAAGGCTCTTGAGGAAGGCTTTATCCCTCCGACAGCCGGATATAAAGTTGAAGATCCAGAGTGTACTCTTGACTATGTGCCAAATGTCGGAAGAGAATCTGACATAAGAGTCGTGCTTTCAAACTCACTTGGGTTTGGGGGACACAATGCAACCATAGCTTTTAAAAAATGGTCTGAATAAGGAGTTTTCCAATGATACTTAACAGCAATCAAATACAAGAAATAATTCCCCACAGATACCCCTTTCTTCTCGTGGACAAGATAACAGAGCTCGAAGCAGGAATAAAAGCTACGGGCATCAAGAATGTGACTGCAAATGAATACTTTTTCTTGGGTCACTTTCCTCAGGAACACGTGATGCCCGGAGTGTTGATAATAGAAGCTCTTGCCCAGGTAGGCGCTGTAGCTCTGCTTAGCCTCGAAGAAAACAAGGGGAAAATAGCTTATTTTGGAGGAATTAAAAAAGCCAAGTTCAAGCGAAAGGTAATCCCCGGAGATACCCTGACCCTTGAAACGGAGATAATTAGAAGCATGGCAGGAGTAGGTATAGGCAAGGCCATTGCATATTGTGATGGAGAAGTCTGTGCAGAAGCCGAGCTTACATTTGCAGTGAATTAAAAAAAAGCCCTAGGGCTTTTTTTAATTCACTGCTTTCCACTTTCTGTTTTCAAACCGACCGACTTTGCTTAAATCTCTTCCGCTTCTCTTTTCAAGGTCTCAGCTTTATCCGTTCTTTCCCAAGGAAGATCGATATCGGCTCTTCCGAAGTGGCCGTAAGCTGCAGTCTTTTTATAAATAGGCTTTCTAAGGTCTAGATCTCTTATCATCGCCGCAGGCCTTAAGTCAAAGTTTCTTTTTATAAGCTCTATTAATCTGTCTTCACTTATCTTTCCTGTTCCAAATGTATCCACATAAATAGACACCGGCCTTGCTACGCCGATTGCGTAGGCAATCTCAACTTCGCACTTATCCGCAAGTCCTGCAGCTACTATATTTTTAGCTACATGTCTCGCCGCATATGCCCCTGATCTATCTACCTTTGTAGGATCCTTGCCGGAAAACGCTCCTCCTCCATGCCTTCCGTACCCTCCATAAGTATCCACAATTATCTTTCTGCCCGTAAGGCCCGCATCTCCTTGAGGCCCTCCTATTACGAACCTTCCGGTGGGATTTATCAATATCTTTGTCTTATCATCGATAAAGCTCTCATCAATTATCGGTTTGATAACGTACTTGATAAGATCTCTTCTGATAGTATCAAGATCTACATCCGGACTATGTTGCGTGCTGATTACCACCGTGTCTACTCTTTTAGGCTTTTCATCCTCGTATTCGATAGTTACCTGGGTTTTTCCGTCAGGTCGAAGATACTCCAACGTTCCGGTTTTTCTTACTTCTGAGAGCTTTTTAGATAGCCTATGTGCTAGCGAAATCGGAAGGGGCATCAGTTCAGGCGTTTCATTGCAGGCAAACCCAAACATCATTCCCTGATCTCCAGCTCCAGTTTCTGCCGCTTCGCCGTTTGAATCTTCTCCTGTTCTCGATTCAAGAGACTTGTCTACTCCTTGCGCGATATCTGGTGACTGCTCGTGAATCGAAGTAACAACTGCGCAGGTATCGCAGTCAAAACCGTACTTTGCCCTTGTATATCCAATATCCCGGACTGTTTCCCTCACTATCTTTTGGATGTCAACGTAGCAATCAGTCGATATCTCCCCTGCGACCATAACAAGACCCGTTGTCACAAGGGTTTCGCAAGCTACCCTGCCGTTTGGATCCTCAGCTAGTATTGCATCCAAAATCGCATCTGATATCTGGTCGCACATTTTATCCGGATGTCCTTCGGTGACAGATTCCGAAGTGAACAGTTTCTTAGTCATTTTAATTCCTCCAATCGATTAATCGTAATAAAAAAAGCCCCGTCAAAGGACGAGGCTCTATAATCAAGCTGTCCTTATCATTCAGATTTTCTGTAGGTATTGGCACCAAGCTTATAGCCGGTTGCCGGGTTTCATAGGGCCTAGTCCCTCCACCACTCTGGATAAGGTAAATATCTTATTCAATTGAAAATATCATAACACAGTTTTCCTATCGCGTCAATAGGCGATACTGCATCCTACAGTTCAAATTCTTTGTGGAGCTTAGTATGCTTGTAGGTTTTTTTACCTGTTTCATAATCATCGACGATATTGCCGTGCCCTATCATTTTGTACTTGTATATCAAAAGCCCATCAAGTCCTACAGGACCCCTGGCATGTATCTTGTTGGTGCTTATTCCCACTTCTGCTCCGAATCCATACCTAAAACCGTCGCTGAATCTCGTCGAACAGTTCCAAAATACGTTTCCTGAATCCACTAGGTTCATGAAAGTCTCTACATTGATTTTATCTGAAGTCACTATTGCATCTGTGTGCCCTGAACCGTATTTATTGATATGTTCTATAGCCTCTCCAAGGTTATCCACTACCTTAATGGCAATCTTGTAATCAAGGTATTCCGTCTTCCAGTCTTCTTCTGTTGATGGCTCTACATCAATTACCTTTCTTACATTTTCGTCTCCGACGATCTCAACGTTTTTGGCTTCTAAAGATCCTTTGATTGCCGGAAGAAATCTCTCCGCTATTTTAGCATTTACCAAAAGCGTCTCTGTCGCATTGCAGACTGCTACATATTGGGTCTTTGAATCAGTCACTATTTTTACTGCCATATCAACGTCTGCACTTTCATCAACATAACAATGACAGATCCCGTCCGCATGCCCTAAAACGGGTATATTCGAATTTTCCATTATGTACTTTACGAAATCATTAGATCCCCTTGGTATGATCAAATCGATGTAATCATCAAGCTTTAGCATTCCTCCTACGTCTTCTCTTGTCTCTATCAGCTGTACCCATCCAGAAGGAATCCCTGCCCTTTCAGATGCCGTCTTGATGATCTCCCAAAGAATCCTATTGGTATTCTTTGCCTCAGAACCGCCTTTTAATATGACGCTGTTTCCGCTCTTTAGACATAGCGTGGATATCTGAACCAAGGCATCAGGCCTAGACTCAAAAATCACTCCGATGACCCCTATGGGACAACTTACCTTATATAGCAACAAATCATCGTCAAGGGCTGTAGTGGCAAGCGTCTTTCCGACAGGCTCTTCAAGCTTTCTTAGGCTTTCGATTCCCGAAATGACATCCATCACTTTGCCTTCATCAAATTTAAGTCTTTTCAAAAGTGGCGCAGCCAGATTTTCTTCTTCGCTTCTATTCAGGTCTTCTTGATTTGCTTTTTCAATATCTTTTATTCTATCCTTAAGCTCCTTGGCTATTTCTGCCAAAGCCTTATCCTTGATTTGTGATTCAACAGCCGCCAAATGAACCGATGCGGTTTTTGCAGCTTTTGCAGCCTCATTTATATTCATGTTCTTCCCTCCAATTATCATTAAATATTAATACTAATGATACTATAGGGATGATAAATATGCAATAACCGACTTTGTCCCTTATGCGTTGAGCTTTGGTTCTCTTATGCTTATCGGTTCAGTCTTTTTAAATATTCCAAAAGGCTTGCCCACAGCGATGAATGCTTTGCCGAAGTGCTTGTTCAGCACTGAGGCGCCTGCTCCATAAAATGACATAATAGAAATAGCAAGCTCTGAGACCGCAGCTAGATTATGAGTAAGCTCGGGCATGATTCCAAATGAATTTAAAAACAACCCGATAAAGAGCAAATCTATCAAAAAGAATATGCTAAAGAGTACCTTATTCGTCTCCATTGCGCCTATGGTCAATATGATCGTAAATATCAGATATCCAAGGAAAGCAAATCCCAATTGGTGCGGATCAGCATCAGCAGCCAACGCCGCTCCGAAAGCCCCCAATTTTATCAACCAGCTTGCCGCTACCCCAAACCAAAAGAAAGCATACGCACCAAATGCAGTCATTCCAAATGTGTTGCCCAGCTTACCATCAACTATGCTTGCATACAATTGAGCAAATGCGCCTAAAAATACGGCCCAAGGAATAATATATGATAATCCTTGCGTAAGGCCTAGCTTCTGAGATGAAGCCACCAGCGTCACCATCGCCAAACCGAATAGCCCTATTGCTGACGGATCAGCCCAAATCACCTTAACGTTTTTTGTTTCTTCTTTCAAAAATGTTTCCTCCCTTGAATAAACAGATAAAAATCTATTTTGTTGTTTATTTAATAACATAACTAAAATGATAAATAAAAAGCATTATGCTGTCAATGAATATATCAACATAATGCCTGCTGCCATATCAATTTAAAACATTTGCTCAGTTATCTCTTTATAGCGCCATGGCACCTAAAGATGTAAGAATCGCTACTGCGATTCCCGCCATCGAAGATCCTGCTATTGCAGCCAAAACGCTCTTTCTGAATTTCAACCCCAGCAAAGACGCGGCAAGGCACCCTGTCCAAACGCCTGTGCCCGGCAAGGGCACGCTTATGAAAAAAGCCAATCCCAAGTATCCGTACTTTTCTATGGTAGAGGACTTGTTTATTCCTCTGTTGTAAATCCAATCTCCCAGTTTTTTAAATATCCTAGTTCCTCGCATCCACTCGAGTATCGATGGAATCATCCATAATATAAATGGCGCAGGAATCAAAGATCCCAAAACGCTTATGATATACGTCTCCATATAAGACATTTTTAAAAGCAATATTCCAAATGGAATCTAAAATCTCAACTCAAATACCGGAACCATTGCCGATACAAAAACCTTCATCCAGTCGGGCAGCCCCGATAACAATTCAATCATTTCTTCACCATGCTCCTAATGTTTTTTATGCCGGGATAAGCCTTATCCCAATTATTTGAAAACTCTTCCACGCTAAAATCAGTCAGATGATTAAATGAGAGCTTATCTAGAAGATCTGCCGGTATCGTTACTGCATGAACCCTGTTTAGAGCGCAGCCGTGCACCTGTTGGATATTCTTAAAACTTGCGGCTACCACTTCGCAGTCAAGACCGTATATATCGATAAAGTCTACAATTTCTCCTACTGTGTTTACTCCATCTGCAAGGATATTATCGGCCCTGTTAACGTAGGGTATCAGATATTTCGCTCCTCCACGAGCCGCCAGAAGCCCTTGCTGGGAATTAATAATTGATGTAGCTGCCGTATCAACGCCTTTTTCTTTTAATATCTTAATGGCCTTAAGGCCTTCAGACGTAACAGGAATCTTTACGCATAGGTTGCCTTCGACAAGCTCGTTAATCAAAAGGGCATCGTCTACGATGCCCTCTGCATCAGTGGCTATGGTCTGTATAAAGAGCTTTCTCTTTCTTCCCAGCAGCTTGGCAATCTCACTCATATGTGATATAAAGTCGACCTTTTCCTTAACTATTATGGAAGGGTTGGTGGTCACTCCTTCTATGGCATAGTATTCTATTCCTCTTTTGATTTCATTGATATTTGCTGTATCCAGTAAAATTCGCATTAATGACTTCCTCTCTTTTAAAGTGTGATAAATTTGCCGTTTTTGTAAAAAAGCTCTCCATCAGCATATATCTCTCCACCGGCTTTCATATCGCAGAGCATATCCCAATGTATCGCAGACACATTTTTGCCTCCGCTTTTGCCATAAGACTTGCCTAAAGCCATATGAACAGTCCCACCCATCTTTTCATCAAAAAGCATGTTCTTGGTAAATCTGTCTATGCCATAATTAGTTCCTATGGCTACTTCTCCAACCATAGATGCACCATCATCAGTCTTAATGATCTCGCGGAGAAGCTCTTCTCCTTTTGAGGCGCTAGACTTCGCTACCCTACCCTCTTTGAATGTCAGCCTGATATCTTCGATCTCCTGTCCTGCGTAAATGCCCGGATAAGAAAATCTTATCTCTCCTTCAACGCTATCTTCTACAGGTCCGGTAAAAACCTCTCCGCTGGGGAAGTTTGTTCTCCCGTCAGAGTTTATCCAGATTCGCCCTGATACCCTCATCTTGATATCCGTATCCTCTGAAACTATCCTTAGGGTTTCTTTGCCTTTAAGATACTCTACTATCTTCTCTTGATCCTTGCTTACTTTTTTCCATGCCATTACAGGATCTTCTTCATTCAAGAGGCAGGCACCCGCCACGAAATCCTCGTAATCTTTTAAGCTCATACCTGCTTCCTGAGCCAAGGAATTGGTGGGGTACATGCAAAGACTCCAATCAAGCTCTTTATCATCCACACGTTTCATGTAAAGCTCATTTAGCCTTTTGCCGCTTTTTCTATAATATGCTATTCTCTTAGGGTCTACTCCGCTAAGATATTTTGTATTGGAAGATCCTCCAATGTTTAAAATTTTGTCCGCATTCATGATTACTGCTTCTGATATTGGATTATTATAAGCAAGCTGCTTATCGTTTCCTTTTTTTAACATCACCTCATCCAATTGATGCCGGATATAGACATGAGGATGTCCTCCTGCTCTTAAAACCTCCTCATAACACTTTTCAATTAATGGCATTGCTTCATAATATCCTTGTATTACGACAAGGTCGTTATTTTTTACTGACAATGAATATTCTATTAAAGTTTTTGCGTATTTTTTCAGCAGATTGCTCTCCATCAAATCACCTTTCAATCCTAAGCCATTATTCCATCAACTTTATCTTTAATTTCCTTGACCATTTGATCGAGGCTTTCTTTTGCTTCTTTTTTGCTGTTTCCTCTTACTGAAAAATATATCTTGATTTTAGGCTCTGTACCGGAAGGCCTTATGCAAAACCATGTCTTGTCTTCCAAATAAGCTTTTATCACATTTGATTTTGGAAGAGTTATATCCTCAGCACCTTCTCCCACTACATTTCTTTTTCCTAATTGATAATCTTCTATTACCTTTATCTTCTTTTCATCCCAAGTCATCGGCATGCTTCTCCTGAAGTAATCTACGATTTTTTGAATCTTTCCGGCACCTTCCTTGCCTGCCATTTCAAATGATATTATATGATCTATGCAATATCCATACTGTTTGTACACATCTTCTAAGACTTCCCCTAAATCCTTGTCGTGCTCCTTGTAATACAGCACCATCTCAGACAGCACAAGTGCAGTCATTATGGCATCTTTGTCCCTGCAGTGGGTTCCAAGCAGGTATCCATAGCTTTCTTCAAACCCCATGATGAAATCCTTGACTTTAGTCTTTGAGTATTCTTCAATAAGCTCTCCTATATACTTAAATCCCGTCAATGTATTTATAACCTTTACGCCATAAGCCTTTGCTATGTCTTCTACAAGCTCAGTAGATACTATGCTTTTGATTATTACACCTTTATCCGTGAGCCTGTTTTGTTCTTTCATGGTCGTAAGCATATAATTCACCAAAAGAATGCCTATCTCATTTCCTGTAAGATTCGTATATTCTCCATCTCTGTTTTTATAAGCGACTCCCAATCTATCTGCATCGGGATCCGTGCCCATCAAGATGTCTCCGTTTTTTTTATTTGCCAACTCGATTGCCAGCTTAAAGACGTCCGGTTTTTCAGGGTTAGGTTCCTTTACCGTAGGAAAATCCCCATCGGGAAGCTCTTGTTCTTTTACTACATGCACATTTTTAAATCCGGCCTCTTTAAGCGCTCTTCTAAGAGGGACGTTTCCGGATCCGTGAAGAGGCGTGTATACAATATTTATATCTTCTCCATATTTTTCTATAAGCTCTCTTCTGGTGATGCCCTTTAATATTTCTTTAATATAAGGACCGTCAATCTCTTCGGATATTACCTTTAGGAGCCCCTTATCCAATGCCGATTGCTTGTCGGTCTTTTTAATGGAGCTAAAGTCAATGATCTTGTTTATTTCTTCATTTATTTCATCTGCAGCCTGTGGCGGCAGCTGATAGCCTTCTTCCCAATATACCTTGTATCCGTTATAGGCAGGAGGGTTGTGGCTAGCAGTGATGACTATGCCGCTTATGCATCCCAGCTTCCTTATTGCATACGAAAGCTGCGGCACGGAGCGCAAAGAATCAAATAGAAACGTATTAATATTGTTGCCGGCAAGAACCAGTGCTGCTGTCTCTGCAAATAGCTTGGAGTTGTTTCTTGAGTCGTAGGCTATGACAACTCCTCTATCCATGTCTTTTTGTCCCCACTTAGAGATGTAGTTTGCAAGCCCCTGAGTAGTTATGTCAACAATGTAGGTATTCATCCTATTAGTGCCCATGCCCATTATACCTCTTAAACCGGCAGTTCCAAATTCCAAGTTCTTATAAAACCTGTCCTCAAGCTCCTTCGAATCATTCATTATGCTTCTAAGTTCCTCTTTATCCTCTTCTTTTAAATAATCGCTTTTTAACCAATTTTGACATTTGTCTTCGTACAACATTTCATCATCCCCCTTGTAGTTATCCTTTTAAGCTTATCAATACTTATGCCACAGCCAGACGGCATTTTTTTAGAAAATCTGATATTTGTTCATCATCTCTTATACTTGGCTGAATATGACATTATTATACCATAAATCCAATTTAATTAGTATTTATTAGCAGCAAAATGTGACGTGCAGTCTGCTATTTACGCCATCGTTAGATTATCGTTATATTTGATTAAAGCTCTTAATTGTGTTAAAATTATCATGAATTTTTTGATGCTTGATTCAAAGTATATGGAGGTGTTTTTTTGGTTAAAAAGATTATTTTGATGCTTGTAATTTTCTCATTAATCATATTTTCCGGTTGTGAAGATAAAAACAAGATAGAAGATGAAGATGAAATAAAAGATTCGAAGATAGCACAGCTTGAATCCCAGATAGAGCAATTGAATACAAAAATCACTGAGCTTGAGGGTGAAATTAACGAATTAAACAAACAGATTGAATATAAGGATGATTTCGTGGAAATCATGACCGAATATATCTCGGATGGAGATCTTTTGACATTGGCCAGGATGGAGTGGACCTATAACATCCAGGTAGATGAAGAAGATATAAACGTCGATGGCATCGTGGAGCTGGATATGCCTACTTTCAGCCTGAAGGTAGAAGAAGTACAAAACCAGTACAAGGCCTTGCCCACCCAGATACGAAACCTGGGAAAGATCAGCGGGAGCCTCTTTTCAAACCACATACAATTTTTAGACGCAAAGCCTTCTGAAACCTCTGGAATTGATGAGGCGAATATCTCCTCTGCCACATATGTTTTTAAAGACTTAAGCCCCGGAACAGAAGTGAGTCTTGAAATTTCAAGAGAGCTCCAGGATAGGCTTGGGCTTGAAACGAACATATTGAAAATTATTTATTTAGTTGATGAAGAAATTCAGACACTTGAAGACGATGGTGAAATGAACGATCAAGAAAGCGAAGAGTGAGAATCTCTTCGCTTTTAACTTTCTACTTTCACTTATTTAGTATCCCAAGCTTCATGTTCCAAAGTTTGTCCGATAAATCCACATGGTATTCATGAGGGTTTGTAAATCTGGTAGTTGCCGGCCACATGGTTTCAAACTCGTTTTTTAAATATTGCTGCATTTCACTTATGGAAGGAGATTTATACACAGGTTTGCCATCTATTATAACCGGAACCATCATTTCCTTTACATAAAAATTAGTGAGAACCCTTTTCTTCCATGTGTGAACCGGATGGAAGATAGTAAGAGGCTTTTTTTCATCAATTTTCTCGTCGTCAAGCATTATCAAATCCGCCAAGGCCTTGTTTGAATCCTTGTCGTATAACCTCACTACCCTTTTGTAGCCCGGGTTGGTTATTTTCCCGGGATCATTAGATATCTTAAGCTTATTTGTAATTTCCCCTTTGCTATCGATTTGGGCCAGTTTGTAAACTGCGCCCAGTGCCGGTTGATCATAAGCCGTTATAAGTTTAGTTCCAACTCCCCAAAGATTTATCTGCGCTCCCTGAAGTTTTAAATCTCTCACAAGGTACTCGTCAAGATCAGAAGACGCACTGATAACCGCATCTTCAAATCCAGCTTCAACCAGCATGGTTTTTGCCTCCTTGCTCAAATAAGCCAAGTCCCCGGAATCAAGCCTTATCCCGTAAGTTTTAGGTAGTCTGCCTTCATCCCTCAGTTTTGAGAATACTTTTATGGCATTTGGCACCCCTGATTCCAAAGTGTTGTAAGTGTCTACTAGGAAAATCAGGTTGTCCTGATTGTACTTGGTATATGTCCAAAACGCATCGTATTCCGAGGCATAGCTTAATACATAGCTATGAGACATGGTTCCTTTAGCCGGTAATTTTATTAAATCTTCCGTTTCTACATTGCTGGTGCCAAGGCACCCTCCTATAACAGCAGCCCTTGCTCCATAAAGTCCTGCCTCTGAGCCATGGGCACGTCTAAGCCCGAATTCAAGAACTGCATCACCTTCTGCAGCCTGAACTATCCTTGCAGCCTTAGTTGCTATAAGCGTCTGGTGATTTACTATGCTGAGAAGGGGCGTCTCTATTATTTGAGCCTGTATCAAAGGAGCTTTTATGCGAATAATAGGTTCGTGGGGAAAAACTATGGATCCTTCCGGTATTCCGTAGAGTTCGCCGGTAAATTTAAAATCCCTTAAGTAATCTAAAAAATTTTCTGTAAGCTCTGGATGATTGTTCTTTAGGATTTCTATATCCTTATCGTCAAACTTAAGATTTATAAGATAATCTATCACCTGTTCAAGTCCTGCACAGACCAGATATCCTCCGTTAAATGGGTTGTTTCGTACGAACAAGTCGAAAACAGCTATGTCTTCGTCCTTTCCGTCATTTATGTACACATTGCTCATGCTTAACTGGTAGTAATCCGTGGCCAATTGCCTCCGCCTGTTAAATTCCATTTAAGTCTCTTCCTCCGATCATATAATATAATTATTTTACACCTGACAAAAATATTATGCAATAAATAAAACCCTGGGTTAACAGGGTTTTGATTTATAAAAGATTATACTCCTAGCTTGTTCCTTCTGATTTGCTCACCTTTTGTAAAGTTGTATTTTGATTTGTGACCTTTCAAAGGAAGCATCTTTTCATTTACCGCATCCAAAATCCAATCAGGCTGAGGGAAGAAATGATCTTCAAGTTCGTATATTGGAGTTATCCAGTTCCTCGCTCCTACGACTACAGGAGGCGCATCCAGATAATCAAATGCCAGCTCGGAAATATTCTGGGCAAAGTCATTGAGTATAGAATTTCTTTGACAAGCATCGCTGACAAGAAGTATCCTACCCGTCTTCTTTACAGACTCAATTACAGGTTCGTAGTTAAACGGCACTACGCTTCTTGCATCTATCACTTCTGCGCTGATTCCATATTTGTCCTCAAGCTCTTGAGCTGCTTTCATTGCATTATATAAGGTAGCACCGATGCTTAGTATGGTTATGTCTTTTCCTACTTTTTTTACATCCGGTTCTCCAAGTGGAATCTCGTAATATTCTTCAGGCACCCCTTCAGGATTGAACATTTCTCCTACTCCGTATAGCCTCTGACTTTCAAAGAATACTACCGGATCAGTCCCGTTTAAAGCAGAATTCAAAAGACCCTTTGCATCGTATGGAGTTGCCGGGAAAACGACTTTAAGTCCAGGAACATGGGCACACAGCGAAGACCAATCCTGAGAATGCTGCGCTCCGTATTTTGCTCCGACAGATACCCTTAAGACTACGGGCATCTTAAGCTGTCCTGCAGTCATGGATTGCCACTTTGCCAGCTGATTGAAAATTTCGTCTCCTGCTCTTCCCATGAAGTCACAATACATAAGCTCGGGAACGCTTCTTCCCCCAAGCATTGCATATCCCACTGCCGCTCCCACTATTGCAGATTCGGATATCGGCGAGTTGAAAAGTCTGTGATAAGGTATGGATTCTTCCATGTTTTTGTAAACCCCATAGGCTCCTCCCCAATCCCTTAGGTCTTCTCCAAAGCTTATAAGGGTGGGATCCGTGTAGAACTTATCCATTAACGATTCGAAAACAGCATCTCTAAACTGTACTACCTTGACAGACGGCACGGGCTTTCCGTCCTTCATGCCTGCACGTTCTTTTTTTGCCATTCTCTGTATTCTAGAATTTTCTTCCTTAGGAGCAAGTACATCCGGTTCACCCTCTGCCATCTTTTCTTTTTTCTCATTAGAGAACATGTACTTTTCAATGGAATCAGGTTGGGCAAATATATCCATTCTTGGCGAAACTTCATCGTCTATAGTCAGCTTAAATACTTCAACAATAAGTTTTTTGGTGTTTTGTTCAACCGTAGATAGCTCTTCTTCAGTGGCTACGTTTGCTTCAATAAGCTGGGCTTTGAAATCCTTCATTGAATCCATGGACGTCCATGCTTCAAGCTCTTCCTTGGACCTGTAAGGACCTGTATCTGACGTGGAATGTCCACAAAGCCTGTAGGTAACCACATCTAAAAGAACCGGCCCTTCACCCTTTTGGATTATCTCTCTTTTTCTTTTCAAAGCATCGATTATGGCCAATGGATTGTAGCCGTCTATACGTTCAGAATGCATCTGCTCCGGATTTATTCCTGCGCCTACTCTTGCAAGCGTCTGGTAAGCCATTGTCTCGCCTACCGTTTGGCCGCCCATTCCGTATCCGTTGTTATTAAAGTTAAATATTATCGGCAATCCACCTTTATGAGCTTCGTCCCAAAGAACTTTAAGCTGGTCCATGCCCGCCATGCTCATGGATTCCCAAACAGGACCGCATCCTAGAGATCCATCACCTGCGTTTGCTATGACTATTCCTTCTTGTTTGTTGATCTTTTTGTAAAGAGCTGCTCCTAATGCAACCGGCGCGCTTCCCCCTACTATTGCATTGTTTGGATATACTCCAAAAGGTATGAAGAAGGCATGCATCGAATTGCCCAGCCCTTGCGCAAATCCGTTTTTCCTGCCGAATATTTCAGCCGTGATTCCGTACATGTAAAACTTTGCCGCCAACTCCTTCACGCTGCCCTCAAAGTCTTTTTCCACTACTTTAAGTTGATCTCCTCCACTTGACTCCTCCATTATCTTTACGAGCTCGTCATCGCTTAGTTTTTCAAGAGCGCTCATGCCCTTTGCGATAAGCTCCCCATGGCTTCTGTGGGTTCCAAATACAAGGTCATTCTTATCAAGTGTAAAAGCCTGGCCTACCGCAGTAGCTTCCTGACCTATATATAGATGAGCCGGTCCCGAGTAATCGTATTTGATTCCCTCGTAAGCCCCTGTAGATCTTAAGTCCTGTATCATTGTTTCAAATTCTCTTATCATGGTCATATCCCGATACATGTTTACGAGTTCTTCTTTTGTAAAATCATCTTTTACGTCGGCGACCTTCTTTTGATATTGGTTGAGCATTATCGGCTTAAACTCCAGCTGTCCCGGTTTTCTTATCTCCTTTGGATCTATAAATATGCTTTTAGTCATGATTTGCCTCCTATTATTTATTTACTAAAAATCGCTTCTCTTATTACTTCGCTCACCGTTGGATGAGGAAACACCAGCTCTTTTATATCCTCTACAGGCAACTCCGTCTCAATCATAAGACCTGCTCCGTATATTATTTCCGATGCATAGCTTCCTATGATCTGAACCCCTATTATCTTGTCGTACTCGTTGTCAATCAGAACCTTTGTGATTCCGTCTCCCTGATCGTTTTCCGCCATATATCGACCGCTGTAATTGTTGGAGATCTTCTTGACTTTAAAGTCGAGACCCTTTTCCGTTGCAGTCCTTTCCGTCTCTCCAACGCTTGCAACTTCAGGGTATGTATATATGACCGAAGGCACGGCAGTGTACCTCATTATGTCCTTCTTACCCAATATATTGTTGATTGCGACTTCTCCTTCTCTATAAGCAGTATGGGCAAGCATAGATTTTCCATTTACATCTCCGGCAGCAAAAACCCCTGGTATGTTAGTCTTCATATTTTCGTCCGTTATGACCGCCCCTTTGTTCATTGCCAAGGAAATATTCTCTAACCCTATTTTTTCCGTGGCTGGCTTTCTTCCTATGCTTAGCAGTATTTTAGAACCTGAGATTTTATTTTCCTTGCCGTCTTTTTCATACACCACTTTGTTTCCGTCCACTTTGGTCACCTTGGCTCCCAGTATGAATTCTATTCCCTTTGAAGCAAGGTTTCCTTGAAGTATGCTACTTAGCTCATCGTCGTTTGGACCTGCTATTTTATCTAGCATTTCCACAACCGTCACTTTGCTTCCTACGCTGTTGTAGTAAGATGCCATTTCAAGACCGATTACCCCACCGCCTATTACTACAAGACTTTCAGGCACCTCTCTAAGGCTTAAGATCTCTTTATTCGTCAGCACATCTCCTTGGATCAAGCTTTCTTTAAGCCCAGGTATGGGGGGAATCAATACGTTAGATCCTGTAGCTATCAGCAAATACCTGCTTTTATATGTGTTTCCTCCGGCTTCTACCAAAAATCCCTCTTGATCTTTGCCCTTTATATAAGCATCCGCTTCTAAAAGCTCGACCTTGTTAGATCTTAGCGCAGCTTTTACTCCGGCCACCAGTTTTCTGACTACGCCGTCTTTTCTGTCTATTACCCGGTTTTGGTCATATGCTACCTCTTTACACGTCACACCGTACTTCTTTGAACCGGTTGCATAGTCATAAATCTTTGCAGAATGCAGAAGCGTTTTAGAGGGCACGCACCCTTCATTTAAACATACTCCTCCCACGCTGGCTTTTTCTATCAGCAAGGTCTTAAGTCCGCCTTGACCTGCTCTCTCAGCCGATATATATCCTGCCGGACCACCTCCGACAACTATTAAATCATACATCATTGGCCTCCTTTACCTTGCCAGCAATACGCTGAAATTTTCAAGATTTTTAATTAGCTCCTGTATAAACCTTGCTCCGGGCGCACCATCGACTGCTCTATGATCTATAGTCAAAGACAGATACATTCCGGGATAGTTCTCAAATCCGTCCTTAGTTTTTCTGATCTTGTAATCTATCTTTCCTATTCCAAGTATTCCTGTCTGAGGTGGATTTATCACCGGTGTGAAGTTCTCTATACCTAGGTTTCCTAAATTCGTTACGGTAAATGTAGCCGACTGAAGCTTGGCTGGGTCAATATTTCCCTGCTGACATTGTCCTGCAAGAGTCTTTACGCTCTTTGACAGTTCTAAAAGACTAAGATTGTTTGCGCCCATTACAGTAGGAACCATTAGCCCTCTTGGAGAATCACATGCAAATCCAAGATTGACATCTTTGAACAGCCTCAACTCGTCATCCACTAAATGTGCATTCAAGTATGAAAACTCATTGACAGTCTTAGCCACAGCGTACATCACCATATCATTTAACGTTATCTTCGCAATGTCTTCATCACTGCTTTCTTTGACTATTTTTCGATAATTCAATATCTGTGAAGCATCAAAGGAAGCATTCAGCGTAAGTTGAGCTGTGTTTTGAAGAGATGCCATCATATTCGCCGATATTATTTTGCGAATATTCGAAAGCTTC
Source organism: Eubacteriaceae bacterium (assembly GCA_003446375.1). GTDB lineage: Bacteria > Bacillota > Clostridia > Eubacteriales > Alkalibacteraceae > Alkalibacter. The sequence continues at coordinate 3,752 of DMAW01000146.1, read as the reverse complement.
TCGACGGAGTACTCGTTTTCATCGCTGCCTATAATTGGCTTCTTCTCTGCCTCTCCGGCAATATCTGTTGTCACTACCTTCCCGCCTATTCCGGTTCCTTCAACAGAAGCGGCCTTTCCTGAAAGGGTCAGCGCTTTAGTTGCAGACGGTCCCTCCTTCATGAGCTTATATATATCTCTTTCTATTATCCTTCCGTAAGGACCGCTGCCCTCTGCAAGTTCAAAGTCCAAGCCTTGTTTCTTTGCAAGATTCTTAGCCCTAGGCGATATGCCTGCAAATTCTGTCTCTGTCTTTTCTTTTTCAGCTTCGCTATGAATAGGTTCTGCCTGAATCTCTCTTTTTTCATCTTCTTCAGGTTTGCTTTCAGCAGGCTTATCTTCCGCACTTGCAGCGTATCCGCTTACATCCTCCCCTTCTTCTCCGATAATGCAAACAGGGGTAAGAACCTCGCATGCGTCCCACTCATCGTAGAGCTTCTTTAAAAGCACTCCTTCAAACTCGGATTCGACATCCATTGAAGACTTGTCAGTCTCAATTGAAAATAATGTGTCTCCTACAGAGACCTTGTCTCCAACTTCTTTGTGCCAAGAGCTTATCATGTTGCTCTCTTCATTTAGACCTATCTGTGGCATGTTTACGACATGTGCCATTATTTCACCTTCCTCTATAAAATTTATTGCACTTTCATGCACTTTTCACATCATAAGTAGCTTGCAGTCACTTCATCGGTTATCAAAACGTCTACCGCACCGCTTCCCAGCACCGCTTTCATTGCTTTTACTTTTTCTTTCCCTGTAGCAATAGCTACGACTAAAGGTATGTTTTTTAAATCTTCAAAGGATATGCCCAGAACCCTTTCATCTACAGAGCACTTGCACAGCTCGCCATTTTCATCTATGAATCTGCCGCAGATTTCGCCTGCTGCTTTGGCATCTCTTAACTCTTGAAGGTCCTCATCCCGTAAGTACCCTGTATCTACCAATATTGACTTCTCGTTTGCTTCACCTATTCCAACAAATGCGATGGTACATTCCTTTTGGTCATCAAAAATCCCTTTTATCTTGCCATCGCTCATTATCGCTTCCTTGATATGCTTGCTGTCAACGATAGCCGGAGCAGGAAGAAGGGATATTTCACTTCCCAATGCATTGGCCACTTTCCTTACTATTACATCTCCACTGACATCGATAGAACCAATATTGCCTATCAGCTGAACTGCCTTTTTTCCCTTGTTTATTTGTGGCACCCTGTCTATCATGCTTTTGATGGTTCTTCCCCACGCAAAGCCGATTATGTCTTTAGGTGTTATTTTTTCTTCCATAAATTCTGCGGCTATTTTGGTCACCTCCGAAAAGACTAGATCTTTCGACTTGTCTTTTGAAGAGATTATTACAGCCTCTTCCAATCCGTACTTGTTTTCTAATAGTCCTTCTGTTTGTATACAGTTGTCTCCGGGATATCTTATCTCAATCTTGACTATCCCCTTGCTCTTTGCTTCACTTAAAAGCCTGGAGACTTTTACTCTTGATATATTTAACTTGTTTGCAATTTGCTGTTGGTTCATGTTCATGTTATAGTAAAACTCACATACCTTAATCAAAAGATTCTTAGAATAATCCATATCCACCCCTTCTTTCCTATTGTAATCCATTAACTATTATAATTATAACCCACTTTGAACATTTGTTCAAGTAAGAAATATTGTTTATTTTCGCTTTTCATGAAATTTTTTTCGTCAATTCTAACCTGCACACAATGAGCATTTGATCGTTTATTGAGCTTTTTTCGCATTTTATCGTCTCTAGTAGTTGCCATGGCTCTTATTTTTATATATGATTGACTTACAAGATAGGTAGCATGCTAAGATGCACCTAAAATATAATCCGAATGGATTTTGGAGGTATTAAAATGAGTCAAGTATTTTTCAAATTCAACGACTTCAATTGGGACGGCGTAACAAAAATAGACTACAAGCCCTCAGGAGAAGATGGCCCGGTAACCTTCAATGAGACTTCTAGACAAAATCTCGTGGAACATGGAGCGAATACAGATTTTCACCTTAGATATTTCGAATGCGCCAAAGATGGGTTTTCTACTTTAGAAAAGCACGAGCACGTTCATGTGGTAGTAATCGCCAGAGGCACAGGCAAGGTGATCGTTAAAGATGAAATCTTTGATGCCAAACCCATGGATTTAATCGTAGTCCCTCCCAATGCATGGCATCAGCTGATAAACACTTCAGATGAGCCTTTTGGTTTTTTCTGTACTGTTGATGCAAAGAGAGATAAGTTCACCCTGCTTACCAAAGAAGAAATAGAAGATCTTAAGAAAAACGAAGAGATTGCAAAATATATAAAGGTACCTGATAAATATTTTGGTTGATACAATAAAACCAACTTTTTATAAACAAATATTTTTATGGAGACAAGAGCCCTGCCGGTACCGGCAGGGCTCTTGTTTTCCATTCGTTTGAACATATGTTCTTTATTTTCTTTTTCTTTTGCCTCCTAAGTGATATACTTATTTCAAGAAAACTTTTCTCAAGGAGCAGTTAAATGGAGCGAGTAATCTTTCTAGTTGATATGAACGCTTTTTACATAAGCTGTGAATCAACTAGAAATCCCAAACTAAAAGAAGGCCCTTCCGCCGTTGCAGGAGATCCTCAAAAAAGAACAGGCATAATCCTTGCTGCCAACTATAAGGCTCGTGCCTTTGGAGTAAAGACCGCCATGTCAGTATATGAAGCCTTAAGGCTATGCCCGGATCTCGTGCTGGTTCCTCCCAATCACTCCTTTTATTCAGAAAAATCCAAGGAAGTGATGAGGCTGCTATCTGGATATACTCCGGTAGTTGAAGAAAACAGCATAGACGAAGCTTGGCTGGAGCTTACCGGATGCGAAAAGATTTTCGGAAAGCCTATGGAAATCGCAAGAGAAATCATGTGCAGGATTGAGGAAGATCTTGATCTTTGGTGCTCTATCGGCATATCAAACAATAAATTCCTTTCAAAAATGGCAGCTGAGATGAAAAAGCCCAAAGGGATAACCACCCTTTGGGAAAACGAGATAAAAGAAAAGCTTTGGCCTCTGTCTATAGGAAAGATGTACGGGGTAGGACAAAAGACTGCACAAAGGCTTAACGTTCTTGGCATAAATACTATTAAGGATGCAGCAATGGCAGATCCATGGCTGCTTACCTCAAATTTCGGCAAATGGGGCGAATCCATTTACAAACATGCAAATGGCATAGATGATTCTCCAGTTTCTCCTCACGCTCACGAAGATGTAAAAACAGTGGGAAACTCTGTGACATTGTCTAAAGACCTGACGGACTTTGATGAAGCTAAAAAGATAATGCTCCATCTGTCAGACAAAGTAGGCATAAGGGCCAGAAGGCTTAACAAACAAGGCAAAACCCTGCAGATCACCATCAAATATGCGGATTTTAAGACCATAACTAGGCAGCTTACCCTGCCTGAAACTTCCTTAACCAAGGACATATATCAAGCAGCTATTCTTCTTCTTGAAAAACACTGGAAAGACAGGCGCCCAATCAGGCTTTTGGGAGTAGCTCTTGGGGATTTTAAATCCAATGAAGGCTCCAGGCAGATTTCAATGTTTGAATGCATCCCTGAAAAGCCTGATCCTAAAAAGGACAAAGACATAAAGCTTGAGGAAACAATGGATGCCTTAAGGGATAAGTACGGCATATCTTCATTAAAGCCTGCTGCGCTTATCAAAAAAGACTTGGAT
>DMAW01000058.1 GCA_003446375.1 Eubacteriaceae bacterium | reverse complement strand
ACTCCCTCTTTTATAGTGACTCCTATAACTGTTTATCTTACTATTTCAAGGTCTTCCATGAGTCAATGTCTTCAGGCGCTACAACTTCAAATGTCATTCCTTCTCTCGGCTTAGCCATCCAATCTGCGACGGTTTCTCTCCAAGTAAGATACTGCTCAGTTTCCTTATGTGCTTTTATGCCTTCTTCAGTCATATACGCTTCATAAAACGTAAATAGGTTTGGGTCTTCTTTGCTTTGCAAAATATTTCAGTCCAATTAAGTGTAACATATCCAGATTCAGTTAAATTGACTTACTTAAATATCAAATTTGCAATATTAAAAAATTCTAAATTAATACCTTATCCTATAGTATTGTATTTGAGAAAACCCATCTTGCAATCACAGTAGTCTGTAATGTTCTTCATTTTTTTAATTTTATTAGAACGTCCTACAAATCTTATTTGAGTAAATTATAAACTGGACAAATAAAAATAATAATTATTTTTTCAATAAATTTTTGTTCATCGATTTTGGTAAATGAATAGCTTCGGAACAATTAGTTAAAGCAACTTCCTTGATTATTTCTGATAATGTTGGATGCGGAAAAATCATTTCTCCAATCTCTTTTGTCTTTAAATTACCATTCATCGCAACAATAATACTGCTCAATAATTCCGTAGAATTATAACCGACAATACTAACACCTAATATTTGGTCAGTTTCTGGATCAGACATCCACTTAATAAATCCATCTTCTTTCATAGTCAAAGCTTTCCCATTTGCAGCATATGGATAAACAGCTTTTCTATAACTTTTCTTCATTGATACAAGTTGCTCCTCAGTGCGTCCAATTGCTGAAACTTGTGGATGTGAATATATGCATCTAGGTACTTTGGATAAATTTATTTCTTTATTTATACCCATTATATTTTCCGCAGCAACAACAGCCTGCTCATACGCAACATGAGCAAGAAGAAACCGCCCTGTAATATCACCAATTGCATAAATATTATCAACACTAGTTTTCATAGTCTTATCTGTCCAAATATACCCACTCTCTAATTTTAGTCCAATTTTCTGAAGATCTATATTTTCCAGATTAGGTTTTCTCCCTATAGAAATTAGCACAAATTCAGCTTCTTTATCAAATGATTTATTGCCCGCCAAATCAATACATTTCACTAAACTTTCGCTGTTATTTTTTTCTATTTTCTGCACTTTAGTGCCTGTTAATATTTCAATACCTTTTTCTTTTAATTTTTTATAAAGGTAGGACACGGCCTCTTTATCTTCTTTATCCAAAATACTACTTTGCATTTCAACTATAGTAACTTTGGTTCCAAATTCAGCATAGATACTAGCAATTTCTACTCCAATTACTCCTCCACCAACTATCAATAAAGTCTTTGGCAACTTTTTTAAATTCAATGCCTCAGTAGATGTTATAACACTATCATTTTCAATGCCTTCAATTGGAGGCATTAACGTGCTTGAACCTGTTGCAATAATTATTTTGTTAGCTTGATATGTAACATTATTATTTTTATCTCTTATGATATTTTCTGAAATTAATTGAACCTCGCTATTTACAACGACAACATTGTAACTCTTTAAAATATTTTTTACCCCTTCAGTTAAGGTATTTATAACCCCTTCTTTTTCAGCTAAAATTTTACTCCAACTGAAAAGTCCAGCCTCTTTAAAAATTCCTGCATCAGTATTTTTCTTAATTTTTTCTATCAAACCTGCTTTATCTAGTAAATTTTTTGTAGGTATGCATCCAACATTTAAACATGTACCACCTAACTTTTCCTTTTCAAATAACACCACATTAGCACCCAATTGAGCTAAACGTATTGCCGCTGTGTAACCACCAGGTCCTCCTCCAATTACTGCTACATCAAATTTTTTGTCCATTATTCTCTCCTCAATTCAAATAAATATTCGTTCATATTAATAGAAAAATTGGATCTTCTAAATATCTTTTCAATTTACATGTAAATTTTGCACCAATTGCCCCATCAATTCCACGATGGTCAAATGTTGAGGTTATTGTCATTATAGGTCTTATTAGTATTTCATCACCCACGACTATGGGTTTCTTCTCTATAGCACCAACAGATAATATTGCACTTTCAGGTTGGTTAATTATAGAAGTAAACTTCTCAACTCCTAGCATTCCCATGCTAGATAATGTTATAGTTCCTCCGCTTAATTTTTCTGAATTTAGTTTTCCATCTTTTATCTCAGCGATATTCTCAGAATTTAATTCAGCAATTTTAGATAAAGATCTCTCTTGACATCTGCGTACAACAGGCACTACTATCCCGTTATCTACTGCGACTGCAATTCCAAAATTCACATCTTTCCAAACCTTTATGTGATCTTCAAAAAATGAAGAATTTACAATAGGCACATCTTTTAAAGCCATTGCTGCACATTTTATTATAATATCATTGAATGTTATTTTAATATTTTTGCTTTCCAACTCAGAATTGAGTTTTTTTCTAAGTTCAATTACTCTTGACATATCAATATCGGTAAAAATACTAAAATGAGCGGATGTTGATAAACTTTCGTTCATCCTACTTGCTATTATTTTTCTCATATTACTATGCTTAACTATTGAATAACTTTCCTCAATAATTTGACTTGCAATTTCATCTTCGAACTTTATAACATCTTTAACGTGAATTACTTTGTTTGATTCTTCTCCCTGAATTTCTTCTAACTTAAAGCCCTTGTCTTGAGCAGTCTTTCTTGCTAATGGGGAAGCTTTAATACATATATCTTTCTCTTTATCATCGGTTGAATCTTCAACAATTACTTGGTTTTGTAGCATTATTGCTTGATAATCGTCACTTTCAGATAAATATTCGTTTTCTGAAGGTTCAACTTCTACATAAAGAGAATCTTTGTCTTTTTCATCACCAATCAAAGCAACTACTTCTCCTTCTTTTACAGTTGTCCCTTCTTTATATTCTTTGTGCAATAAATATCCTGAAGCGAAACTTTCTATCTCAAGCGTTGCTTTGTCTGTCTCTATATCGAATAGAACATCACCTCTATTAATTTTATCTCCAACATCAACATGCCATTTCACAATGAGTGACTCATCTGTATTTTGTCCACCTGAAGGCATTGTAATTTTTTTTATCATTTTCTATTCACCTCTTTTTTATCAGGATTGCATCAAGTTTCTCGCACCTTCCACGATTCTGTCTACATTAGGTATCACATAATTTTCCATCACAGGCGAAAAAGGTATTGGTACATCATATGAAGCAACACGTTTTATTGGTGCATCCAAATAATATATTGCCTCTTCAGCCACCTTTGCTGACAATTCGGATCCCCAGCCATTCGTATAATTGTCTTCATGTACAATCATTAGTCTACTTGTCTTTTTAATTGATTCAAATACTGTTTCAAAATCAAATGGCAGCAAAGTCCTAGGGTCGATAACTTCACAACTTATACCCTCTTTACTCAATATCTCAGCAGCTTCCATAGCTCGATGTAACATGAGTAAGTTTGCTACTATTGTAATATCTTCTCCTTCTCGTCTAACAGCTGCCTTGCCAAATTCAATGACATAATCTTCGTCTGGAATTACACTTGATGGTGATAATGCTCCTTCTTCTTTTCTTTTTCCACCATATAACTTTTTATGTTCAAAGCAAATCACCGGGCTATTATCTCTAATTGCTTGTTTTAAAAGTCCTTTGGCATCATATGCATTAGAAGGGCAGATTACTTTAAGTCCTGGAACATGTGTAAAAAACGCTTCCAAACTCTGAGCATGCTGCGCACCTCTTGTGGATGCTCCTACGGGTGCTCTTAAAACCATTGGAATTTCAACTGTACCCCCTGACATGTATTTCATTTTCGCAGCTTGGTTCACAAGTTGATCCATCATGCAAAATATGAAATCTCCATATTGCAAATCTGCAATTGGCCTCATTCCCACCATCGCAGAACCTACTGCAACACCAGAAATTAATATTTCTGAAATAGGCGTGTTGATAATTCTTTCTGCACCAAACTCTTCACCTAGTCCTTTGGTTACAGCCCATGCTCCGCCATATCCTCCATCAAGCGAACTTATATCCTCGCCTAAACAATATACGCTCTCATCTCTCCTCATCTCTTCAGCTATCGCTTGATTTAAAGCTTCCACAATTGTTGTTTCAGACATTTTAATTCTCCTTTCTAATAGACATCGTTTAGAGCATCTTCCGGCAATGGATCTGGAGATGCAATTGCGAACTCAACCGCTTCTTCTATTTCCTCATCAATCTTATTTTCCAGAGATATAATATCTTCTTCTTTAACACCGAGATCCATCAAAGTCTTTCTGAAACTGGTGATAGGATCTTTTGCAAACCATTGTTTTTCTTCATCCTTATTTCTATACGCACAAGCGTCACTTCTGGAATGTCCTGGTATTCTGTATGTCTTCAATTCGATCAATGTTGGCCCTAGACCATTCCTTGCTTTATTAACCGCATATGTTGCTATTTCGTGAACAGCCAGTACATCATTTCCATCCACAGAATATCCTTCAATACCATATGATGAAGCTCTATCAGCTATATTTTGAACTTTCGATACAGTGCGATAAGGTGTCGATGCCCCATATAGGTTATTCTCACAAACAAAAATCACTGGAAGATCCCAAATTGCTGCACCATTAATCCCTTCATGAAAAGATCCTTCATTGCTTGCTCCGTCCCCGAAAAAGCATACTACAACATCATCTTTCTTTTGCATTTTCAAAGCCAATCCAATACCAGCAGCTATAGGGATGTTCCCACCAACAATTGCATTCGCAGGGATAGCCCCAACCTTTATATCACCTGTATGCATTGCTCCACCTTTTCCTTTGCAGCATCCATTTGCTTTACCAAACATCTCACACATCATGGATTTTAGTGAAACACCTTTTGCAAGATCATGGCCTGCAGGTCTATGAGTGGATGCCATGTAATCTGAATCTCTCAAGCCATATAGCATTCCTACTGCACTAGCTTCTTGCCCATGTGATTGATGAATGCTTCCTGGCATTGTTCCCTCTAAAAACAAATAATAAATCCGTTCCTCATATTTTCGTATCAAATACATTTCTTTGTACATTTCGACCATCTGGTCTTTTGATACTTTCTTATTCGCCATTATTAATCCTCCTTGATTATTTCAATACTCCAATGTAAGACACGAATATTACACCGGAGTATTGAACTTTAGTTATTTGTTAAAATATTGAAAATATTTTAACTACAATCCATGAAATTAAGTGTTGCCCAGTCGCTAAGCTTGTAATTTCTGTTGCACCTGACGGGAATGCAAAACCAATTTCAGATGCCATAGTTGTTGTTAATTGTGCTAAATCAGTTGCTATAAACAGCACAAATATTGCCATTACGGTACTTATCAAAACACCCCTGACTACATTTCCTTTTGCTGCGATAGTATTCCATCCAAACCAAATAGGCAAAACAGAAAGGTCTGCAAAAGGAAGCACGCGATTCCCAGGTAACAATACTGCCAATAGTAGGATTATCGGAACCATTAATACTCCACTTGCTATTACGCCAGGCATTCCAAGAATTATAGCTCCATCAATTCCAATTAATATGTCTTTACCTTTTAATCTTTCACTATTTCTTAAATATTCCTGAGCACCACTAGCTATAACTGATAATCCTTCCATTAATAAAGCAACCATTTTAGGCATTAATAGCATAACAGCTCCCATATTCATCGCCAATAAAATAATATTCTGCGCATCATACATTGCTGAAAAACCAATTATCAAACCAACTATAATACCAATCACCATCGGTTCACCGAAAAAACCAAGTCTCTTTTTTATAGAATCAGGATCCGCTTTTAATTGATTTAAACCTGGGATCTTATCAATTAATTTGTTCATAAAAACAGCAAAGGGAGCCCAAGAAATTGTACAACCATGTGGAAATGATACACCAGGATAATGATCCTTAGTCATTGGATAAGCAAAATCTGCGAGCTTAAGAATTCCAACTGCTGTAATAACACCAGCTAAAACTCCCAATACCAAATTTCCTGTTTGGTAATATACTAGAGCTCCACCAAAAATAAAAGACCAATAATTCCAAATGTCAACACTAAACGTCTTGGTTAAACCAGTATATACCATGATAATATTTACTATTAAAACACTCGCAAATACAAAGGGTACTATTACTGATCCCCAACTTACAGCTGCTGTTACAGCCCATCCCATGTCAATTACATTTAGTTCTATCCCCCAATTTTCAATCATAGCTTGTGAAGCCGGTCCCAAGTTATTTACTAATATACCAATAATGGCATTGATTCCTATAAATCCCATTCCTACCGTTAATCCTGCTTTTAAAGCTTTTTGTATTTTTACTTTAAAAATCAACCCAAATATCAGTATTATCAATGGCATCAATGCCACTGGCCCCATTCCTAAAATAAAATCTAACATCCCCTTAATAAACTCCATAATTATACCTCCTTATTATTATTATTATTATATTAACCCCTCATCTTAAATTTTGGTTCTTAATCAATATTACTTTCTAACAACTTTTGTACATCTTCGAAAAAGCTTTCAAACATAGCTTCCATACCTATACCAGTAATTATCGGAAAACCATTATATACTGGTACATCCAATTCATATGGCACATCTCCAGCTCCAAAAACAAAATTTGGTTTAAAGCTTTCAACTTTACCTGGAATTTCCGCAAAAATGCATTTTTCAATTTGAACTGGAATATCTCTTTTTTCAAATTCATCCTGTAGCCTCATTTGCATCATAGTTGATTGTGCAATTGCAGCTGCACAAGCACAAATAATTTTAACTTTTCTCAAATAAGTTCTCTCCCTTCTTAATTTAGTTCATTAATTTATTGATTAGATGAGGTTCTTAACATATGTTTAAAATTATTATTATAAAAGTATTGTTACTCTACGTTTTGTAAGATATTAATAACTTCCTTTGGCGTTTCTGAATTTTTTATTTTCTCTAAATATTCTTTTTTTGTGAATATTTCATTAAGTCTTCTGAGCATATCCAACTGTCCATCTGCACTTTTCATAGCTATCAAAAATACTATGTCTACCTTTAAATTCTTTCCAACACTTGATCCTGCTTCTATTACATTCACTGGCTTATTCAAGACCGCTACTGCTAAAGATGACTTCAACACTAGGCCATCACCACTTGCATGAGGAATCGCAACTTTATAAGGTTCTGTGGGTAATCCAGTTGGAAATTTTTTCTCTCTTTCAATAACAGCGTCAAAATACTCTTTCTCTATAGCTTTTCCTTCCACCAGTCTTTGACATAACGCATAAATAACGTCTTCAAATTTTTCACATTTATAGTTGTTTAAAATAAATTCTTCTTTCAGATATACATCATTCATAAATTTTGATCTTCCTCCTTGCTATTTTTACAGTTTGTATAGATTTATAGCACGCTGTCATATATCGATAGTATTATAGCTATAAAAATTCTAAAGCTTAACATTACTCCTAATGTGATTATCCATCTTTTCTTTCCAGGTGATGCCCTACCATTTTTTTCTAACACACCGATTATCTTCCTAGGTAAACCAACATATAGCATTCCTATATATATCAAGAAAAATGATGCTCCAATTGGTATACCAGTAAAGAACAACGGAAGTCCACCTTTTATGCAAAGTTTATAAAATACTGAGCTTGCTTTAATAACTAATACACAGTTCATAAATATCGCATCCATCAATAAGGGTACAGAAATCAACTTTAATATTCCTTCAGCTTTTAAATATTCGTCGATTCGTTCTTTAATGCTGATAAGCAACTTGCTTTTATTAATAGTCTGATCCATATTTCACCTCCAATATTCCCCACTTTTTTCTAAAACAGATCTCATTTCTATGCCTTAATACAAATAGACCAGTAACATTCAAGTGAGTTTTAAACTCAGCCTAGCTGTGATTGATTCTTTGTAATATTATATACGCAATATCCGTGCCAATTTTTGTGTTCAATTGTATAACGAATCAAAACACTTGGATTCAAGTTCTTTTTTATGAGTTTTTAAGTTTTTATATACAAAATTATGTTTATTAAAGTATACTGTACATATACTAATGTTACATCTGCGTACATCGAGTTTACGTTTACATGTATAATTTTTAAAAGTTGCTTTATTTTTAATTTTGTTTTTTTTTGTTAAGCGAAAGGATTTGGTAAAGATGTCTATAGAAAAATCACTTTTAGAATTAATTGAATTAGAGGGTAAGACAGCACTCTCAGATCAAGAAATAGCAGATCAATTAAAAGTTACAAGAGAGTACGTAAGCACAATTAGAAAAAAATTAAATATTGAATCTTCAAAAAAGAGATTGGAGCCACAGTTAACTAAAGAGTTAAAAATTTTAATGAAAGATCATCCTTCATATAGTTTGCGAAAATTGACTTCTATTCTTAATGATAAAGGATACTCCGTCTCAACATCATTTGTGAATACTGTTATTAAAAAACACCAACTTACATCCGATAACAACTTAAAAACCAAGAAAAATATCAGTGAAACTCAAGAATTATCACTTCAAACCCATATTGATAAAAAAGCTGCAACTGAATATGATCCATTTTTAAAAATGATTGGTTCACAAGGTAGTTTGAAATCACAAATACTTCATGCAAAAGCCGCAGTTTTATATCCTCCCAAAGGATTAAACACAATTATTATTGGTGAATCAGGTGTAGGAAAAAGTCTCTTGGCGAAACTCATGTATGAATTTGCTGTGGCAAATGACGTAATCAAAAAAGATAAGTTCATTGTTTTTAACTGTGCAGACTATTCAGAGAATGTTCAACTATTGTACTCTCATTTATTTGGCCATGTCAAAGGTGCATTCACCGGTGCTGAAAAAGATAAAGATGGGTTAATCTCTTTAGCAAATGAAGGTATGATTTTTCTTGATGAAGTACACAGACTACCAGCTGAAGGGCAAGAGATGCTATTCAATGTCATCGATAATGGAAAATACCGAAAACTTGGTCAAACTGAAATTGAACATGTGTATCAGTTATGGTTATAGCTGCTACTACTGAAAATATTGAATCAAAATTATTGGGAACTTTCCGAAGGAGAATTCCAATGATTATTGAACTGCCACCCCTTAGCATTCGTCCAATTAACGAAAAGCTTGAATTCATTGAATATATAGTTAATAAAGAATCTAGCAGAATAGGTCAAACTCTTTCAATTTCTCATGAAGCGTATAGTGCATTAAAAAAATATACTCCTACATATAATTTTGGTTCATTAGAAAGCGAACTTAAAGTTACCATAGCTAAAGCATATTTATTATATTCAATAGGAGAAAGAAATCAATCGGAAGTAACACTAGACATGCTTCCTACACACGTACGAGATTTGTGGTTCAACTCTCCGAATGACGATGTGTATAGTGACATTGTGTCATCAAATTTAAAAATTACTAAGGATACATTAGTCAATTCAAATGATCATGATTCTACAGATATATACAAATATATTGATCAAAAGAAAAGTGAATTACTGGAAAGCGGCTACAGCAAGTTAGAAATCAACTCTCTGCTCCAGTCTTTTATCGTAGAAAATATTAAATATCATATGAAAGAATCAGATTTGATTTTTTCTGAACCTATAGAGGCAGAAAGTTTAATTGGAAAAGAACTCTTGCAAATCATAGATGATTTCATCATATATGCTCAGCAAATAATTCCAGAGCTAGTCTTTAAAAGAAATCTAAAAATTGCATTAGGACACCATGTTTCTATTGCAATAGAGAGAATAAAAAACAACCTTCAAATAATACATCCTAGTTTAGATAGAGTACAATCAGAAAACAAAGAGCTATTTGATTTATCATTGCACTTAATTTCAGCATTGGAAAGTAAATATCAAATAGAAATACCCAAAGATGAAGCTGCTTATATATGCATGTATCTTAATCAATCACTTAACAGAGCATCCACTGACTTGGATATAGGTATTCTAGTTGTATGCCATGGTAAAGTTGCTTCTGCTATGTTAGATGTTGCAAAATATTTTATTAAAGACACCAATGTTTATGCCATAGATATGGACATGGATATCAATCCTTTAAAAATATTTAAAGTAATAAAATCCAAAATAAAAGAAATGAATTGTAAAAAAGGCATATTACTATTAACTGATATGGGTTCTTTAACTGAAATGTGGAAAAACTTAAGAAATGATTTGAATTTGGAAATTTCATCAGTGCCGAGAGTAGATACTGTTATGTTAATGGATGCTATGTATTGGAGAAAAGTATGTGAATCTTCACAAGAACTAATTAATAAAATAACAAATACCGAAATCAAAAAAGAAATCACTTTGAGCAATGAAAACAAACCTTATATTATTATATATTGCATAACAGGCGAGGGATCATCTCGACATATCATTTACCATTTAAAGAAATTTATTCCTGAAATTGAAAATGACTATAATATCGAGTTCATGGGTTTAATGTATGATGATACAATCTCGAAAATCATAGGCATGGCAAGCACTAATAGCATCAAACTATTAATAGGTAATATGCCATTGGAAGAAAACAGACTTAATCATATACCTCATATTAATATTCATGAACTTATGTCCGTGGAAGGGGTAAATAAACTGAGATACTTCCTCGGACGTACTGAGATATCTGAATTGAGTTCCGTATTTTCTAATAATCACATTTATGCCAATATGAAATTTTCTTCACGAAAAGAAGTCCTAGATTTTATTTGTGCTAAATTCGAATCAGAAGGGATTGTAAACAAAAATTTCAGAAATTCTGTTTATGAAAGAGAAAATTGGACTAATACATATATTGGTTCTTCAATTTCACTTCCACATCCTGTAAATTTGGATACTATAAACATTTCACAAGTTGCCATAATTACTTTAATGAACGAAATCGATTGGGATGGATTTCCAGTAAAAATAATCTGTCTATTTGCAATTAAAAGTTCTGGAGATAAATATTTTAAATCAATTTATAAAAAATTAACGTTTAACTTATCTGCAATTATTGATTCAGAATCTAACTTTGCATTAAGGAATCTATTATTGAAATAATGATCTATAAAATAAATTTATGTTAAAATACAACTAGAGTTATAATGATTTGATAAGTGGAATGGTCGTGGTTTCGTACAGTGGGTATTAACAAGTTATACGCATAGAAAAGGAGGAATGACCATACCAATCTTTCAGTTCACACATAAAACTGAATTTTTTTTGTTTCAAAACGGATATCTTAAACATTATAACGACCATGGACTGCGATGGAAAAGTGATACTCGGTTTTGATGCCGTATACATTGAAAAGAGAGAGAAAACTATGCCAAGTAACAGAACAAAGTAGTCGGAAGAAACGAGAACAGAGACGTGTCAAGGGCGGTTTAAATTTGCATGAAAAAGGCGCTTAAAAAATGTAGTTTTTCGGCGCTATTAATCATCTGATTCTGTGAATAAAGTGTTAACCTTCTTGGTGGTTCTCATGTGCTCTTTCCGCTCCTTTAACCGGTAGCTATCACCTCTGATGTTGACAACATTGCAATGATGAAGCACCCGATCCAGTATTGCTGCAGCAATGGTTGTATCAGAAAAAACATCATTCCATTGAGAAAAAGGCTTGTTTGAAGTGAAGATGGTGCTGTTCTTTTCGTATCTTTTAGCAATCAGTTGGAAGAATAGATTTGCTCCCTGTATGTCCATAGGAAGATAGCCGATTTCGTCTATAATAAGTACGGAATACCTGCTTAAAACTTT
>DMAW01000174.1 GCA_003446375.1 Eubacteriaceae bacterium | reverse complement strand
GGTTTTTGCACCAGAATCATTACAGAGATTTATTCTTCTCCAAACTGGCAGCAACGGCTAAATGCAGCAATAATAAAATGGCAGGAAAAAAATCCTATAGTTATGCGGGTTTTACAAGCAATTGTTACGATAATTACCATAATAAGTGCAATAGTGA
This sequence comes from Eubacteriaceae bacterium, assembly GCA_003446375.1. Lineage (GTDB taxonomy): Bacteria > Bacillota > Clostridia > Eubacteriales > Alkalibacteraceae > Alkalibacter. The sequence continues at coordinate 4,206 of DMAW01000174.1, read as the reverse complement.
CGATAGCTGGTTTTGTGCATCAGGCTACCATCGTTTCAGATAAAGCAGCAATAAGAAAAGAACCTTCTAAAGCAGCTCCAATTGTATATACCGTTACAAAAAATGAAATCGTCACGATAATTAGCGAAGAACGGTACTGGTACCAGGTCGAATATGTACCTCTAAAATTTGAGGATGAAGATAAAAAAACTGTTTACAGGGGATATATTGCTAAACGGACAACAGTGAAAACCATTGAAACGAAGTCTACCAGCGCTGCTGAAGATGATGGTTTGGAATAAGTAGAAAAGTTTTGGATGGCAAGAAGAAGGGGTGTTTATTTGAAGCAAGTGAATTCTTTAATAAGATGCATACTGGATTTTTATAATCTCCAAAGAATGGAAAATCCAGTAGTTCTTGAACGTATGAAAGAGGGCAATAGCGAGGAATGGGTAATGGACAGGTTGGAGCGGGCCATCTTTAATGATTGTGATAAAGAGGCTAAAGCTACTCATTCACGTTATGCCATATGGGGAGAAGATATCCGCAGTTTAACCTTGAAGGCAAGGAATGAGATGATACAAGGAAACTGTGAGCGTGCGGGGAAATTACTTAATATTGTGATCAACAGTATGGGTGCATTTATAGACGCACAAGTCATGCTCAGCAATAAGCCGGAAAATATAAGTTTTATAGAACCTGCTGAAATATTGGAATCTTATATAGAAGCATTGAAATCAAATAATTTTAAAGAAAGTGCCGAAATAGACAGTGTGGTTAAAAGGATGGAAGAGCTGATTAAAGATAAACCATTATTTTATGGGATTAAGGATTAAGGATTAAGAAATTGCTGGAGCCTAGAAAACTACATTTCGATGAGGGATGAGAAATGGAATATATTACTGCAAAAGAAGCTGCTGAAAAATGGGGCATATCCCAACGGCGGGTGCAGGTTCTGTGTGAACAGGGCAGAGTTGATGGAGCCAAGCGCCTTGGCTGGGTATGGGCAATTCCTAAAGATGCCCCAAAACCAGCAGATGCAAGGTTTAAAAGAGAAGAAACCAGGACTAATGAAAAGAAGATAGATGCTAGGACAGGAGGGGTTAGGCAATGAGCGAAAAACTGCAACGCTTTACCAAACTTTTAAGGGACATGTTTGAGTTGGAGAAATCAGATCTTGACTTTGGGATATACCGCATCATGAATATCCGAAAAAATCAGATCAATAACTTCATTGAAAATACTCTTGCCAGTGAAGTTAATTCCATACTATCGAAATATGCTACCGACAACAGCCAGGTAAGAAAGCGTATTGAAGAAATTGAGAAGCAGTGTGAAAGCGTAGGGGTTAAGGTAGAGGACAGCAAGCTGAGAGAAGAATATGCCGAATATAAGGCGTTGCTTGCCTCCGGTACAGGAGTTGCCGAGATGGAAAGTGATGTTTATTCAGCTTTATATAACTTTTTCAGCCGTTACTATGATGAGGGAGATTTCATCAGCAAACGCCGCTACAAAGAAGGTGTTTATGCTATTCCCTATGAGGGGGAAGAAGTCAAACTTTACTGGGCCAACCATGACCAATACTATATCAAAACCAGCGAAAACTTCAGGGATTATTCCTTTAAGGTGGATGTACATGGAGAAAAGTATACGATTCATTTTAAGCTGGTTGACGCTAATACCGAGCAAAATAACAACAAAGAAAGTGATGACAAAAAGCGCGAATTTATTCTGCTGGATGAAAACTTCCTGGAAGCGGAGGGTAATGAGCTTACAATAAAATTTGAATATCGTGTTCCTGCTAGTGAGCAGGATAGCGTAAACAAGCTGAAAGATAATACTAAATTAAATAAATCCGCCGTTGATAAAATTAAAGGCGCCGTTTCAGAAAATGCCGACTTAAAGCGCTTTGTCTGGGCCATAAACATGCCTGCTCCAACAGATAAAAATAAGACCCGCACAATTCTGGAAAAGCACCTGGAAACCTATGTTGCCAAGAACACCTTCGATTATTTTATTCACAAAGATTTGCGCGGTTTCTTGAACAGGGAACTGGATTTTTACATAAAAGCCGAGATAATGCACCTGGACGACCTGGATACCGACAATGAAGTGAAAGTAAATGCCTACCTGGCCAAGGTGAAGGCCATTAAAAAGGTAGGCCGCACCATTATTGACTTTTTGGCGCAAATAGAGGACTTTCAGAAAAAGCTGTGGCTCAAGAAAAAGTTTGTGGTTGAAACAAACTGGTGTATCACCCTTGATAAGATTGATGAGAGCTTCTATCCCGAAATCGCTGCAAATGATGCTCAACGGCAGGAATGGGTGGAACTGTATGCCATTGATGAGATTGCCGGGGACTTGATGACAGTGGCCTATTCTATTCCGCTGACCGTAGATTTTTTAAAACAGAATAAAAATCTAGTGTTGGATACAAAGCATTTTACGACGGAATTCAAGGAGAGGCTGATTGCGAGCATTGATAATTTAGATGAGGAGACAAACGGCCTTTTAATTCACAGTGAGAATTTTCAGGCATTAAATTTGCTGCAGGAGAAGTATCGAGAGAAGATTAAGTGTATTTATATAGATCCGCCGTATAATTCACCTTCTAGTGAGATTGTATATAAAAACAATTTTAAACATTCATCATGGTTATCTTTAATGGAAAACAGGTTAAATTTAAGTCGAAAATTATCTTCCGGCGATGGTTCTATTGTTGTGGCTATTGATAAATATGAGCATAATGGGTTATTCGCATTACTAAAACAGCTTTATCCCAATTATGATATTGTATCTGTATCAGTTGAGCATAATAAAAAAGGAACACAAGGTGATCATTTCTCGTTTTCAAATGAATACGCAATATTTGTAATGCCAGAAACCCTTAAAGAATTAAATAGGGTTGAAATTCCCGAAAATGAATGGGAGTATTCAAACCTTAGAAACTGGGGCGGAGAGTCGTTGAGAGAAGATGCAGCTAATTGTTTTTACCCAATTTATGTAAAAGATAATGAGATAATTGGTTTTGGCGATGTTTGTGAAGATGATTTTCATCCTGCATCTTCAAATATTTTGCGTGATGACGGAATAATTGAAATTTATCCTATTGATGATGAGGGAATTGAAAGAAAGTGGAGATATGCTAGACAAACAGTAGAGCAAATAAAAAAATACTTGAAAATCGATACATCAAGAAAAGGGAACTTGCAAATTAAATTGGCTAAAGCAACCGAACAATTTAAGACTATGTGGTATTCACCGCTTTATAATGCTGGGGATTATGGTACAAAAATACTTAGTTCGTTAGGCTTGGGTAATAAGTTGTTTGATTACCCAAAATCAATATTTACTGTAAGAGACTGTATATATGCTGTTTCTGACTCAAACGATACTATTCTTGACTATTTTGCCGGCTCTGGCACAACAGGTCACGCAGTCATAAATCTCAACCGCGAAGACGGAGGTAACCGTAAATATATCCTTGTGGAAATGGGCAATTATTTCAACACAGTTACCAAGCCGAGGATTAAAAAGGTTGTTTACGCCAAAGATTGGAAGGACGGCAAGCCACAAAACAGAAATACCGGTGTTTCACAGATTTTTAAATACATCCGTCTGGAAAGCTACGAGGATACATTGAATAATATCGAGCTTAGCCGCACGCCTGAACAGGAGCGGCAGTTAAGGATGGACGCAAACTTCTTTAACGAGTACCTTGTATCCTATATGTTGGACATTGAAAGCAGGGGCAGCCTCTTAAACCTTGACCGCTTTAAAGAGCCTTTTGGCTATAAAATGAAAATTGCCGAGAACAACGAGACAAAAGAAACAACCATAGACCTGGTGGAAACCTTTAATTATCTCCTTGGCCTTGCTGTTACGAGACAAAAATCTGCTGCTCGCTTTAATGCCGTCCCTGATCCTAAGGGTGGATATGAAAATGCAGTAATGCTAACAGAAGACAAGGAAGGAAAGTATATCTTTAAAACAGTGGAAGGCATTATGCCCAATGGGGATAAAGCTCTTGTCATCTGGCGCAATCTCACCGAAGATCTGGCAGCCGATAACGCTGCTTTGGATGCTTTCTTTGTGAAATACCGCGCAGAAACAAAGAACAGCGAGTTCGACATTATCTATGTTAATGGAGATAACAATCTGGAAAACCTCAAGAGCGAAAAAGAGCAGTGGAAGGTTCATTTAATCGAGCTTGAATTTAAGAAGAGA
>DMAW01000128.1 GCA_003446375.1 Eubacteriaceae bacterium | reverse complement strand
TTTCCTTTTCAGGGCGGGTGTGGTTTGATATATCCTTGACTCTTAAGCCATTCCATGTCATACATGATGTCCTTGTATGCTTCAGGCGCTTCGTCAATCGGAGGCTTCTCGCTGTAGTAATTAATGCCTTCAAGTACACTTTCGTCGTGAGTCATTAAAAAATAAGATCTTGACGACACCCGCCCGGCACCATGATTGATCGCATATTTTAATTTAGCTACTTTGTCTGTTGCTTGAATTATCAGGGAGCCATCTCTCATATTTAGCGGGATAATGGCATAATCGCCTGGGTTTACATGTGCTGCTCCTTTGTAGTGAAAGACTTTATTTCCACGAATCTTAATTGTGTTATGTATAGTAGAAATTATCTTTATAGCCTTCGCCTCAATGCCTGCGCGCGCACCATCAAGTATCTTAAATCTATTTATGTCGGCCACAAGTTCGGCATTCGTAAAGGATTTCCAAAATATTTTGAATAATTGAGAGTCTTTATGTACACCATTTATCCCGAGTAGTTTCAGTTCTTTTGAGATCGCTTTATAAGCTAAACCACCATATCCTCGGCTCCCAGAATGAATTACAAACCACATATTACCTTCTTTATCTTCGGCTATTTCAAAGAAGTGATTGCCTTGTCCAATAGAAGGGATTTTGTTTATAGATGTGTATTCCTCTAATACATTCTTTGCTATCCTATCCACAAGTTCAGGCGTTGGTTTTAAATTAAATTTCACTCCTGAAATACCACAACCAATATCACTCCCGATCCAGTTGAAATGCACATAGTCGCGAGTCTCAATTGCTACACCAACAGGACATTCGCCCGCATGAGCATCAGGGAGCATTACACAATTCATAAAACCTTTGGTCTTTGAAATCTCTACAATCTGTTCGATTACGTTATCTTCGATTTTACTTCCGAAGATTTTTCCTATAAATTTTTCTTCTTCATTTTTAATGATTTTAAAAACACCATTTAGTTCAGGATCGCCAAATGTTAATAGCTTATAATTCGCCATAAGAAGCGCCTTCTTTCTGCGTCGAAACCAAGCCGAGGCTTAGTTTTATCTTGCCGCCAAGCCTTGCTACATACATCGCCAACGTTTTTAAATCTGGATTCCAATCACCTGATTCAATTTCAGATACTGCAGTATGGGATATCCCCAACTTTTTAGCAAGCGCTTCGCGAGTCAAACCATTTCTTAATCTATAATCAATTAATTCGCCACTAATCTGCGCTAACAAATCATAATAAAGATAAAGACCTGCTTCGCTCCCGTTTTTTAACACACATTCAAAATATTCGTCGAATGTTCTGTCAGACATATTTATGCTCCTCCTGGCTCACGCTTTTAAGAATCTTCGCCGATCAATTCTTCAGAGTAAATTTTTCTCAAACCTAATCTCTCACGCCAACCTGTAATTCCCATCTGTTCGAGTTTTTGCGGAGTTACGATCCCTTTTTGTAGCATTTTTCCTGCTACTCGGCGCTTCCAACGCAAAACCAACTGTGTGTTTCTAATCAAAGGCACGGGTTTAAGACCCATAGAAACCACTAACTCAGAAAAAGTAATCTCCCTCAAGAAGTACTTTAGTAACATGTCAACTTGATGTGGCGTAAATTCGGGGATAGCTTCTGCTATACACCGGCGAGTTTCAGCTACAAACCAACGTTGGTACGCTTCGTTCTCTTCTTGATCCAAAATTTCTTCTGGAGAAGGAGTAAATAGACCATCACCACCATCAGTGTAATTGAACCCTTTCACAACATTTCGTAATTCAACATCAGACACTACAAATAATGCGCCGCCAACCTTTTTAGCCTTTACTTGCAGTTCCCTTAATACATAAATCAGTACCGTTTTTAAGACCTTACCAGTATCTTCCCGTCTATTCAGAAGGCGAAAACGCTCCGCCCAATAGTATGCAAATAAAGAATGTCTTAAATCCGCTTTATCTATCCCTTGTGGAATGTCCTGGTTATTCAATAGCTGTGGTATTAAAGTTTCATAGACCCATGCATCAAAAGGTGTGTAATCGTCAGTATACTTTTCTTTTTTCACCCATATCCCTCCGTGTGATATGTCTTTAATCCAAATAGTAGCTAAATCCACTAATTAAAATACTACTAAGGCTTATGTCTTTTTTGGAGGGAAAAGAAAAAATAAAAAACTAACTTCTTTCCCCTTTCCCCACTAAGATTGAATCATTTTATTAAACTGCTTTGAGATAAATTCATAATACTTTGGTCGCTTAAGTTCTCTAAACTTCTTAAGAGCATTCTCTATAAGTTTCTTTTTGTCAACTAAAACAAACATGGAGTCAGCCGGCACAATAAGCCCGGCGTCAGAAGCTACATTTAAGCTGTAAATAGATCCTACACCCTTAATGCGATGTTCGACAGTCACAAAACCTCTCTTTCTTAAATTGAAAAATACAGAAGAAGCACCTGCTTTAGTAATACCCAAAACATTAGCTATATCTATAACATTTACATGATACGGAGTTACTGCAGTACCATTAGCTACCGTAAGTTTAGCTATCAACAAATATATATCTTTTTGTCGCCCGCCGGCTATATAAGCAGTAGACACTACTACAGGCGGAAGCTGTTGTATTAACTTTTCTATTAAGTCGGTAGCCATGCTCATTCCTCCTACATTATTATCTTTATCTTCTCAATTGAATTATAACATGATTATCGTATTATGTCAAGGGTTTTTTGGCAAAAGCTATAAAAATTAAATATGTCTGCTTAAAATTCGCTAAGCTCGTTATATGCAGAATTGCGATTATATTGTGTTTTAGCTATTCTCAATTCTGTTTCTGATTTTATTTTTCCGCTTCTTACACCTCTATCTAAAACTTCAAAAAGTCCCTTATCGCTATATGTATTGCCTAATAGTATTAATTGGTCAGAATCATGATCGCCCAAAATGTATAAACGAGGATCGTTTGGTGCCAAACAAAAACTACCTCTATGCCAAATAACTCGTAAAGTACACCAACAATATCTTCTTCATATATCGGTCTATCGTATTTATCAACAACCATTGATCAGAGCATAGGAATTATCGTTTTGAACGGTGTAAAATACAATTTTCTACCAACTTGAATACTATGCAATTCACCTGTATGAGAATCGAAATTTAGTGATGTTGGGCGTTTCATACGTTTCTCTTTTTTATCCCATATCTTTATTTTCCACATTTATAGATTCTCCCTTCTTGGTAAATTATGTCCGTATCCAGCAGGCAATGAACGTTCTTCAATACACTCAATTTCAATATCTTCTTCTTGCTACTTGAAAAATCACTAGCGTACTTCACGGCATGTTTAACCTTTTAGACATCAATAACCAAACCTTCTGTTTTGCCAAGCGTTTTATTATAAAACGCTATAAGATATTCCGTTCTTTCGCCTTCTTACAAAAATGATAGCGGGCAAACGCCCGCCGTTTATGAGCATTTAGAGTATCCGCATGCGGCACATTCCATGCAACCGGATTCCATATGAATAGAATTAACGCCACCACATACCGGGCAGATGGTCGCACCCTTTTCTTTGTGAATATAAAATCCTTTCGAGCTCCATTCTACTATCCCTTGTTCAATAAGTTGATCAAGTTCTTCTTTAGTATATTGGTCGTTATTAGGATACAAAATTTTTGGCTTAATAGCTGGCATAAGCTTCTTAAAGTCTTCAACTGCTTGTTTGAGTGCTTCCGCTACTTTGCGCGCATAATCGCCACTTTTGACTTTCATGAGTGTTTCTATTATTTCGTTAAAGTCTCCACCAAGCCTAAGTATATGCGACGATAATCTGCCAATAATTTCAGCTTTTTCTCTATTATCATTCACAAATACATCAAAAGGATACCCGTTTTCATCAAAATTTACATTTATAAATGTTGTGCCTTTTTCAGTAGTAAACTTTCTAGATACACCGATGAGTGAATCAGGGCGCGGTCTTTCGAGTAATTTGCCGGCTGGAGATATGTTAAAGAATAATCCGCGGCTTTTTTCAGATTTCTCTTCCTTCTTTTCTTCTTTTTTCTTTGTTGTTAAAACCTGTGTAGTTAAACTACCATCACGGTAAATTGTTATTCCTTTTAGATTGCTTTTTAAAGCATACATATATATATCAAAAATTTCTTCAACCGTCGTTTCGTTTGGCAGATTAATAGTTTTAGACACACTGGCGTCTATATATGCCTGTGCTGCTTCCTGCGCTGCTATATGCCACTTGTAGTCTATCTCTTGTGCTGTTTTGAATACAGGATCGTCTGTGTCAAATTTTCCTGTTTCTTTTATTTTTTCTATTGTTTCTTCGTCAAATTTATCGAGTATAACTCTATTAACTATTGTTAGTGGCACTCTACTACCATCTTTCTGGGTTACATAGCGTGTATAACAAAGCATGAAATTTGGCTCAAGGCCGGATGATACTTCAGCGATATTAGAAATTGAACCTGTTGGTGCAATGGTATTAATTTGGCTATGTCTTAATGAAGTCATAAATGTGCGCAAAGACTCACGCAAATCAAAGTTCAAGTTTTTTACTTCTTCTGAAAATAAACCGCATCTCTCGGGATCAAACATGGAAAACGGAACAAAGGCTTCGTTATTAAATCTTGATTTATTAAATAACGGAAATGCGCCACGTTCAAGCGCAAGCCAATGCGAGGCATCGTACGAATGATACGCCAAAACTCCCGTTATATAAGCTATAAAACCTACTCCATCATCACTTGCATATGGTATGCCTAAGTGCATCATCGCATCATGCAATCCCATATAACCTAATCCAATAGGTCTACGAAGCTTAGTCTTCTCTTCTATTTCTTTTATTGGATACCTATTCATATCTATAACGTTGTCTAAAAAACGTACTGCTGTCTTTATTATGTCAGATATGAACCGTTCAAATTCAATATAACCAAATAAGTCTTCGATACGCTCTACTTCAGCTTCTTTGAATATATTATACAAATTTATTGATAATAGGTTACAACTTCCAAATGGCGGTAATGGTTCTTCGCCACACGGATTTGTCGCTGCAACGGGTTCTATATTCGCAAGAGAATAGTACTTGTTATGCCGATCAATAAATACAAGACCAGGATCGCCCGTCTTCCATGCAAGCTCAGAAATCTTCTTTAGCAAATCTTTTGCATTTACCCACCGCACTTCGTTGTGTTTGGGATGCGAAAGTTTGTACCATGCACCACTATCGACTTTGTCAGCAAAATCTTCGGGATTACGCACATTAACTGATATATTAAAGTAATTCAGTACAGATTTGCCGTCATTGTTACGCTTAGCTTCAATAAATTTTTCTATATCCATATGGGTAGAGTCAAGAATTCCCATCATTGCTGAGCGCCGGCGACCACCTTGTTCAATTACTTTACCCGTCTCGTTTAATAGATTCATAAACGAAATAGGGCCTGAGCTATATCCGGCTGTACCTGAAACTTCGGAACCCTGCGGCCTGAGCTTTGAGAAATTAAACCCTACACCGCCCCCCGCCTTCATGACAAGTGCAGCATTTTTTACTGCATCAAATATATCTTCCATGCTATCATCTATTGGTAGCACAAAACAAGCGCTCATCATACCATCAACTTTATCAGGGTTGTTTTTATAAAAATTATAAAGTTTAATATATTCATAGTCTTTTAAAAGTTCTTTATGTAACAGCACATTCCCTTCATTGTCTGTAAGATGGATCATCCCTTTGCCTGCGTTAAAAAGCGTTGGACTATTAGGTAGAAACAAACGTTTATACAACATTTCAAAAAACTTTTGTTCAATTTGTCGAACTTGTTCGATACTATCACTATAATTTAACTCCGCTAATGCAATATAACGCGCAACGCGCCGACAAAGTTGCTCCCATGATGTTTCTTCTATCAATGGAATGTATTCAAGGGAATAATCGCCGTCAGGCACTTCGTTTGCTATAAAACGTCCGTCTTCGTAACCAATTTCATAAATTTCTTGCTCGCCAACCAAACGCGCCCCAGAACCATATGTTGCGACAACAACTTCTTCATCGGAAGTTCGATGACAAACCTTGCCTTCTTTAACTTTCACCTTAAGCACAATTGGTTTAGCCGCAGAACTATCTTTTATATAATACCTATCCTTTAGCAAAAATTCTACATTTTCTGAGAGTCTTACATTATTTTCCATTCTATGCCTCCTCTTACTTCAATTCTCTGTTTATCGCTTGTCTAAGAATTATAGCTACTGTTTTTGCGTCCCTTGTAGAAAACCTATCTCTCCTCCCTTCAATATGGTCTAATGCGCAAGTTAAAGCCTTTTTCAGTACTTCTATTTCCTTTAGAAGTTTTAGTATATCTTCGCGTGCATGCGCAATAAATTTGGTATCTTCATCAATGTTGTGTTTTTCAGTTATACTCTGCATTTCATATACAGTTTGACAAATATATATGCCATCTTTAGTAATAACATAAGGCTCATCAATACCGTTGTACGGAATGTTTTCAGCTTTCCAAGGGCCAGGGGTAGCCCGCTCAACTCTTTTTTTATTTTCTCTAATTCTTTCTCTGTCATTCTTTCCCCTTCTCGCGATTTAAAAGTGGTAATAATATATTGGCAGACTCCAACAACCGTTTAAACATAGATTCTTCGTCCATCCCTAACATGTAAAAAGGCCAAGCTACCTGAGAAAGAGTCTCGCCGTCTAAGTTAATAAGGCACAAATACACTTGACCTGAAGCTTTTACTTCCAACACAAATTCACCAGCATGCTCGCGAAACTCAGAAAGAGTGCTAATTTCTTTAAAAGAGCTGTCTCCAATTGCATATATTTTTGAGGGCTTATATGCGATTTCAATAATAGTAGGCAATTTGATTTTTTCACAAATATCGAATTCCAATTCCACGATTAGCCACTCCACTCTGGCACTTCTATGCCCAAATTCTTTTTCAACCACGCCCTAAACTTCGGTATCATCTTTATTCCTCCTTGCCCAGTGGATACAACTGAAGTCTTCATAAGTACAATAAAATTGAGTGTTTTCGCGGTTACAGAACCCCATATCTTCTACCAGCATTTCGTCTTTTTCCCACCACTTACACTCCTTGCATGTGCCGATGATTCTACGGCCTTCTCTAAAAATTTTGCCGCCGTTACCCAAAACGAAGTCTATAAACTCTTCGACCGTTGCGCCTGCATACAGTTCTTTTCCGTCCCATGTTCTAAGCCAAGGCGCTTTACCTTCGTTTATGTCGTCTACTGATAAATTCAATCCTTCTGGTAGTTCAAATCCGCTTAAGCTATCGCCTATAAATGGAATAATTTCATCATATTC
>DMAW01000019.1 GCA_003446375.1 Eubacteriaceae bacterium | reverse complement strand
ATGGCATCTTAGGATGTACAACTAAACATGTTAAATATTTACACTATAGAATCTTTTAAAAATTATCGGACATTTAATGTTGCAATTATTCAGTCGACAGCCATCGACTGATTTTCCTTGCAATTTTCAGTAAGTGTGGTACAATTCAATATGTGGCTTTTGAAGCCAAATGAAATTGTTTTCGACCCATGTGGGTTGACATACACTTTTGTCGTGCTAGATGGGGAGTTAGCGGTGCCCTGTACCTGCAATCCGCTGTAGCAGGATCGAATTCCCGACAGAGGATGCATTTTTAAAGTTCAGGAGCGTTTTAAGCGGTGTTGAGAGCCGGGCCCTGTGCAATAGATACTTGTGAACCCCGTCAGGTCCGGAAGGAAGCAGCGGTAAGCAGGAATTCTATGTGCCGCAGGTCTACCTGGTTTGAGCTGGCTGATTCGTTCCGCTTTACGGGTGCATTCGAAGGAGGGTGCACGACATTTTTTATTTCTACAAAAAATGGTATAATGGTTTCAATACGATTATAGGAGTTTATGAATGGAATATGTAGCACTATATCGAAAGTACAGGCCTAGGCGCTTTGAAGACATAATAGGCCAGGAAAATGTAGTTTCTATTTTGAAAAACCAAATAACAATGGATAAGATAGCACATGCCTATCTTTTTAGCGGGACTAGAGGAACTGGAAAGACGTCTGCGGCCAAAATCTTTGCCAGAGCCGTCAATTGTCCTGAAGCTAATGGCGGAGAGCCTTGTAACTCGTGCAAGACATGTGTAGATCTCGAGTCGAGCAGCATCATGGACATAATTGAGATAGATGCGGCATCAAATAGAGGTGTAGACGAAATAAGGGACCTAAGGGACAAGGTGAAGTACATGCCGGCGGTGGGCAGGTATAAAGTCTATATTATAGACGAGGTTCATATGCTTACCATGGAAGCTTTCAATGCTCTTCTTAAAACATTGGAAGAGCCACCATCTCATGCTATATTCATACTTGCCACCACTGAGCCAAACAAGCTTCCGGCGACTATACTTTCTAGGTGCCAGCGCTTTAATTTCAGAAGGCTTACTTCAGATGAAATAATCAGCCGCATGCTGTTTGTGTGCAAAGATATTGAAATAGAGATAGAAGATTCTGCTTTGAAACTTATAGCTAGAAATGCTGATGGAGCAATGAGAGATGCACTGAGTATTTTGGATCAATGCATGTCTATAAGCAGAAATAACTTGATTGAATATGAAGAGGTAAAATCCATACTGGGCATAACGGACAATGAAATAGTTTACTCAATGATAGAAGCCGTGCTAAGCAGAGATGTTAAAACAGCGCTTTCAAACCTTGACAATGCCTATAATTCAGGCAAGGAGATGGTTCAGCTTATACACCAGCTCATAAGCGGATTTAGGGATGTGCTGATTTACGGCATTACAAAAAATCCAAATATCCTACTTGAGATCAAAGATGAAAAGAGCGGACTTTTTTCAAGAATCGATTTAAAGTCCATGGATAGGATCAGTTCAATAATTGATGTTCTTGCAGACAGGGAAAACAAGCTGAAATTTACTGCATTGCCTAAAATTCTGATGGAAGTTACTATCGTGAGGCTCTGCACTATGGAAGAATCAACTATGAAAGAGCCTGCTGGACAAAAGGAAATGCCTTATAAAGGGAATGTTGCAGCAGCTAAGGAAAATCCCGCAGATTACGTTAAGAAACCCGTGATTTCGGGTAAACCCCCGGTTGAGCCAAAAGTGGAAAAGGATATGGACTTTAGCGGCGTGGTAAAACATATAAGCAAAGATCAAAAAGTATTGGGTATGTCCCTTGGGGTAGGCAAAGCAAGAGCCGATGGCGATAGGATCGTACTTTACTATAATCAAGGAGATGAGTTTCACGCTCAGAAGGCAGAGGAAGAAAAAGCATATATCGAAAGCATGGTCAAAAAGATATTGGGTAAAGATATAAAAATTATCGTTCAAATAAATAAACGGGATGATTATCTTATCAACAAGCTTCCCTTGGATTTATTCGGGGAAGATAAGGTTGAATTTAAATAATTTTTAGGAGGATTTGAAAATGGCAAAAAATAAGTTTCCGGGCGGAATGGGAAATATGAACAATATGATGAAGCAGGTGCAAAAAATGCAGGCGGATATGCAGAAGATGCAGGCAGAGGTTCAGGAAAGGCAAGTCGAAGCTACTTCCGGTGGAGGAGCTGTCACTGCTATAGCTACAGGAAAAAAAGAATTGATTTCTGTTAAGATAAATCCTGAAGTCGTGGATGAGGATGATGTAGAAATGCTAGAAGACTTAGTGTTGGCGGCTGTAAACGAAGCCTTGAGAAAAGCTGATGAAATGGTCAGCGCAGAGATGGCGAAAATAACCGGAGGAATGAACCTGCCGGGGATGTTTTAAATTTAAGAGCAGAGGTGTAATATGGACTACTATTCAGATTCCTTGTCCAAGCTGATAAATGAGCTGGCCAGGTTGCCCGGTATCGGAAACAAAACAGCTCAAAGGTTGGCGATGCATCTTTTAAAAGTGCCCAAACAGGAGTCTGAGGCATTGGCTAAAGCTATAATAGATGCAAAAAACAAGATTAAATACTGCTCTAAATGCTTTAATATAACAGATGAAGATCCATGCAGAATATGCAATGACTCCAAGAGGGATCCAAAAACAATATGTGTTGTTCAAGAGCCAAAGGATATAATTGCAATTGAGAAGACTAGAGACTATAGGGGAAAATATCATGTGCTCCAGGGGGCAATATCCCCAATGGATGGGATAGGTCCCAACGATATAAGGATAAAGGAATTGATACAAAGGCTTCAAAATGAAGATGTCGAAGAAGTCATCGTAGCAACCAACCCTACTATAGAAGGGGAAGCTACGGCAATGTATCTGTCAAAGCTTATAAAGCCTTCAGGCATCAAGGTCACAAGGATTGCTCATGGGATTCCTGTAGGGGGAGATTTGGAATATGCAGACGAGGTGACCCTGGCAAAATCATTGGAAGGAAGACACGAAATCTAGGTTTCTTTATGAGACGCCAAAAGGCGTTTCTTTTTTTATCTTTGAACAAAGCCCTTAAGTTTTTCATTATAAAGCCGATAATATAATATATCAGTTTATAAATAGCACGAGGCTGGAGGAGAAGACAAAATGAAGAATTCGATCAAAACAAAGATGGTGCTTGTTTTTGGCTTGATATTGATTGTTTCAAGCATGGGATTGGCGGCAATATCGGTAATAACTTCATCAGATTATCTGATAAGGGAAGCCCAGACGGGACTTTCCACATCGGTTTTAGAAACTCAAAAGGTTGTCAGAGGGCGTCTGGATCAACAGCTATCTTTTATGGAAGCGATAGCGAGCAGACGAATAATATTGGATGAAACGCCATGGGAGGAAAAGGTAGCGGTCTTGTTGGATGAAGCTCAGAAAATGGGGTTTGAATCCTTTGCCCTGACAAATGAAATAGGAGAAGCGGTAAGGTTTAATGAGGAAGCTGCAAAGACAGATGTTGGAGACAGAGATTACTTTCAAAAGGTAATTGCCGGAGAGTCCGTAGTATCTGATGTATTGATAAGCAGGGTGACCGGAAAGCCTACTATGATAGCAGCAGTGCCGGTTAAGCGTGACGGAGAAATAAAAAACGTGTTGTATGGAGTTAGAGATCAGGATAGCCTAAATGCCATCATATCAGGATTTGAATACGGAGAAACAGGATATTCATACATAGTAAATAAACAAGGTGTCATAATGGCCCATCCGAACATGGAGTTTGTAACGAATCAGCTGAATCTGCTGGAAAGCTCAAAATCAGATCCCGAGCAGAAGGAATTAGCCGACTTGCTTGAAAACAGAATACTAGAAGGAGAATATGGATTTGGAGAGTATATGTTTGAAGGCACGAGAAGGTTTGTTGCATTTACTCCGATAGAGGGGACAGAATGGTTCGTGGTCGTGGCGATTCAGGCGAGCGAAGTCTTGGAAGGGATTGGCAAGTTAAGAGACAGTTTGTTGGCTGCTGCGGGAATAGTCCTTTTGCTGGGAGTCGCATTGACGTATATCTTCAGCGGAAGGATATCAAAACCGATAATTGAAATGTCGAAAGACATAGACAAAATTGCAAATTACGATTTGACTGACTCTGCCGGTAAGGTATCCCAAAAGTATAAAGACAATAAGGATGAGCTTGGAACTATAGCTTTATCGCTTCTTAAGCTTAAAGATAACTTTGCCCAGTTGATAAAAGATACTTCGAAAGTGTCTGAAAGCGTGGAGGATTCATCACGACGTTTGTCTGATACGAGCAGGCAATCCGCTATTGCATCAGAAGAGATTTCAAAGACAGTGGAGGATATAGCAAGAGGTGCCGGCGAACAGGCGGTAGATGTGGAGAAGGGTTCCTATGTGGCAAACGAGCTTGGCGAGATCATAAGAGGAGACCTAAAGGACAAGGTTGAAATCGTAGAAAAGATAGAAGAATTGCAACGATTGAAGGATGAAGGGGAAATTACGATGGGACAGCTTAGAGTTAAATCCTTTGAAGGCAATGAAGCTATGGATGTTATATCAAAACTTATAGAAGAAACAAATGAGAGAGCTGAAAAGATAACTGCGGCTACACAGATAATTGACAGCATTTCTGAACAGACAAACCTGCTTGCTTTAAATGCCGCTATTGAAGCTGCGAGAGCCGGAGAAGCAGGCAAGGGTTTTGCTGTAGTTGCGGAAGAAATCAGAAAACTGGCTGAACAGTCGTCACACTCTGTCAAGGAAATAGACGGCGTGGTTAAAAACCTTCAATCAAATTCTAGAGAAGCTGTCGACACTATGGATAATGTCGTGATCGCTATGAAAGAACAATCCCTTCAGGTAGAGGACACCCAGGATAAATTTGAAGGCATAGCAGTTAAGATTGAAGAAATCAAGGGAATAATAGACAAATCAACTGAGTCGGTGAAATATATGGATTTGAAGAAAAACGAGCTGTTGGAAGTTATGGAGACGTTGTCTGCCATATCAGAAGAAAATGCGGCAGCGACTCAAGAAGTTTCTGCTTCCACTGAGGAACAATCAGCCTCCGTTCAGGAAGTGGCTTGTGCAAGTGAAGAGCTCAGTGCCTTGGCAGTAAGGCTAAGGGAGCTGGTTAATAAATTTATGACGTAAAAATTTGCCCAACCTTAAATTAGGTTGGGTCTTTTGTTTTTTATGCTTTTGTTAAGGAATTTAGGGTATCATAAAATTGATATTTACAATAGGTTAAGGTATAATTTAATCGAACGTATGTTTTATCTAAATTTAAGAAACAGGTGAAAGATATGAATAAATTTAAGGTAACCTCAGAATTTGAGCCTAGAGGAGACCAGATTAAGGCGATAGAAAAATTAAGTCAAGGAGTAAAAGACAACTTAAGGTATCAGACATTGCTTGGAGTTACAGGATCAGGAAAGACCTACACCATGGCTAAGGTAATAGAGCAAGTACAAAAGCCAACGCTGATACTAGCTCACAACAAGACATTGGCGGCACAGCTTTATAGCGAGTTCAGGACTTTTTTTCAGGAAAATGCCGTAGAGTACTTTGTAAGCTATTATGATTATTATCAGCCTGAGGCTTATGTTCCCCAGTCGGATCTATATATTGAGAAGGATTCTTCGGTAAATGACGAAATAGACAAGCTTCGCCATTCGGCTACCGCAGCTCTTTTCGAGCGGAGGGATGTCATAATCGTAGCCAGCGTATCGTGCATATACGGACTTGGAAGTCCGATAGATTATGAAAATCTGGTAGTCTCTCTCAGGCCGGGCATGGAAAAAGACAGAGATGAAGTCATAAGAAAGCTCGTAGATATCCAGTATGCCAGAAATGATATTAACTTCATCAGAGGAACATTCAGGGTCAGAGGAGATGTTTTGGAGGTTTTTCCTGCTGCTTCAAGCGATCAGGCTGTTCGAATAGAGTTTTTTGGAGATGAGATAGAAAGGATAAGCGAAATAGATGTAATAACCGGGGAAATAAAAGGCACAAGAACCCACATATCTATATTTCCGGCATCCCACTATGCTACTACTGAAGAGAATCTCAAGCGGGCAATCGACTCAATTAGAGAGGAGCTAAATCAAAGGTACGATCAACTCATAGAGGAAAATAAGCTCGTAGAAGCTCAAAGGATACTGCAACGTACGAATTACGACATGGAAATGCTGAAAGAGATGGGATTTTGCAATGGGATTGAAAATTATTCAAGACATATAACCGGATTGCCTCCGGGAAGTCCTCCTTTTACATTGATCGACTATTTTCCTGAGGATTTTATGCTTATAGTAGATGAATCACATGTAACGATACCCCAAGTAAGAGGCATGTATGCTGGGGACAGATCCAGAAAGCAGAACTTGGTGGATTATGGATTTAGGCTTCCTTCGGCCCTTGACAATCGTCCCTTGAATTTTGATGAATTTGAAGAAAAGGTAAAACAAGTGATTTTTACGACTGCAACTCCTGGGCCTTATGAAAATGAGAAGAGCCAAAATTTAGTTGAGCAGATAATCAGGCCTACAGGCCTAGTGGATCCTAAAATTTTCGTAAGGCCTACTGAACATCAAATTGACGATTTAATCGGAGAGATGAACGCGAAAATTGAAAAGGGTCAAAGGGTGTTAGTGACCACGCTTACAAAAAAGATGGCAGAGGATCTATCGGACTACATAAAAAGCGTGGGAATAAAGGCCAAGTACCTTCACTCCGATATAGATACATTGGAAAGGATAAAAATAATAAGGCAGCTGCGCCTGGGTGAGTTCGATGTGCTTATAGGCATAAATCTATTGAGGGAAGGATTGGACATTCCGGAAGTAGGGCTTATCGGTATTTTGGATGCAGACAAGGAAGGTTTTTTAAGATCTGAAACATCCCTTATTCAAACTGTGGGAAGAGCTGCCAGAAATGTAGATGGAAAAGTCATTATGTACGGCGACAAGATAACCCCGTCTATGAGAAAAGCTATAGATGAAACAGATAGAAGAAGGAAAATACAGACAGAATATAATCTTAAACATGGAATAGAGCCTAAGTCGATAGTCAAAAAAATACACGACGTAATAGAGGCTACCAAGGCTGCAGAGGATCAAGCGGCCTATCAGACAACCAAGGAAGTTCTTGAATACGGAGATAAAAGTATTGAGGAGCTTCAAGAGGAAATGATGCTTGCGGCAGAAAATCTGGAGTTTGAAAGAGCTGCCCAGATCAGAGACCAGATAGTCAAGCTTCAAAACGAAAAGGCGCAACGAAAGGAGAAGTAAATGGATAGAATAAATATAGTTGGAGCCAAGGAGCACAACTTGAAAAATATAAATATAACTTTGCCCAGGGACAAGTTCATAGTTTTTACAGGGCTTAGCGGCTCGGGAAAATCATCCTTGGCATTTGACACGATATATGCGGAGGGACAAAGAAGGTATGTGGAGTCCCTGTCTTCGTATGCAAGACAATTTCTTGGGCAGATGAATAAACCTGATGTGGAGTACATAGAAGGCCTATCGCCTGCGATATCCATAGACCAGAAAACCACTAATAGAAATCCACGGTCCACGGTAGGAACGGTCACTGAGATATACGATTATTTCAGACTTTTGTATGCTAGGATAGGAATACCCCATTGCCCCAAATGCGGCAAAGAGATATCTTCACAGTCTGTAGATCAAATGGTAGAGGCGATAACAGCCTTGGGCGAAGGAATCAAGTTTCAGGTTCTGTCTCCGGTAATCCAAGGAGAAAAAGGACAACATAAGAAGCTTTTAAATGCCATAAAGCGAGACGGATTCGTAAGGGTGGTCGTTGATGGAGAAGTCTACGATCTAAATGAAGAAGATATAGAGCTGGATAAAAATAAAAAGCATAATATCGAGATAGTGGTAGACAGGCTTAAAAGCAGGGAAGGGATAGAAAAAAGACTTACAGATTCTCTTGAAACAGCGTTGAAGCTTTCTGACGGAATGACATTCATAGATGTCATCGATGGAGAAAGGTTAAAGTTCAGTGAAAAGTTTGCTTGCCCGGACTGCAATATCGCAATAGACAAATTGGAGCCTAGGATGTTTTCGTTCAACAATCCATTTGGAATGTGCATGCACTGCAACGGACTGGGAAGCCACAAACAGGTAGATCCGGAGCTTCTTATTCCAGATAAGTCCATATCCATAAATAAGGGAGCCCTTAATTTTTTCGGTGTCAGTGACGAAAGCACATATTACAATGCCATAGTGGCGCAAATTGCGCAAAAATACGGGTTTTCTATGGATGAGCCTCTAGAAAATGCATCAAAGGAATTTATGGATGCACTTCTTTACGGCGACGATGAGCCGATGAACATTAACTTCAACTCCTATTTTGGAGGGTGGAAGGAAAGGGAGATAGTGTTTGAAGGTTTGGTGAACAACATGGAAAGAAGGTACAATGAAACCTCATCGGAATACATTAGAGGAAAAATAGAAAAATACATGTCCGAGACCCCGTGTTCTGTGTGCAAAGGAAAAAAACTTAATGACAATAGTCTTGCAGTTACTGTAAAGGGAAAGAATATTATAGAGCTTACAGAAATGTCCATTAGCAGAATGATGAAGTTTTTTGAGGAAATAGTTTTGTCAGATAGAGAAAAACTTATTTCAGAGCAGATTTTAAGAGAGATAAATGCCAGAATCAGCTTCCTTATAGATGTAGGCCTGGATTATCTAACGCTTGCAAGAAATGCGGGGACTCTTTCAGGTGGAGAATCTCAGCGAATCAGGCTTGCCACTCAAATAGGCTCTGCGCTTGTGGGAGTGCTGTATGTATTGGATGAGCCAAGCATAGGGCTTCACCAAAGGGATAATCAAAGGCTTCTTAATACACTCAGGAATCTGACCAACCTAGGGAATACTCTGATAGTAGTAGAGCACGATGAAGATACCATCAAAGAGGCAGATCATGTAGTTGATATAGGTCCGGGAGCGGGGATCCATGGAGGGGAAGTCGTAGCGGAAGGTACCTGGCAAGAAATCATGGAAAATCCTAGGTCGATAACCGGAAAATATCTTTCAGGTGAAATGACAATTCCTGTTCCACGATCAAGAAGAAAAGGAAATGGCCAGTATATAACGATTTGCGGAGCGAGTGAGAATAACTTAAAAGACATTGATGTAAAACTTCCATTAGGAAAATTCATAGCAGTAACAGGAGTTTCCGGTTCAGGAAAGAGCACGCTTATCAATGAGATACTTTATAAAGGAATCAGTCACAAGATAAACAGGTCTTGGAAGAAGGTGGGCAGGCACCAAGATATAAAGGGAATCGAAAATGTGGACAAGATCATCGACATAGATCAATCCCCTATAGGGAGAACGCCAAGGTCCAATCCGGCAACATACACCGGAGTCTTTGATTTGATCAGGGACATATTCTCGCAAACCCCTGAAGCAAAAACCAGAGGATATAAAAAAGGTAGGTTCAGCTTTAATGTAAAAGGAGGGCGGTGTGAAAACTGCAGCGGAGATGGAATAATAAAAATAGACATGCAATTTTTGCCTGATATTTACGTCCCATGCGAAGTGTGCAAGGGCAAGAGATATAACAAGGAAACATTGCAAGTTAAATACAAGGGCAAAAATATATCGGATGTTTTGGAAATGTCGGTGGAAGAAGGGTTGGTTTTTTTCGAGAATGTACCCAGAATAAAAAACAAGCTTCAGACCCTTTACGACGTGGGACTTGGATATGTAAAGCTTGGACAGCCTTCAACGCAGCTTTCAGGCGGTGAGGCTCAGAGGATAAAATTGGCTACGGAACTGAGCAAGAGGAGTACCGGCAAAACCCTCTACATACTTGATGAACCTACTACCGGACTTCATATGGCGGATGTAGACAAGCTCATCCAAGTTCTGAATAAGCTTGCAGATGTCGGGAATACAATAGTCGTCATAGAACATAATTTGGACGTAATAAAGGTGGCAGACCATATAATAGACTTGGGGCCTGAAGGAGGCTTCAGAGGAGGGACTGTTATAGCTGAAGGAACTCCGGAAAAAGTTTCAAAAATAAAAGCTTCATTCACGGGACAATTTCTAAAAAGAATGTTAAAATGAAGTTTATTATATGCAAAACCAAACGGAGGATCTTTATAGATGAAGGTAAAAGCTTCAGTCCAAAAACTGAAAGAAAAGGCGAAAACAAAAAAAAGGCAGATCGCTGCATGTGCCGCTGCTATATTGACAATATGTGCGTTTACATTTCCTATTATTACAAGGCATATGGCATTTAAAAACCTAGGGATTGAAAATGCTGTAAAAATAACCTATGTGCAGTATGTGGGAGAAGCTTTTGCATCCAGCCTGAAAGTGCAAAGAACTCTCGAAGATGAAGGGGCTGTCAAAGAATTTACAGAGACTGTTTCGCAAGGCAAGATACCGTATGCGCAAAAAGGTAAAGCAGAAAACTCTGTGGTATTTTTTCATATGGAAAATGGAGACCGGATCAGCGCATTCGTAGACGGTGCAAACCTCGGATTCAATTATGGAAAGCTTTGGATCAAAACCGGAGATTTAAGCGACAGATTTGACATCATGGAGGAACAGGATTTGGTTAAGATAAAGGATTTGTCAAGTGAATAGCTGAAACAATAGTGAAGTTTGATTTTTTATAAAGGAATATGGTATAATATTTTGGTTAAAGTGTTTAATGACAGACAACAAAATTACAATTATACAATCTTAGGAGGATTATAAATGGTTTCTAGTATTGAGAAAATGGAAAAAAATGTGGCGACGATAAAGATAGAGGTTTCTTCAGAAGACTTTAAAAAAGCTGTTGCCCAGGCATATCAGAAGAACAGAGGCAAGTTTAATATCGACGGATTCAGAAAAGGCAAAGCACCCCAAAAGATTATCGAAAACAGATACGGGAAAAATGTGTTCTACGAAGATGCAATTGATCTTGCTTTTCCTGAAGCTTACGTCGAAGCTTTGAAAGAACATAATATCGATGCAGTTTCAAGACCGGCAATGGAAAGCATAGACGCTATAGGAGAAGAAGGTCTCAAGATGACAGTTTCCGTAGCAGTTATGCCTGAAGTGGAGCTTGGAGATTACAAAGGTCAAGAAATAGAGACCCTTAGCTATGAGCCTACAGAAGAAGATGTAAATGACGAATTGGCGAAGATGCAGGATCAAAATTCAAGAATAGTTTCTTCAGAAGATGGAGAAGCTAAAGAAGGTGACACCGTTACAATTGACTTTGAAGGTTTTATAGACGGAATTGCATTTGACGGCGGAAAAGCGGAAGGACACAGCCTTACACTTGGATCTCAAACCTTTATTCCCGGGTTTGAAGAACAGTTGGTAGGAACAAAAAAAGGCGATGAGATCGAAGTAAAGGTCACTTTCCCTGAAGACTATCATGCTGACGATTTTGCGGGAAAAGAAGCCGTGTTTAAAGTAGCGGTAAATGAAGTAAAGGTAAAAGAAATGCCTGAGCTTGATGACGAATTTGCAAAAGACGTTAGCGAGTTTGATACTTTAGATGAGCTGAAAGAAGATCTCAAGAAAAAGATAAAAGAGAGAAAAGAGAAGGAAGCAGCTGATTCTGCCAAGGTCAAAGTTGTTGACGGAGCAGTAAGCAGCGCTAAATTTGAAATACCTGACCAAATGATAGAAGAAGATATGGAAAAGTCTTTAAAAGATTTTGAATATCAGCTTAAGATGCAGGGTATAGATATGGAAGACTACTTTAAGTATACCAACATGGATAGAAACAAGCTTGTTGAAGAAGTTAGAGCTGATTCCCAAAAGAAGATAGAAAGAGACCTGGTTCTTACAAAGATCACAGAAGCAGAGTCAATTGAAGCGACAGAAGAGGAAATCGCCAAGGAAATTGAAGAACAAGCAGCCATGTACAGCATGGATGTAGAAAAGTTCAAGAGCACCATTACAGAAGATCAAAAGGAATACTTTGCGAATTCTGTAAAGAGAAAGAAAACGATAGATTTTCTGCTAGACAACGCAGTTCAAAAATAACATAAGTTAGGAGTGGTTTTATGGAAATGAATTTAGTGCCAATGGTAGTCGAACAGACAGGCAGAGGTGAAAGATCCTATGACATTTACTCCAGGCTGTTAAAAGAAAGAATTATTTTCCTCAATGGGGAAGTAAACGACGTATCTGCCAGCCTTATAGTTGCACAGCTTCTGTTTTTAGAAGCAGAGGATGCAGACAAAGATGTGCAGATTTATATCAACAGTCCGGGAGGCTCAATATCTGCCGGCTTGGCAATTTACGATACGATGAATTTCATCAAGTGTGATGTGTCGACTATTTGCGTGGGGATGGCGGCTTCTATGGGAGCATTTCTTCTTGCTTCAGGGAAAAAGGGCAAAAGATACGCTCTCCCAAACAGTGAGGTCATGATACATCAACCACTGGGTGGAGCTCAGGGACAGTCTGTAGATGTGCAGATATATGCAAACAGGCTTATCAAGACAAGAGAGAAACTCAATAAAATATTAAGTGAAAGAACCGGTCAGCCGATTGAAGTTGTAAATAAGGATACTGACAGAGATTACTTCATGTCCGCTCAAGAAGCAAAAGAGTATGGACTGATTGACAAGGTGATAACCTCAAGAAAATAAGCAGCCGGAAACGAGAGGTGTAAAAATGTCTAAAAATGAAGACAATAAACAACAAATAAGATGTTCATTCTGTGGCAAAACCCAAAATCAGGTAAAAAGAATGGTAGCGGGGCCTGGAGTGTATATCTGCAATGAGTGCATCGAATTGTGTCAGGAGATCATCGAAGAGGAATTTGTTCCTGAGCACTTTGAAGAGCTAACAGACATTCCTACGCCTGAAGAAATCAAGAATTATTTGGACGATTATGTGATTTCCCAGGAGAGAGCAAAAAAATCTCTCGCTGTAGCAGTGTACAATCATTACAAAAGAATAAACTTAGCGGAAGCAAGCGACGATGTGGAGGTTCAAAAGAGCAATATCCTGTTTCTAGGCCCTACGGGATCCGGTAAGACGCTTCTTGCTCAAACTTTGGCCAGGATGCTCAACGTCCCTTTTGCCATAGCGGATGCGACTTCCCTTACGGAAGCGGGATATGTTGGAGAGGATGTTGAAAACATACTTTTAAAACTTATCCAAGCCGCGGATTATGACATCGAAAAGGCTCAAAGAGGCATAATCTATATCGACGAAATCGACAAGATCGCAAGAAAAAGCGAAAATCCATCTATCACAAGAGACGTAAGCGGTGAAGGTGTCCAACAGGCGCTGCTTAAAATTCTTGAAGGAACTACAGCAAGCGTGCCGCCACAAGGCGGAAGAAAGCATCCTCACCAGGAGTTTTTACAGATAGATACCACAAATATACTATTTATTTGTGGAGGAGCTTTTGACGGCATAGAAAAAATCATAAACAAGCGGACAGGAAACAAGGCTATGGGATTCAACGCTGATGTCAAGAGCAAAAAGAAAATAGAAGCAAGCGAGCTCTTAAACAAGATCGAACCAAGAGATTTGTTGCAGTTTGGCTTGATTCCGGAATTTGTTGGAAGAATTCCGGTGGTTACGACTCTTGAGCCGTTGGACGTGGAAGCTTTGGTAAGCATATTGACAGAGCCTAAAAACGCCTTGGTCAAGCAGTACCAAAAGATGCTTGAAGCAGATGGCGTGGAGCTGGTGTTTGAAAAGGACGCTCTAAAGGCTATCGCCGAGAAGACGATAAAGCACGAAACAGGAGCCAGAGGGCTTAGAGGAATACTCGAAAACCTGATGCTGGATGTGATGTATGACATACCTTCGAGGAAGGACATAGTAAAATGCATCATATCAAAGGACACTGTAACTAAAGGCAAGGCGCCTATGCTGGTCTATAAAGAAAAGGCTGAAGACAAGGAACAAAAGGATGAAGAAAGCGCATCCTGATCAATATAGCCACTTAAGAAAAAGCAATCATTCATGTGATTGCTTTTTCTATGAAGAAGAGGAATTTAAACAACTTTTCTTAAGCTGATTGAAAAATAAAAATAGAATGGTATAATTAAAAAGCTAAAGGAAGCATATGAAGCTTTAGGAGGAGTGATGAAATGAATAAACCGAACATGAAGGGTCAAACCGATAAGATAGATCTGATAAAAACCAACAGACTGCCGCTGATACCATTAAGAGGCCTTATAGTATTTCCTGAGATGATAATTCATTTTGATGTCGGAAGGGAGAAGTCCATTAAGGCATTGGAAACCGCAATGACGGAAAATCAGGAAGTGATACTTGCAGCTCAATATGATATAGATGTAGAAGATCCGAAACCGGAAGATATATACCCAGTGGGCACCAGAGCTACTGTAAAGCAATTGCTGAAAATGCCGGGCAATCTTATAAGGGTATTGGTGGAAGTGCAAAATCGGGTTGAAATCATGGAGTATTATCAAGAAGAGCCGTTTTTTCAAGTTGAGGTAAAAGACCTGAAAGCAAAAAAGTTGACAGGAAAAGAGAGCAAAGCGTTGATGAGAATGGTAAAACAGGCATTCTTGGCATACTTAAATCTCACCAGAAAGTCATCTCCGGACTTAATGATGGCTGTAGAGGGAATAAAGGAAGCAGACGAGCTAGTAGACATAATTGGGGCGAATCTAATACTTGAAATAGAAGAAAGTCAAGATATTCTGCAGGAAATCGATACTCTTGCTCGACTTGAAAAGACATACGAATACCTGGTAAAAGAACTTGAGCTTCTTGAAATAGAAAGAGACATAGACGACAAGGTGAAAAACCAAATGGATAGGCAACAGAAGGAGTATTTCCTTAGAGAGCAAATACGGGTGATTCAGGAAGAGCTTGGTGAAGGAAACACAGTATCTGCAGTGGAGGATTACTTAGAAAGGCTAAATGATCTTAATTTAAGCCAAGATATTCACGACAAGGTGGAAGGTGAGATATTAAAACTTAACAAGATACCTTCCGGAAGCTCTGAGGCTGGAGTAGTTCAGACTTATATCGAATGGATACTAGATCTGCCTTGGAATACGGAAACGGATGAATCGATAGATATAAAGATGGCGAGAGAAATATTAGACGAGGATCATTATGCCCTTTATAAGGTAAAAGAAAGGGTATTGGAGTATTTGGCAGTATTGAAGCTGTCAGAAGCTTTAAAAGGTCCGATACTTTGCTTGGTAGGACCTCCGGGTGTAGGAAAGACTTCCATAGCAAAATCCATAGCAAAAGCTTTAGGCAGAAAATTCGTAAGGATGTCTCTAGGAGGAATGAGAGATGAAGCCGAAATAAGAGGTCACAGAAGAACATACGTAGGAGCCATACCGGGGAGGATCATATACAACATAAAGCAGGCAGGCAGCAAGAATCCCCTGTTTTTATTGGATGAAATTGACAAGATGAGCCAAGATTTCAGAGGAGACCCTGCTTCGGCTTTGCTGGAAGTGTTGGATCCGGAGCAAAACTCTACATTCACTGATAACTACTTAGAGCTTCCCTTCGATCTGTCCAAAGTAATGTTCGTAACGACTGCGAACAATATATCCACCATACCCAGACCGTTGATGGACAGGATGGAGATAATAGAAGTCTCGGGATATATTGAAGAGGAGAAACTTAATATTGCTACAAAATACCTCTTGCCAAAGCAGCTTAAGAATCACGGGCTTAAAAAGAGCAACATCAATATATCTGAGCAAACCATAAGGGATGTAATAAACTACTACACTAGAGAATCCGGAGTTCGTGAGCTGGAAAGACAAGTAGCAAGGATTTGCCGCGTGGTTGCCAAGAACATCGTCGAAGAAGATAAAAAGAGGATCACTGTGAGTCCAAAAAACTTGGATAAGTTCCTGGGAATGAAAAAATACAGATATGAAAAAATAGAGGGCAAAGAAGAAATAGGCGTTGTCAATGGACTGGCTTGGACTTCGGTAGGTGGAGACACGCTACAGATTGAAGCAGTGGCTATGCCCGGAAAAGGCAAGGTGGAACTTACAGGGCAATTGGGAGATGTAATGAAGGAGTCGGCCAGAGCGGGAATCAGTTATATCAGAAGCAAAGCTGAAGATTTAAATGTTGATCCGGAGTTTTACAGCAAGCTTGACATACATCTTCATGTTCCGGAAGGAGCCATACCTAAAGATGGCCCTTCGGCAGGCATAACGATGACTACTGCGCTGGTTTCATTGCTCACTAAAAAGCCTGTGTCTCAAAATCTCGCCATGACTGGAGAAATCACTTTAAGAGGAAGGGTGCTTCCCATAGGAGGAGTCAAGGAAAAGCTTCTTGCGGCTCATAGAGCGGGAATCAGCAATATAATCATACCCAAAGAAAACGAAAAGGATCTGGAAGAGATACCTGCAGAAATCCTTGAAAAGCTTAAGATTAATGCTGTAGAAACTATGGAAGATGTCATTAAGATAGTGTTCGGCGGTATGAAATAATGAATATAAATCGAGTTCACTTGATTACAAGCGCTGTTTCTCCAAAGCATTATCCGGAGCATGATTTACCGGAAATACTGCTTTTGGGAAGGTCTAACGTAGGAAAGTCTACATTTATAAATACGATTATAAACAGGAAAGCCTTGGCTAGGACAAGTTCTCAGCCGGGAAAGACCAGGACGGTTAATTTCTACAACGTTGAAGACTCCTTCTGTTTCGTGGATATGCCGGGCTACGGATATGCCAAGGTTTCGAAGACGGAAAGACAGAATTTCAGGAAGATGATACAGGATTATATCGAAAACAGGGAAAATCTCGTGATGGTAGTTCAGTTGATAGATTTCAGGCACAAACCCACAGAAGATGACTTGGCTGTAAACAGTTGGCTTTATGACAATGAGATAACGCCTTTAGTAATTGCTACCAAGATGGATAAGGTCAACAAAAACCAAAGACCGAAGAACCTAAAAATGCTCATGGAAGCCCTTCAGATCGAAGATCGGGAAGATGTCATACTTTTTTCAAGCGAAACCAAGGCTGGAAAAGAAGAAGTAGAAGATCTCATTGAAGAGATACTAAAAGCATTGAACGAAGAAAGACAAGATAATTAAAATCATTGGCGGTTTGGCGAAAGTCAAGCCGTCTTCTTTTGTTTTTTGGCTTAAAGGATTATAATTAAGGAGAAAGCAAAAGGAGAGGACAATATGAATCTCAAGGATGAAATTATAATCGCGGCAAAAGAAAGCGGTATAGATAGAGTTGGATTTACAGATGCAGCTTCAAAGGATTTTTTTATCCCCATGTTTGAAGAACGCAGGAGCAAGGGATGGCTGACCCTCATGGATGATGTAGAAGCAAATGAATGGTTCGATCCTAAAGCTGCCTGGGAAAGATGCCGATCTGTAGTCTCAATAGCATTGTCTTACAGGCATAGTGAAGAGTGGAGCCCCAAAGGCACTCAGGGGAGTTTTGCGCGTGTTTCCAGAGGCGAAGACTATCATGATGTGCTGCATGAAAAAATAAATCAAATGATGAGCAAGGTAAAAAGAATATATCCTGAGATAGAATACAAAGCTTATGTTGACAATGGTCCTCTTAGCGATAGGGCTTGTGCCTGGCATGCGGGAATTGGATTTTATGGAAAGAACGGCTTTATAATAAATGATTCTTGCGGAAGCTTTATATTTTTGGGTCAAATTCTTTTAAACGTAAAATTAGATGCAGATACTCCTGTTTTGGAATCAAGGTGCGGAAAATGTGAGCTTTGCATAAAAGCTTGTCCGGTAGGGGCTATAAAAGGTCCATATCAATTTGACGGCAATTTGTGCATTGCATACCTTACGCAAAAAAAAGGACTTCTTGACAGGCAGGAGCGAAAGGCCATGGGACAGCAGCTTTACGGTTGTGACATATGCCAAGACGTCTGCCCCTTTAATAAGGATGTAAAGTTGTCCAATGAACAAAAATTTTCAGTAGATTGCAAAAAGGTTGTTCCCGAGCTTGAATATATAATAAATATGGACAACAAGATATATGGGGAGTATTTTAAGAATACATCATCGGGCTGGAGAGGCAAAAGAACCCTTCAAAGGAATGCCGTAATAGTTTGTGGCAATATAATACTTGAAAATAATTTCAAGTTACTGTTACAATGTATACATGATCAACGTGAAGAAATAAGAATACATGCTATGTTTTCCCTTTTGGAATATGGCGAACCAGGTGAAAGAACGGTCAGAGAACAAATCGAAAAAGAGTCTTCCGACTTCAAGGATAAATTTAACAGGTATAGATAGGATGAGGAGTGTAAGATGAACAATATCGTCATTGAAACCATGATGGGTCAAAATAGAATAGCAGTTACCAGACAAGGGAGTTTGGAACACTTTTTCACTGACAGAGAGAGTGACTGGAGCACTTATGGGAATATATATATAGGAAGAGTGGAACAAATAAAGCCGGGCATGCAGGTAGCGTTTGTTAATATAGGCGGAGAAAAAAACGGTCTGCTTCATCTGAGCGATATCTATCCAAATCCTGACAAGTTGCCTATAGACAAGGTAATCAAAAAGGGGCAGGACATAATAGTGCAGGTGAAAAAGGAGGCAGTGGGCACCAAAGGGGCTAGGCTTACGACAAAGTATTGGATTTCAGGCCATTATCTAGTTCTTCTGCCTACTGAGGAAAAGATCTACATGTCAAAAAAAATCAAGAACAAGGAAGAAATCAAGCGCCTAAAAGGTTATTTAGATGGAATAAAACCTGTGGATGTAGGTGTTATTTTAAGAACTGAAGCTGAAGGAGCCTCTCTTGATTTGATAGAAAAGGAACTTGACTACCTTATGGGAAAGTGGAGGCTTTTGAATAGCAGGATCCATATTGCTCCAAAACTTTTATTTAAGGATAAAGGTCCGGTCATAAAGGTGATACGCGACTACTATACAACTAAGACAGACCAGGTGGTTTTAAACAGCGATGCTTATATAGAAGAGGTAAAAGATTATTTCAGCAATTATTTTCCTGATGACATGCATAAGATAAAGCTAGTGCAAAAGCTGAATATCTTTGACGATTACGACTTGGAGCCCCAGATAAAGGAGCTTTATGCAAGGAAGCTTTGGCTAAAAAGCGGTGGATATATAATCATAGATAACACTGAAGCCTTTACGGTAATAGACGTGAACAGCGGCAAGTTCACAGGGCATAAGGATCCGGAAGAGACTATTGCCAGGATTAACTTGGAGGCTACAGAGGTAATAGCACACCAGATGAGACTGAGAAACTTAAGCGGCATAATACTTATCGACTATATAAACATCACAAAAGAAAAACAAAAGGAGAAGATCATAAAAAAGTGGAGGGAGATGTCTGCCCGAGACAAAGTGCGCTTTAAACTGGTAGGTTTTACAGAATTGAGCATACTGCAAATAACTAGAAAACAAGAGGGAAAATCAATAGTGAACATCAACAGGCAGACTTGTCCTCTATGCGATGGGACAGGGGATGTATATAATCAGGAAGCTCTGTTCTACAAATGTCTCGCAAAGATAGAAAACGACATGTATCTTCTGAACCACAACAGGTTTAAGATAATAATCAGTCCTTATCTAAAAAATGTGATAGATGAGCATAAGCACTTTGGCCATGGATTTTCCTTTGACCAGATGCTGGAGGATTTCTACAAGGTAAAAGTAGACATTGAGGTAAACATAAACAACGAATTTGATCAGGTGGCGATAATTCCTTCTAATTGAAATTGTCTACATTCAATAGTGCGCTTTTCAAGCATAAAGTTAGGGCAAAATTAAAATTGACGGATGTGATTCTCCGTGGTATACTATTACGGTGTATGAAGCCGCTCTGACAAGGTGAAACTTCCGAAAGGAGACCTTTAAAGGCGAGACTGGATTGAGGAGGTGTAAGAAATGTATGCTGTTATAAAAACTGGCGGAAAGCAATACTGTGTTAAAGAAGGCGATGTAATCCAAGTAGAAAAGCTGAATCTTGCAGAAGGTGAAACTGTAGAGTTCACTGAAGTTCTTGCTGTAAACAATGGAAACTTGGTGGTAGGAGCTCCGATTGTAGAGGGAGCCGCAGTCAGCGCCGAGGTAGTAGAAAACGGAAAAGGCAAAAAAGTAGTAATCTACAAGTATAAGTCAAAAAAAGATTACAGAAGAAAGCAAGGTCATAGACAACCGTTTACTCAAGTTAAGATTACCGGAATCAAAGCGGGAAAAGCTGAGTAATTATGATTACGTGTAATTTTCAGAGAGAAGACGGGATGATAAAGTCATTAGTAGTAAACGGGCACAGCGGATACGAAGATATCGGAAAGGATATAGTATGCGCGGCAGTTTCCACTTTGACTATATCTGCCATAAACGGATTGTTGGAGTACGTGAAACTTGACTTTTATTACAAAGTAAACGAAGACGGGTTTTTGGAGTTTAGAATTCCGGAAATTTATGACGATAAGCAATTTACCAAGGCTAAAGCCATCCTGGAAACTTTATATCTGGGACTAAAGAGTATCGAAAAAGAATATGAAAGCTACGTAAAAGTTGTAGGTTGAATGGAGGTGGAACCTATGTTGAAAATGAACATTCAGTTATTCGCCCACAAAAAAGGGGTAGGTAGTTCAAGGAACGGTCGTGACAGCGAATCAAAGCGTCTTGGAGTTAAGAGAGCGGACGGACAATTCGTATTGTCAGGAAATATATTGGTTAGACAAAGAGGAACGAAAATCCACGCCGGTAACAACGTAATGAGAGGCGGGGACGACACATTGTTTGCCGTAGCTGACGGTATCGTAAGATTCGAAAGAAAAGGCAAAGACAAAAAGCAAGTGAGCGTATATCCTAAAGATGCAATGTAATCAAATGACCACCTTTTCAAAGGTGGTTGTTTTTGTAAGAGGAAAGAGTGATATCAATGTTTGTAGATAGAGTAGAAATATCCGTCAAGGCAGGAAACGGCGGCAATGGAACCGTTGCCTTCAGAAGGGAAAAATACGTTCCCAATGGAGGACCTGCAGGTGGAGACGGAGGAAAAGGCGGAGACGTAATATTTCAGGTTAATTCCAATTTAAGGACCCTGATAGACTTTAGATATAAAAGAAAACATGCCGCTCAAAACGGCGAAGACGGAGGAAACAGCAACAGAAGCGGGAAAGCGGGAGAGGACCTGATAATAGGAGTGCCACCCGGGACCATCGTCAAGGACAAAGAGACGGGGAAAATTATCGCCGACCTTACAGAAGTAGGAGAAGAAGTCATAGCTGCAAAGGGAGGCAAAGGTGGAAGAGGAAACCAACATTTTGCAACGCCTACCAGGCAGGCTCCCAGGTTTGCCGAAGGCGGAAACAAGGGAGAAGAGCTTAAAGTCGTTCTCGAACTTAAACTTCTTGCAGATGTTGGCCTTTTAGGATATCCCAATGTAGGCAAATCTACATTTTTATCGGTGGTATCGAAGGCAAAGCCTAAGATTGCAGATTATCCTTTTACCACGTTGGTGCCCAATTTGGGCGTCGTGGCATGGAAGGACGGAAACAGCTTTGTAATTGCCGATATTCCCGGTCTTATTGAGGGAGCAAATGAAGGGGCAGGACTAGGCCATCAATTCTTAAGACATGTGGAGAGGACGAAGATGCTGATTCACATTCTTGACATTTCAGGAATGACTGGAAGGGATCCCTTGGATGATTTTGAAAAAATCAATCAAGAGCTCCAAAAACACAATGAAAAACTTGCAGGCCGCAAGCAGGTAGTCGCTCTCAATAAGATCGATGCAGTTATGGAGCCTGAAAGCCTAGAAGCGATAAAAACGGCACTAGAAGAAAAAGGATATGAGGTTTATTTGATATCTGCTGCAACCAGGCAGGGAATAGATGCCCTTTTGGACAGGACGTCAAACCTTCTTGATGAAATTGGCGAAGTAGAGCCTATATTTGATGCAGAAGCGCAGGATGGGGAAAAACTTTATGAACTCAAGTCAGAAAAAGGTTATAATGTTTATAAAGATAACGAAGTATTCGTTGTTGAAGGGGACTTCCTTGAAAAACTGATTGCTTCGGTCAACTTCGAAGATTTTGATTCTGTTTCGTATTTCCAAAAGATATTAAAAGAACGAGGAGTATTTGAGGAACTTGAAAAACGGGGTATCGAAGAAGGAGATACAGTACGTCTGTTGGACATAGAATTTGATTATATAAAGTAATGGAGGTAGACTGATATGTTGACGAGCAAGCAGAGAAGCTATTTAAAATCTCTTGCAGTCAGCGAACCGGATATTTTGCATGTGGGAAAGGATGGCTTGACGCCAAACCTTATCGTACAGGCAAAAGATGCTCTTAAAAGCCGGGAACTGATTAAAGGCAAGGTGCAGCAAAACTGCATGGAAGAATTAAAAGATGTTGTGGAACAGCTGGCAAATTCCACGGATGCAGAGATCGTATTGACCATAGGCAATAAATTCGTGCTCTATAAAAGAAACCATACTGATCCTAAGATTGAATTGCCGAAAAAGGCAAAAAAATAATATGCGAGGTAGTTTTGATGGAAAAGTTAAAAGTTGGGATTTTAGGTGGGACGTTTAATCCCATACATTACGGGCATCTGCTTCTAGCAGAATCCGCCAGGGACCGATTAGGCATGGACAAGGTAGTGTTCATACCGACTGGCAACAATCCTTTCAAAACCACTGATGGGGATATTGATGCCGACCACCGGTGTGAGATGACCAAGAGGGGAATCGCAAGCAACGACTATTTTGAAATCTCAGATATTGAAATCAAAAGGCAGGGGTATACATATACGATAGATACTCTCCGAGAGCTGGAAAAGGATTATTCAGATGACGAGCTTTATCTGATTGTTGGAGCAGACATCGTTTTTGAAATAGATGCCTGGAAAAGCGCAGAAGAAGTGCTTAAGAAGATCTCACTCGTGACGACTTTCAGACCGGGATACGATCAGGAAAGGCTGGATATCCGGGTTGAAGAGCTTAAGGAGTTGTACCGTGCCAGAATACTTAAATTATATACGCCGGAAATGGATATATCTTCATCGGAGATAAGATCTAGAGTCAAGCACGGATACTCCATAAAGTACCTTCTGCCTGAGAGCGTAGAGGAATATATTTATCAACAAAATCTATACAGGTAGGTTTATTATGGATTACGAACTTTTAAAAGCTGAAGTTGAAAATATGATTACTGACAAAAGATATAAACACTCCTTGGGAGTTGTGGAATCGGCGATCAAGCTTGCGGAAAGATATGGATGCGATTTAAAAAAGACTATGATTGCTGCTATTCTTCACGATTGTGCCAAGTCATTTTCCAGAGAGCAAATGATGGATGTTTTACAAAAGAATGGCCTAAAAATTGATGAGGTCACATATTTTGAAACTCAGCTGATGCACGGCGTGGTGGGAAGCATCTTGGCAAAAGAGAAATTCGGAGTAGACGACGAACAGATACTCTCGGCCATAAGGTATCACACTACGGGCAAAAAGAATATGACGCTCTTGGAAAAAATCATATACCTTTCGGATTTTATAGAGCCGGGTAGGAGATATCCAGGTGTGGATAAACTTAGAAAACTTGCCATGAAAGATTTGGACGAGGCGATGATACAAGCCTTTGACAATACTATAAAGTACGTCGTATCGTTAGATTCCGTGCTTCATCCGGATACGATAGAAGCAAGGAATTACTTGATTATGGAAAGGGGAAAAACCAATTTGGACTACAATTCAAAAGAACTGGCAAAGAAAATTAAAGAATGGGTAGAGGAAAAGAACGGATTTGACGTTGAAATCATAGATGTAAGCGAGCTTACTCCGATGACGGATTTTTTTGTCATTGCAAGTGGATCTTCTACTATTAACGTAAAGGCAATAGCCGAATATGTGGATGAAATGGCATCGAAAGATGGAATAAATGCCATTAGCAACGAAGGTCGTCAAGGAGGCAGATGGATCCTCATCGATTTCAACAGCGTAGTTGTCCATGTATTCTTGGAAGAAGAAAGACAGTTTTACGATCTTGAAAGGCTTTGGAGCGACGGAAAGAAGCTATGATTCAGTAACAAATGATTTATACTTTTTAGGAGGGTATCGATGAAGTCATACAATTATAAAAACATTGAATCTAAGTGGCAAAAAATATGGGAAGAAAAAGAACTTTTCAAGGCTGTGGACTTTTCTGACAAACCCAAGTTTTACGGCTTAGTTGAGTTTCCTTACCCTTCAGGGATTGGCCTTCATGTTGGCCACGTAAGGGCTTATACTTCCCTGGAGGTTATATCAAGGAAAAGAAGGCTGGAAGGATACAACGTTCTCTTTCCCATAGGATGGGACGCCTTTGGCCTTCCGACGGAAAATTATGCTATTCAGACAGGCAGGCATCCAAGATTAGTTACAGATGAAAATATCAAGGTTTTTACAGAGCAGCTTAAGGAAATAGGGTATTCATTTGATTGGGACAGAACAGTCGATACCACTGACGAAAACTACTACAAATGGACTCAATGGATATTTTTAAAGCTATTTGAAAAAGGCCTCGCCTATAAGAACAAGACTTATGTAAACTTCTGCAACGATTGCAAAGTTGTCCTCGCCAATGAAGAGTCACAGGACGGAAAATGCGACAGATGTGGAAGCGAAGTAGTTCAGATGGAAAAGGACGTATGGTTTTTAAAAATCAGAGAATACTCCGAAAAGCTCCTTGAAGGTTTGGAAAAGGTGGATTTTTTGCCAAGGATCAAGCTGGAGCAGGAAAATTGGATAGGTAAATCGACAGGGGCTGAAGTTGATTTTGAAATAGAAGGCACAACTGATAAGCTCAGCGTATTTACGACGAGACCGGATACATTGTACGGCGTGACATTTATGGTAGTGGCGCCTGAGCATCCGCTGATTGAACAATACAGTGAAAAAATCCGCAACATGGATGAAATTAAAGATTATCAGGAGCAGGCCAAAAAAAAGACCGAATTTGAAAGGGTGCAGCTTGCCAAAGATAAAAGCGGAGTTGAAATCAAGGGCATAAAAGTCAAAAACCCATTAAATGGGAAGTTGGTGCCTCTTTGGGTTGCGGATTATGTAATGATGGGTTACGGAACCGGAGCCATAATGGCGGTGCCGGGCCATGATGCAAGGGACTGGGAGTTTGCAAAGAAATTTGACATACCCATAGTCGAGGTAATCGCAGGAGGAAAAGTTGATGAGGAAGCATTTACCGACATAGAAAGCGGTGTGCTAGTCAATTCTGAAATAATAAACGGATTAAATGTAAAGGAAGCTAAAGACAAGATAATTGAATATCTTGAAAGAGAAGGCATAGGCAGGAAAACTATAAACTACAAGATGAAAGATTGGGCCTTTAACAGGCAACGCTATTGGGGAGAGCCGATACCCGTGGTTCACTGTGATAGCTGCGGAATAGTGGGAGTGCCGGAAAACGAACTGCCGGTGAAGCTCCCCAAAGTAAAAAACTATAAGCCCACAGATACAGGCGAGTCGCCGCTGGCTTCAATAGAGGAGTGGGTAAACACCACTTGTCCCAAGTGTGGAGGAAAAGCAAAAAGGGAAACCGATACGATGCCTCAATGGGCAGGGTCCAGCTGGTATTTTCTAAGGTACATAGACCCGAAGAACAACGAAGCCTTTGCCGCTGAGGACAAACTTAAGTACTGGCTTCAAATTGATTGGTACAACGGAGGCATGGAACATGTCACCCGTCACCTTATATACTCAAGATTCTGGCATAGATTCTTATACGATATCGGTGAAGTTCCTGTAGAAGAGCCTTATGCAAAACGTACAGCTCAAGGGCTGATACTTGGGGCAGACGGAGAAAAGATGTCTAAATCCAGAGGAAATGTAATAAATCCCAGGGATATAATAAAAGAATACGGCGCTGATACCTTGAGGACTTACATAATGTTCATCGGAGATTATGAAAAACCTGCTCCGTGGTCAGACAATGGGGTTAAAGGGTGCAAGCGTTTCTTGGATAGAGTATGGAAGTTGTCAAGTATGCTGGTTGATGGAAGCGAGTACGTAAAAGACAATGAAGTATTGATGAATAAGACGATTAAAAAAGTAACTGAAGATTATGAAAATCTTAAGTTCAATACGGCTATAGCTGCGCTCATGACGCTGATCAACGAGTTTAATGCAAGAGGTGCAATAAACAAAAAAGAATTTGCAGATTTCTTGCTGCTCCTTAATCCGGTGGCGCCTCATATAACCGAAGAACTTTGGGAGTCTTGTGGCTTGGGAGGGCTTCTTCATGAAAACGGTTGGCCCGAATTCGACCCTGAAAAAACAGTAGAAGATATAATTGAAATGGCAGTCCAGGTAAATGGCAAGGTAAGAGGAAAGATAATGATACCTGCAAAAAGCACCCAGGAACAGGCAAATGCCGCAGCCATGGATGAAGAGTCAATCAAAACACACTTAGATGGAAAGACAATAATAAAAGAGATATTTGTACCGGGAAGAATATACAATATAGTTGTAAAATAAAATCATGGCGCCGCAGCTAATCCAAGCTGCGCGCTTAATTTTTTCTTTTGTATGTTTGCTGATAGTTAAAATAGGGTAACATATAAGTAAGCAATCATCCCCCAATTATGGAGATCCCGGAGGATTCCAACGTTTGTATCCCGTTCCGAACCGTAAACCCTCGTTACTTCCCCCGGGATATTTTAATTTTAAATATGGAACATAAATAACGGCAAGTGTTTTGTCGTGTTTTTTTGTTATGACAAAGTTAATAAATTGACAATGCAAAGGATTAGCAATAACCGTGTGCTATAATCTATAGATACCAATCAGAAAGGAAACAACAAAAATGAATATAGTATTGTTTGAACCGGAAATTCCTCAAAATACCGGAAATATTGCAAGGACCTGCGTAGTGACAGGGGCGAAGCTTCATCTCATAGAGCCGATGGGTTTTAATGTAAATGAAAAACAGGTAAAAAGGGCAGGGCTTGATTATTGGGATTTGCTGGATTTGGAAATTCATTGTGACTTTGAAGCTTTTGAAAAAAAATATGCAGGAAAGCCTTTTTATTTCATGACTACAAAGAGCAGCAAGATTTATACCGAGATTAAATTTGAAGAAGACTCATTTTTGATATTCGGCAAAGAATCAGCAGGATTGCCACTGGAGATACACGAAAAATATAAAGACAATAGATTTAAGATTCCTATGATAGATAATCCAAAAGCAAGGTCACTTAACCTTTCGAATAGCGTAAGCATAGTTTTATATGAAGCATTGAGACAAAATGCCTTTCCCGACATGTGCTGAGGATAGTTAAAATATAAACGATCAAAAGTAAAAACTTTTGTTAATTTTATTTTAAATTCCCGTTAAGTTTGATATTATTATTTACTGTATGAATATGAATTTTGGAGGGAATTTATGACAACGGAAATGGTCATTAGTCTCGTCGGAGGTCTGGGTCTGTTTATTTACGGGATGAACGTAATGTCGGACGGGTTGAAGGCTGTAGCGGGGGACAAAATGAAAAGGCTTTTGGAAGTTCTTACCAATAACAGAATCCTTGCGATTCTCGTAGGAACAGTTGTAACGGTGATAGTCCAAAGCTCAAGTACTACAACTGTAATGATGGTTGGCTTTGTAAATGCCGGTTTAATGAATTTGTTTCAGGCAGCAGGCGTCATTTTGGGAGCCAATGTAGGTACCACTATAACTGCTCAGCTTGTAGCTTTGAAGGTGGATCATTTTGCGCCGCTGTTCATCGGCGTGGGTATGTTCATGATCTTGCTTGCGAAGAAGAAAAAACAAAAGCAATTGGGAGAAATCATCTTAGGTTTTGGTATACTGTTTTTGGGTATAAGCATCATGTCCGATGCATTGAAGCCTTTAAGAGAAAATCAGATTTTTGTGGACGTTTTAATATCCTTCGGTAAAAATCCGATACTAGGTCTTTTGGCGGGCATGGGCATAACTGCGATTATACAAAGCAGCAGCGCAACAATTGGCCTTTTGCAGGCTATAGCTCTTTCTGGAACCTTTAACGCAGTTGACGGGACAGCTACATTAGCGATTATAATACCTATGTTGTTGGGCATGAACATCGGTACATGCGTTACTGCGATGATATCAAGCATAGGCACGAGCATAGCGGCGAGGAAGGCTGCTATAATACACCTTGCAGTAAATGTTGTGGGCTCTGTCTGGGTGCTGGTAGTTTTGGGACTCATGAATTTCATAACTGGCGGAAACAATCCGATATATGAATTTATTACCACCATATCAGGATACACGGTAATTGACGGAATGAGGGTTCACGATGTTACAAGGGAAATCGCAAATACCCATACTTTGTTCAATGTAGCCAACACTATAATTCTATATCCTTTAATGGATCCGATCGTTAGGTTCATTGACAGGTTGATACCTGAAAAAATCGATCACGACGAAAAAGGACCGCAACTTGACAAAAGGCTCATAGAAAATCCTGCAGTCGCTCTTGGCCAAGTGGTAAAGGAAATCACTAGGATGGGAAGGCTCACTAATAAGAATCTTCATACTGCTTTAGAAGCGCTTTTAAATAAAGACGAAGCTCTTTGCGAAAAGGTCATCCGAAGGGAAAAGGTCATAAATGATTTTGCAAAAGAAATAACCCAGTTTTTAGTGCTTTTGGTTAATGAGGATATATCTGAAGAAAAACACGGAAAACTTATGGATCTGTTCAGCTGCGTTCACGACATAGAAAGAATCGGAGATCATGCCGAAAACATTGCTGAGCTTGCCCAGTACAGAATTGACAATAAAGTTAGCTTTAGCGATATGGCGGTTGACGATCTCAAAAAGATGATGGACATGGTTGAGACTGTATGCAAAGATGTCGTGGAAGGCTTTGAAGATCAAGATTCTACGGCTGCTATCAGCACCATAAAAATCGAGGACGAAATCGATGAAATGGAAGAAAAACTCAGGACAAGCCACATAGCACGCTTAAACGAAGGAATGTGCAATGCTTCCTCAGGAGTAATATTTTTAGATGTAGTAAGCAATCTTGAAAGAATCGGAGACCACGCAACAAATATAGCGGAGTACATTCTTAACTGATACCGCGATTAGGGGGAATAGCAATGAAGACTTATGACCTAGTCATCATAGGGGGAGGACCGGCAGGACTTTCAGCCGGCCTGTACGCATCAAGGGCAAAGCTTAAGAATATCGTTTTGGAAAAGGGAGATGCAGGGGGACAGATAGCGACAACAAACGAGGTAGACAACTACCCGGGTTCTGCTGAAAATGTTACCGGACCGGCTTTATCCCAAAGGATGAAGGATCAATGCGTGGAATTTGGAAGCGAGTTTGCAAAAGAAGAGATGTTGTCTATCGAAAAAAAGGATAAGACTTTTTATCTTAAAACAGACAAAAACGAATACGAGGCAAAAGCGGTGATAATAGCCACCGGGTCAAATCCAAAGGAAATAGGCTGCAAGGGAGAAAAAGAGTTCAGGGGCATGGGGGTCTCTTACTGTGCCACCTGCGATGGGTTTTTCTTTAGGGATCTTGTCGTTGCCGTAATAGGCGGTGGAGACAGCGCTTTGGAAGAAGGCATGTTTCTTACCAAATTTGCGAAAAAGGTATATGTGGTTCACAGAAGAGACGAGCTGAGGGCTGCAAAATCCATACAGGAAAAGGCATTTGCAAACAGCAAGATAGAGTTTATCTACGATTCTGTAGTTGAAGAAATAAAAGGAGACGGGGTAGTAAGCAGCATCACATTAAAAAACGTCAAAACAAATGAGCTTAAGGATCTTTCGGTAGATGGAGTATTTGTATTTGTAGGTTACAAGCCCAATTCTTCAATGTTTGTCGATATGGTGGAAACTGATGAAATAGGATTCATCATAGGAACTGAGGAGATGAATACCAAAGTCGAAGGGCTATTTGTTGCAGGGGACGTAAGACAAAAGATGCTAAAGCAAGTAATAACAGCGGCAGCTGATGGAGCTATCGCTGCAGTAAGCGCTGAAAAATATATAGCTAAGGTTTTTGAATAAGATTGTAAGGCTGAAGGCGGATCCTTCAGTCTTTTTTTATTGTGTGCAATATGGCACGAAATTTGCTATAATAAAGCTGTTGAAAAGTTTACGATTACAGGGGTGTTTTAAATGAAGCTGGGTTTTGACTTGTCTTTAAAACAGAAACAAAAACTAATAATGACCAATCAGCTTATTCAAGGTATCAATATTCTTCAATACAACACTATCGAATTAGGGGAGTATATAAATCAGGAAATGGAGAAAAACCCCTTGCTGGAAAAAGAAGACGTTTCCAATGAAGCGGGTGAAGGAGAAGTTAATTGGCTTGAATTTGTAAAAAATACAAATAAGACAAAAGAGCATTCTCAGCCCTATTCTGAGGACGAAGATAGAAATGTAATTGAGAACGTCAAATGTGTCGAAGAATCTCTAAAAGATATTCTCATCGGGCAGCTCCATGTCCTTCAGCTATCCGAAGAAGATTACGGAGTGGGAG
This sequence comes from Eubacteriaceae bacterium, assembly GCA_003446375.1. GTDB lineage: Bacteria > Bacillota > Clostridia > Eubacteriales > Alkalibacteraceae > Alkalibacter. Next base: position 19,490 of record DMAW01000019.1, on the reverse strand, counting down.
AATTTATTATAGACTTTATAGATGAGAGAGGATACCTTTCGGCAGAACCGGAAGAAATAGCAGAGATGATCAAAGTGCCAGTTACAAAGGTCATAAAGATTGTTAACTTCATCAGGCGTTTTGAGCCCTCGGGAGTGGGAGGAAGGAACTTAAAAGAGTGCCTTAAGATTCAGCTTATAAATATGAATCACTGCGATGATATGCTTTTTCACATAATAGATGAACACTTGGAAGATATCGGCTACAACAGAGACAATAAGCTTATGAAGGAACTTGATCTAGACAAAGAGGATATCTCTTACTATAGAGAGGTACTAAAGGGTTTGGATCCAAAGCCCGGTCTTAAATACTGTGAAGAAGAACCGGATTTTGTCATTCCCGATATTTTCGTAGAATTAAATGGTGGAAAGGTCGTAGTCGCCATGAATGATTATTATGTCCCCAGACTCAAGATAAACAGCTATTACGAGTCTCTTTTACAAAAGGGCGGAGACGAAAAAACTACTGAATTCATCAAAAGCGGGCTTAACAGCGCATCCTTTGTCATCAACAGCATACTTCAAAGGAGAGAAACCGTAAAAAACATAACGCAGCTACTGTTCGAAAAACAGATAGAATTTTTAAAACACGGTGAGAGTTACATAAAACCAATGACTCTTAAGGAAATAGCAGAGGTACTGGAAATACATGAATCGACAGTAAGCCGTGCCATAAAGAATAAATATGCGGTGACTCCCAGAGGCATCTACTCATTGAAGCACTTCTTTACGACCGGGCTTGCTTTTCAGGAAGGCGAAGATGTTTCAGTGGTTAAAATAAAGGAAACAATAAAAGATCTGATATCAAAGGAAAACAAGAAAAAACCTTACTCTGATCAAAATATTACAGATATTTTGAAGGAAAAAGGGTATACTATATCAAGAAGGACTGTTGCCAAGTATAGAGAAAACTTGAATATATTATCCACACGGGAACGCAAAGAAGCGTAAGGGCAAAAAAAGGTTTGCCATTTCAATCAAAACATATTATAATGTGTTTAGACCCGGCGGGACAAAATAATCCCATTTAAATCAATTCTATTTTTAGAAAGCAAGAGGGGATTACCTTGGATAAAGAACAGTTTATCGACGTGCAAAAGAAAATACTTCCCGAGATAATAGAACTCATGGAACTCAGGTATAATATTTTGTCCCACTTGAAGGCTCACCAGCCCATAGGAAGAAGGCATCTTTCCACTGAGCTGGATGTAAGCGAAAGACATATAAGAAATGAGATAGATTTTTTTCACAAAGAAGGATTCGTAGATGTAGAAAGACAGGGGATCATGCTTACAGAGCTTGGAGATGAAGTTTTAAACCAGCTTAAGGAAATAATCTATTTATACAAAAATTTTGAGAGCCTGACTCAGCAGTTAGAGGATATTTTAGGGATAAAGAAAGTTATAATAGTGCCAGGTGATTGTACCAAAAACGAGCTGATTCTTAACTATATGGGTGAAAAAGCTGCAAAATACATCACCGGAATAATAAAGCCTGAATCTGTAATAGGAATCACCGGTGGAAGCAGCGTAGCTTCAGTGGCGAGAAACATGCCGGAACTTCACTTTCCTAAAGCAACTGTTTTGCCTGCAAGAGGCGGTATAGGCAAAAGCCATTCAACACAAGCCAATAGCATAGTTTCCATGTTGGCGGCGAAGCTTGGAGCCCAAAAGGAAATGCTTCATATACCGGATAATATCGAAAAGGAGCTTTTGGAAGCTCTAAAGGCATATCCGGATATAAAAAGCGTATTTGACAGGTTCAAAGATATCGACATATTGCTATTTGGCATCGGAAGGGCTGATGTTATGGCTGAGGCGAGAAACCTTCCGGAAGAAAAAGTGGCAAGGATAATAAGCACAAATGCAGTATCTGAGGCGTTCGGACATTATTTTGATAAAGACGGCAGCATGATATTTCCATCCAGCAGCGTTGGTATCACGTTGGATGAATATAAAAATATAGACAACATTGTGGCCATAGCAGGTGGAGCCGAAAAGGCACAGGCGATAATAGCCACATCAAGGGTAAGGAAAGACATGGTTTTAATAACCGATGAAAGCGCTGCAAAACAAATTATTTATATATTAAAGGAGGAATTTTAATGGCAGTAAAAGTTGCAATTAATGGTTTTGGAAGGATAGGTCGTTTGGCCTTCAGATTGATGTTTGACGATCCTAGTTTCGACATCGTAGCATTAAATGACTTGACAGATGCAAAATCTTTAGCTTATTTGTTGAAATATGATACTTCTCAGGGTAAATACAAGACTGACTCCATAACAGCTGGTGACGGATTTATAACTGTAGACGGAAAAGAAATTAAAATTTATGCTGAAAGAGATCCAGAAAATCTTCCTTGGAAAGATAACGATGTAGACGTAGTTATAGAATCTACAGGTTTCTTTGCGACAAAAGACGGAGCAGAAAAGCACATTAAAGCAGGCGCAAAAAAAGTTATCATTTCAGCACCTGCAAAAGGCGACCTTAAAACTATCGTGTATAACGTAAACCATGAAGTTCTTGATGGATCTGAAACAGTTCTTAGTGGTGCTTCTTGTACTACAAACTGCCTTGCTCCATTTGCAAAGGTTCTTAACGACAACTTTGGTTTGGAAAGCGGTTTGATGACTACTATCCATGCTTACACAAATGACCAAGCTACTCTAGATGGTCCTCATAAAGACCTTAGAAGAGGTAGAGCCGCTGCTGCGAACATCGTTCCTACAAGCACAGGAGCTGCTGCAGCTGTAGGTTTGGTGCTTCCTGAGCTTAACGGCAAATTGGATGGTGGCGCTATGAGAGTTCCTGTAACTACAGGTTCTTTGGTAGACCTTACTGTTAAATTGAGCAAGAAGACAACTGCAGAAGAGATCAACGCTGCGATGAAAGCTGCAGCTAATGAGACTTTGGGATACACTGAAGAGCCGATTGTTTCTTCAGACGTTATCGGAATCAATTTTGGTTCACTATTCGATGCGACTCAGACAAAAGTTCTTGAAGCAGACGGAGAGCAACTTGTGAAAGTAGTTTCATGGTATGACAATGAAATGTCTTACACTTCCCAATTGGTAAGATTGGCAAAACACGTTGCCGACATGGTAAAATAATAAATAAATAACATCAAAAAGGGAAGGGGCTACCCTTTCCTTTTTTACGAAATACCGGAATTGAACCATAATTAAATTTCTTTATTGAAAGGAGATACGAAAATGGCAAAAAAAAGTATTTTAGATATAGATCTTAAGGGTAAGAAAGTATTGATGAGAGCTGACTTCAACGTGCCTCTTAAAGACGGCGTGATTACTGACAATACAAGAATCACAGCTACGCTTCCAACTATCGAGCATATCCTTAAAGAAGGAGGAAAGCTTATTTTGATGAGCCATCTTGGAAGGCCAAAAGGCTCTCCGGATCCTCAGTATTCATTAGCTCCTGTTGCTCAAGAGCTTTCAAAGCTTATAGGCAAGCAAGTGGTATTTGCAAATGACGATGAAGTCGTGGGTGAAAACGCAGTGAAGGCAACAGCTGACATGAAAGAAGGCGACGTGGTCCTTCTGCAGAACACGAGATACAGAAAAGAAGAAACTGACAACGATGCCGGATTTTCTAAAGATCTTGCTTCTCTTGCAGATGTATTTGTGACAGATGCTTTCGGAGCTGTTCACAGGGCACATGCTTCAACTGTAGGTGTTGCAGATTATATTCCGGCAGTATGCGGGCTTTTGATTGAAAAAGAGCTTAAGTTTCTCGGCACTGCCCTAGAAAATCCTGAAAGACCTTTTGTAGCGATACTTGGTGGAGCGAAGGTATCCGATAAAATAGGCGTAATCAACAATCTTATCGATAAGGTGGACACTCTTATAATTGGAGGAGGCATGGCTTATACCTTCTTAAAGGCGCAAGGATACGAAATCGGAACATCGCTTCTTGAAGAAGACAAACTTGAACTTGCAAAAGAGCTCATGGCTAAAGCCAAGGAGAAAAACGTAAACTTCCTGCTTCCTATAGATGTAGTGGCAACTACCAAGTTTGCGGCTGATGCGCCATTCCAAAATGTAAAGATAGACGCAATTCCTGCTGATCATATGGGACTTGACATAGGAGAAGAAACAAGAAAGATATTTGCAGATGCAATTAAAGGATCCAAGTTGGTCATCTGGAACGGACCTATGGGGGTGTTTGAATTTGAAGCCTTTGCAAATGGAACAATAGCAGTAGCGCAGGCTATGGCTGATTCAGATGCTACTACGATCATCGGTGGAGGAGACAGTGCGGCAGCTGCAAAACAATTAGGATTTGCAGAAAAGATGAGCCATATATCCACAGGTGGCGGAGCATCTCTTACTTTCCTTGAAGGAAAAGCGCTTCCGGGAATAGAAATACTTGAAGACAAGTAAACAAGAGGAGGATATCCATTTGAGAAAACCGATTATTGCAGGTAACTGGAAAATGAATAAAACTGCCGAAGAGGCAAAGGCACTTATTGCCATGCTTAAAGACAAAATTGATACTGACAAGGTAGAAGTAGTAGTTTGTCCTACGTTTACTTCATTGGCAACAGCTGTAGAAAAGCTTGAAGGAAGCAACATCGGCGTAGGGGCTCAAAACATGCATTGGGCAGATTGTGGTGCTTACACCGGAGAAATCAGTGCACAGATGCTATTGGAAGCAGGGGCAAAATACGTTATAATAGGACACTCTGAAAGAAGAGAATACTTTAATGAGACAGATGACACCGTGAATAAAAAGCTATTAAAGGCAATAGCCGAAGGTCTTGTTCCCATAGTTTGCGTAGGGGAGTCTTTGGAGCAACGTGAGGCCGATATTCAGAAAAAAGTAGTAACAGACCAAGTTGTCGCGGCATTTAAAGATGTAAAAGCAAAAGATGCTCAAGAAGCTGTCATAGCATACGAGCCTATATGGGCAATCGGAACAGGCAAGACGGCTAGCAGCCAACAAGCAGAGGAAGTCTGCGGCTGGGTAAGAGAGACTGTTGAAAAGCTATATGACACTGAAACTGCCCAAAAGGTTAGAATACAATACGGCGGCAGCGTCAATGCTTCAAATGTAGACGAATTGATGGGAATGGAAAACATTGACGGCGCTTTGGTCGGAGGAGCGAGCTTGAAAGAAGATTTTGCAAGCATAGTAAATTTCGGCAGCTAAGCGTATCAAGGAGGAAGAACAATGCTTACAGCTTTAATAATTCTTGACGGATACGGATATTCTAATTATACGGAAGGCAATGCTACAGTTGCAGCCAATACACCTGTTTTGGACAAGCTTTGGAACGAAAAACCACATTCATTTGTAAAGTGCAGTGGAATGGACGTAGGGCTTCCGGAGGGTCAAATGGGAAATTCCGAAGTAGGACACTTGAATATCGGTGCGGGAAGAATCGTATACCAAGAACTTACTAGAATTACTAAGTCCATAAAAGACGGAGATTTTTTTGAAAATGTCGCACTCAACAATGCAGTTGACAATGCTATTAAGAATGATTCAGCCCTTCACTTGATGGGGCTTGTATCTGACGGAGGCGTTCACAGCCACAACACTCACCTTTATGCGTTGCTTGAATTGGCAAAGAAAAAGGGGCTGGAAAAGGTGTACGTACACTGCTTTCTTGACGGGAGAGACACCCCTCCGAACAGTGGGCTTGGATATGTAAAAGAATTAGTAGAAAAAATGAAGGAAATCGGTGCCGGAAAAGTTGCAACGGTTTCCGGAAGATACTATGCCATGGATCGTGACAACAGATGGGAAAGGGTCGAAAAGGCTTATGAAGCAATGGCGACTGGAACCGGCAGGGAATTTGACTGTCCCGTAAAGGCGATAGAAGCTTCGTATGAAGAAGGTGTTACAGATGAGTTCGTAATGCCTACGGTAATAGTAAAGGACGGCAAGCCTAGAGTTACGATTGACGAAAATGATTCAGTCATATTCTTTAACTTTAGGCCTGACAGAGCAAGACAGATGACCAGAGTTCTTACTGAGGAAAATTTTGATGGATTTAAAAGAAGTAAAGGGTTTGTAAACCTTGCTACAGTTACAATGACTCTGTACGAAAAATCCTTGGAAAACCTTGAGGTAGCATTTAAACCCCAAAGCATTTCAAATACTCTGGGAGAATACATGAGCAATAAGGGACTAAAGCAGCTTAGGATTGCAGAGACTGAAAAGTACGCTCACGTAACCTATTTCTTTAATGGTGGAGTGGAAAAGGAATATCCTCTAGAAGATAGAATATTGGTTCCTTCTCCAAAGGTTGCTACATATGACTTAAAACCGGAAATGAGCGCTTATGAGGTTACGGATAAAATAGAAGAGGCAATTGAAAACAATGATTACTCACTGATTGTCTTAAACTACGCCAACTGCGACATGGTAGGACATACTGGTGTTTTCGAAGCGGCAGTAAAAGCTGTAGAGACTGTTGATGAGTGCCTTGGAAGAACTCTAAAAGCTATAGAGAAAAAAGGTGGAGTGGCCCTTATTACTGCAGACCACGGTAATGCGGAGCAGATGATCGACCCTGAAACAAAAGAGGTATTTACAGCACACACGACAAATCCTGTCAAATGCATTCTATATGGCAACGACAGTTTGAAGCTAAAAGATGGCAAGCTGGCGGATCTCGCCCCTACCATCCTTGAATTGCAAGGAATGGATAAACCTGCAGAGATGACAGGTGAATCTTTACTCATTAAATAATTATAATTTGAAGGGAGATTTTTAAAAATGACTATTATCAATGATGTTTATGCAAGAGAAATTCTAGACTCGAGAGGAAACCCGACTGTTGAGGTTGAAGTTGCGCTTGAGTGCGGAGTAATAGGAAGAGCAGCAGTGCCTTCAGGAGCATCTACAGGAGCTTTCGAAGCTGTTGAATTAAGAGATGGAGACAAAGGAAGATATCTTGGAAAAGGTGTTTTAAAGGCAGTAGAAAATGTAAATGATGTTATAGCTCCTGAGCTTATCGGACTTAATGCTTTAGACCAGGTAGCAATAGACAACCTTATGATAGAGCTTGATGGAACTCCAAACAAAGGAAAGCTAGGCGCAAACGCTATTTTGGGAGTATCTATGGCTGTTGCAAGAGCTGCTGCTGAAGCTCTTGGAATGTCACTTTATCAATATATAGGCGGAATCAACGCTAAGAAGCTTCCTGTTCCTATGATGAACATCATAAACGGTGGAGAGCATGCTGACAACAACGTAGACATCCAGGAATTCATGGTCATGCCTGTAGGTGCAGACTCTTTTAGAGAAGCTCTTAGAATGTGTGCTGAGATTTTCCACAGCCTAAAGAAAGTGCTGGGAGGAAAAGGACTTAACACTGCAGTAGGTGATGAAGGTGGATTTGCTCCTAACCTTACTTCAAATGAAGAAGCTCTACAAGTTATAATCGAAGCTATTGAAGCAGCAGGATACAAGCCGGGTGAAGAAGTGTGCCTTGCAATGGACGTTGCTGCTACTGAAATGTTCAAGGAAGACGGAAAATACCATCTCGAAGGCGAAGGAGTCGTAAAGACTGCTGAAGAAATGGTTGCATTCTACGATGCAATGATTGAAAAATATCCAATTATCTCAATCGAAGATGGACTTTCAGAGGACGACTGGGAAGGCTGGAAGCTTATGACTGATAAGCTTGGAAGCAAAGTACAGCTTGTAGGAGACGATTTGTTTGTAACAAACACTGAGAGACTTGCTAAGGGAATTGAAATGGGAGTCGCAAACTCAATCCTTGTAAAAGTAAACCAAATCGGTACACTTACTGAAACTCTAGATTCTATTGAAATGGCTAAGAAAGCAGGGTATACTGCAGTAGTTTCTCATAGATCAGGCGAAACTGAAGACTGCACTATTGCCGACTTAGTAGTAGCTGTAAATGCTGGGCAAATCAAAACAGGAGCTCCTTCCAGAACTGACAGGGTAGTAAAATACAACCAACTTCTTAGAATCGAAGAAGAACTTTGGGAATCTGCTCAATATGATGGAATAAAGACTTTTTACAACCTTAAGAAGTAACACATTGAACCTGGGCGCTCTACAATAGGGCGCCTGTTTTATGCAATGTGACATACTGATTTCTATGAGAATTTTACAAAATAAAATTGATATTCCCATAAGACTGTGTTACAATACATATGTTAACCATTTGGGGAGGTAAAAAACATGGATAAATTAATGATCGCACTTATTATTATTTCCAGCATCGTATTGATTGCAAGCATCTTGCTTCAACCGGGAAAAAGCGCTGGATTGTCAGGCTCGATTGCAGGTGGTGCAGAAAGTCTGTTTGGCAAGAAAAAGGCCAAAGGCTATGAAGCGATGCTTGAAAAAGCGACAACCGTTTCTGCAGTTGTTTTTATGTTATCGGCATTTTTATTTTCTTTAATTAAATAAAAGGTATATATCTAAAGGAGGAAATTAACACAATGGAGTTATTGTACTTAGCCCCTGTTGTGGGAGTCGTCGCGCTTGCGTTTGCCGCTTATCTTTCTGCAAAGGTAAACAAAGTTGACGAGGGAACAGACAGGATGAAAGAAATCGCATCTTACATTCAAGAGGGAGCAATGGCATTCCTAAGAAGAGAGTATAAGTCCATCGCGATTTTTGTTGTGGTATTGTTTATTGTTTTAACTTTTACGCCTGGACTTGGAGTAAAAACCGCCATTTCTTTTCTTATTGGTGCGCTTTTTTCAGTTTTGGCCGGATTTTTCGGCATGAAGGTCGCTACAAAAGCCAATGTAAGGACTGCCAACGCAGCTAGGACATCAGGCATGAACAAGGCTTTAAGCGTAGCTTTTTCCGGCGGTGCCGTAATGGGCATGAGCGTTGTAGGTCTTGGAATTTTAGGAGTAAGCGGACTTTATATCATTTTTGAAGACCCTACTATCATAACAGGATTTGGACTTGGTGCATCATCGATTGCGCTTTTCGGACGTGTAGGTGGCGGAATCTATACTAAAGCTGCCGATGTAGGAGCTGACCTGGTAGGTAAGGTTGAAGCGGGAATACCCGAAGATGATCCGAGAAATCCTGCTGTTATAGCTGATAACGTTGGAGACAACGTAGGCGATGTTGCGGGAATGGGATCGGACCTTTTCGAGTCATACGTAGGTTCTATAATATCTGCTATCACATTAGGCGCCTTGGCATATGGAATAAACGGAGTCTTGTTCCCTGTGATTTTAGCTGCTGTAGGAATTTTGGCTTCTATCGTAGGTACTTTCTTTGTCAAGGGTGATGAGGGAACTGATCCTCATAAAGCACTTAAAAATGCGACATACGTAAGCGGAATAATAATGGTAGCTGTTGCGTTCTTCTTAAGCAAGTACTTCCTTGCAGATGTTAGCGAAAGCGCTGGAACAGGAGAATTCGTAGCAATCATTGCAGGATTGGTGGTTGGAATAGCTATTGGACAGATCACCGAGGTTTATACTTCTGAAGAATACAAGTCGGTAAAAAAGATTGCACAGCAATCTGAAACTGGACCGGCGACTACTATCATAAGCGGACTAGCTGTTGGAATGTACTCTACGGCACTTCCTATATTGGGGATTGTTATTGCGATACTGGTTTCTTATCAGTTTGCAGGCCTTTACGGTATAGCTCTTGCAGCCGTAGGAATGCTTTCAGTAGTAGGCATCACCATAGCGGTGGATGCGTATGGACCTATTTCTGACAATGCCGGCGGTATTGCGGAAATGGCCGGACTTCCTAAGGAAGTAAGGGGAATCACAGATAAGCTTGATGCAGTTGGAAACACTACTGCTGCAATCGGAAAAGGCTTTGCAATAGGATCTGCGGCGCTTACTGCTCTCGCACTGTTTGCATCGTATTCTCAGGCTGTCAATCTTTCAAAGATTGACCTTCTTGATCCTTTTGTAATTGCAGGATTGTTTTTAGGTGCGGCTGCACCGTATTTGTTCTCGGCTCTTACTATGGAGGCTGTAGGTTCTGCAGCAAATCAGATGATCGAAGAAGTAAGAAGACAGTTCAAGACGATTCCTGGAATCATGGAGGGAACAGGAAAGCCGGATTATGCAACTTGTGTTGATATTTCGACTACTGCTGCACTTAAGCAGATGGTAATTCCGGGACTTTTAGCGGTTCTTCTGCCTTTAGCTACCGGGCTTTTGCTTGGAAGCGAAGCTCTTGGGGGTCTTTTGGCAGGTGCTTTGGTATCCGGTGTTCTTATGGCGATTCAGATGGCTAACTCCGGTGGAGCATGGGATAATGCCAAGAAGTACATCGAAGGCGGAGCTCACGGCGGAAAGGGAAGCGAAGCCCATAAAGCCGCTGTAGTTGGAGACACTGTAGGAGATCCATACAAGGATACTTCCGGTCCTTCAATAAATATCCTGATCAAATTGATGACAATTGTATCGTTGGTGTTCGCACCATTGTTTATGTAATCACACTGCCGCAGGTATTTGCCTGCGGCTTTTTATATTCTTAAGCGACGGATTTTGAGCAAAGCAAAGATTCTTTGTTTTACTGAGTATCCGCTCTATGTTAAAATGAAATTGAGGAGAAAAAAGATGATAGATGAAAAATTAATTGTTTTAGTGCTTTTAAATATATTTGGCTTTATATTAATGGGTCTTGACAAGCTATTTGCATTAAAAAAGAAAAGGCGTATTTCTGAAAAGAACCTAATTGCAATAGCTGTGCTGGGAGGAAGCGTAGGAACGCTTATAGGAATGCAGTTTTTTCACCATAAGGTAAGGAAACCCTTGTTTTTATATGGGATACCTGTAATATTGACCTTGCAGCTGTATATTTATTACCACTTCTTCATTAAATGAAAGTAAGTGGAGAAATCGCGCATTGGCGCAAAATGAGGAGATTAAATGAAATTAAAAAACGTAGTTCTAAACGTAATGAAAAGCGAAAACTATAAACCCCTTGGCTACAAAGACCTTATGTTTTTGCTGGATATCAAAAACAAAAGCGATAAGACTGAATTCAAAAAACTCTTGGACAGGATGCTTAACGAAGGCGAGGTCGTTAAGAATAAAAAAGGCAAGTACATCTTGCCGCCCAAAGATCTTTACGTCAAAGGCACCTTGCAAGGCCATGCCAGAGGATTCGGTTTTGTAATACCTGAGGATGCAATAACAGGAAGCGACATATTTGTAAGCGCATCAAATTTAAATGGAGCTTTGGATAAGGACAAGGTCTTGGTCAAGATCATAAAAAAGACCGATAAAAGAGACGAAGGCGAGATCTACAAGATATTAGAGCGGGGGCATCAAAAGATAGTAGGCACTTATGATAAGAGCAGGAATTTCGGCTTTGTGATACCGGATAACGACAAGCTCGTCAAAGATATATTCATATCAAACTCGGATTCCATGGGAGCAAAAAATGGAGACAAAGTCGTAGTCGACATAATCCAGTGGCACCCAAAGAAAAACCCTGAAGGCAAGATAATAGAGATACTTGGAAGTGCAGAGAGTGAAGGCATAGAAATCCTTTCAATTATAAGAGAATACGATTTTAACGTGGATTTTCCGGCAGAAGTCTTATCTGAGCTAAATGAAGTTCCCGATAAGGTGGATCCTAGGGAAGCAGAAAAAAGAAGAGATTTAAGAAATGTTAAGATGGTAACTATTGATGGAAAAGATGCTAAAGATCTTGATGATGCGGTATCGGTAAAAAAACTTGATAACGGAAACTATCAGCTGGGAGTACATATTGCAGATGTAACTCACTATGTAAAGGAGAATACAGCCTTGGATAGGGAAGCCTACGAAAGGGCAACCAGCGTGTACTTGGTAGATAGGGTCATACCTATGCTCCCGCAGAAGCTCTCAAATGGCATCTGCAGCTTAAATGCAGGAGATGATAGGCTGGCATTTACATGTGTCATGGAGATAAGTGCTAAGGGAAAGGTAGTAAACCACGAAATATTTAAATCTGTAATAGAAATAAATGAAAGAATGAGCTATGAAGACGTGACTGCGATTTTGAAAGGTGAAGACGAAAGCTTATTGGAGAGATATGCAGATTACATTGAAGATTTTAAGCTGATGGAAGAACTGGCAGAGATATTAAGAGTAGAGCGCCGAGATAAAAGAGGTGCCATTGACTTTGATTTTCCGGAATCAAAAATAATACTGGACGATAAGGGAAAGCCTGTGGATGTGATATTGTATGAAAGGACTGTATCCCACAGGATCATAGAAGAATTCATGCTCGTGTGCAACGAAACGGTGGCAGAATTTATGTTTTGGTCTAACCTGCCTTTTCTATACAGAGTGCATGAAGATCCATCTAGTGAAAAGTTGGATGCATTAAGGAATTTTCTTACAAACTTTGGTTATACATTGAAGAAGGGAAAGGAAATCCATCCGGCTGCTATTCAGGAGCTTGTCAAGCAGATAGAAGGAACTGATGAAGAAGATTTTTTAAGCAGGCTTATTCTAAGAGCCATGCAACAGGCAAGGTATTCGCCGGACAATATCGGGCACTTCGGTCTTGCTGCTAAGTACTATTGCCATTTTACTTCACCGATACGAAGATATCCGGACCTTTTGATACACAGAATAATGGGACAGATGATTAATAATGAACTGACTGAAAAAAAGATAAAGAAATACAACAAGCGTATGGAGGAAATGGCAGACCATACATCACAGAGAGAAAGATTGGCTGAAAAAGCGGAACGGGATACAGATGATCTTAAAAAGACCGAGTATATGGCTGATAAGCTTGGTGAAGAATATGATGGAATAATATCAAGCGTTGCATCATTTGGATTTTTCGTAGAGCTTAAAAATACGGTCGAAGGTCTTGTAAGGGTACAGGATCTTGATGATGACTACTATATATACGATGAAAAAAATCATAGGTTCATAGGAGAAAGAAATAAAAGAGCATTCAAATTAGGAGATGGCGTCACAGTTAAAGTAGCAAAGGTCAGCATTCCTTTAAGACAGGTGGATTTTGCCATTGTTGACAAAGATGAATAATAGACATATAATTAAAAGATACGGGCAAATATAAAGTCGCTCGAATCAGTAGAGGTGCATTATGAAAAGTGGAGTAAAAGTAATAGCTCAAAATAAAAAAGCAAGGCATAATTATTTTATAGAGGAAACCTACGAAGCAGGCATAGAGCTTTTCGGTACAGAGGTGAAATCTATCCGCGGCGGCAAGGTAAACCTTAAGGATAGTTATGCAGATATCTATAATGGAGAGCTGTACGTATATAACATGCATATAAGCCCATACGAACAAGGCAATATATTCAACAAAGATCCTTTAAGGACTAGGAAGCTTTTGATGCATAAAAAGGAAATTGCTAAGCTGATCGGCCTAAAGCAGACTCAGGGCTACACCTTGGTTCCCCTAAGCTTATATTTTAAGGGCAGCAGGGTGAAAGTGGAGCTTGCCCTTGCCAAAGGGAAAAAAGTATATGACAAGCGCCACGATATAGCTAAGAAGGATGCAGAAAGAAGGATTCAAAAGGCAACCAGGGTAGACCGTAGAGGAGAATAGGCATTACAAGTTGTAGACTGTAAGTAAAAGCAGGTTGATACCATTAAGAAACATCAACATAATTGAAGGTGGATGCATTTTATGGATAAGAAGTTTTATAACTTGCAAGTGTGGCATAAATCAAGACAGTTGATATTGACAACATATAGCTTGTTGGAGAATTTCCCTGAGTATGAGAAATATGATATGTGTAGCCAGCTTAGAAGATCAGTGAACTCTATTTGTGCTAATATTGCTGAAGGTACTGGAAGACGGACATTAAAGGATTTTGTCAATTTTTTATATATTGCAAAAGGTTCATTAGAAGAAACAAAGAGTTTTTTTATAATAGCAAATGATTTAAGATATATCGACAATGAAAATTACGCGTTACTAAAAGAGCAATCGGATGAAATAGGCAGGATGCTCAACGGGCTTATCAAAAGTCTGCAAAACAAGATGCAGATAATTTATTAAGCGACTTTAAAGGCGCCTATGTTATAATTAATTTCGAGGTTAATAAAAGGTTCTTATATAGATGACCCTAGAGTAAGACTAAACAACTTACAACTTATTTCTTGAATCTTACAACTTACCATGGGGGCGCAATGGCTTCGACGGGGGTTTTGAAGCAAGAGAAGCGAGCCGATGTGACCAATCATCGTTAAAAGTGGCAAACTAAATATAAACGCTAAAAATAATAATTACGCTTTAGCTGCGTAAGCAGCTTTCGTCCGACCCAGAAGACCTGCGATCAGGGACCCGGGCGTCAACTTAGCAGGGAACCGTTTTTCAGGATGTCTCGACTGATTAACGAATAATTGAGGCTGGTCCGATTTTAACTCTGTCACTGGAGGTTCAATCGGCGAGATTAAATCAGTGACTGCGCTCGGAGAAACTTTTGTGAATTGGCTTTCGGACGCGGGTTCGATTCCCGCCGCCTCCACCAATTACACTCAAAACATAATCAAATTTTAGTACCACTTCAACGTGGTCTGTATAAATTTTTACTCTTTCTACAAAATTTCTCATGATAGTTTTAAGTTCATTATCTGAAGATTCGAGTATGCTGGTACGGAAGCGACGTATTGCACCGAGCAGGTCATTTCTTTCGACTTTCGATTTTGTTTTTTCCAGTGTTTCAGACTTTAATCTATTTTCAATCGATATTTTCTCAGCCTCCAATTCGTTCAATTTTTTTAGCAATGCAGGTGAGCTGATCCCTTGGACAATTGAATCAACAATGTTGTCAATCTTCGTTTTCTTATCACCCAGTTGTGCTGACAATGATTCAACTTCAATATCTGAATCTGCGTGTTTTTCTTGTTGATAGGCTTTAATCCTTTGACTCAGATCATCAACCTTTTCATCAACCAACAACTCATCCAAAATCATTTGAAGCACGCATTCTTCCAAGTACTCTTTTCTCACGTTCTTATTTTTGCATTTCTTTTTATTGTTCTTTTGCGAACATACGTAATAGGAGTAACTTGACTTATTTCTACCACCAGTCGCTGTAGATCCCGTCATGGAGTGACCACACGATGCACATTCAACGAAACCAGATAGCAAGTAAGTGTTTTTAGCCAAATACGAACCTGAACGATGCTTGTTTTTTTTCAACAGCTCTTGGGCTTGATCAAAAGTTATTTTGTCTATTATTACTGGCATGCCCCCATCTATCGTTATAATTTCTGATTCATCTTTTGACTTGTGATGATTTCTCTTTCGGTTTGAATCTTTGGGTGCAGAACGATTGAAGATGTATACCCCTTTGTATTTTTCGTTTTTCAAGATTCCGTGTATCGAATTTTTGCCAAAGGATTGGCCTTTTTTTGTTTTTGCACCCAATGAATTTAGAGAATTGATCATCTCAGAATAGCCTTTATTCTTGATGTACATATCGAAAATATGACGCACGATATTTGCTTCTTCGTCGATGATATAATATTTTTTTGTTTCAGGATCTACACCATAACCCAGAGGAGGCAGTCCGCCATTGTGGAGACACTTGAGAGCGTTCTCTTTCATGCCTTTTTGGACTTCCCGCTGAAGGTTGGCAGAATAATACTGAGAGTAGCCTTCGACTATCGACTCCAACATTATAGACTCGGGACTGCCATCAAGCATTGGTTCAAGAACAGACAATACTTTAACTTTTTGATTAGAAAGCTTCTTTTTATAAATTGCGCTATCATATCTATCTCTCGAAAAACGATCTAACTTATGGACAAGTATTGCTTCAAACTCTTTTCCTTTTGAATCGTTGATCATTTTCAAAAATTCTGGTCTCTGGTCTGTTGTTCCTGATTTGGCTCTGTCGATATATTCCCTGATAACAATAATATTGTTTTTCTGGGCATAATCCTGAATGGCTCTTAATTGCGCATCGATAGATGCATCACGTTGGTTGTCACTTGAATAACGTGCATAGGCAACGGCAATCGTATAACCTTTTTTCATTTGTTCAACCTCCTAGTTCTATTTCATATGTGTGTTGCTATTTTATTCATAGAAATTTAAGAACTACTGTTACCTTATCATCATAAACATCAATCCTTTCGACAAAATTTTTCATCATTGATTTTAAATCCTGTGGCGAAAACTTTGAATAGGAATTACGAAAAATGTTTATTGCATCTTCCAATATATCCTTGTCGATTGTGGCTTCAGTGTTTTTCTCTTTCAAAATGTTTAAATTGCGTTCTATTGTAGCGCATTCTTCTTCAAGGAACTTGAGTTTTTCCAAGAGACTTGATATTTTTGCGCCTTCGGCAATAATGTCTACTAGATTGTTTTTTTTACTTATGTTCTTGTTTAGATTTTTTGTAAGTGCTTTGATTTCCAATGCAGTAGAGTTGTCAACTTCATTTTGAAACTGATTCATCTTTATAGCCAGATCATTGATGCCTTTGTAGGAGAGCATATTTTTAATTATTTTGTGGATCACATAATCTTCCAGATACTCTTTTCGGATATTTTTATTGCTGCAGCTCTTCTTGTTGGCTTTTTGATTGCAAACATAGTATGAGTACGAAGTTTTGTTTCTTCCTCCGGTCGCAGTGCTCCCGCTCATGGCATGACCACAGATTCCACAGAACACTAATCCTGATAAAAGGTAGTTATTTTTAGCCAGATATGATCCTGATCTATGCTTGTTTCGTTCCAACATGGCTTGTGCCTTTTGAAAAGTGATTTTGTCAATGATAGCCGGCATACCATCATAAATCCTAATTATTTCACATTCATCTTTGGATTTATGGTGATTGCGTTTGCCGTTGGATCCTTTTGAAGCTGCCCGGTTGAAGATGTAAATGCCCGTGTATTTTTCGTTTTTTAGTATTCCGTGTATCGAATTTTTTCCAAAGTTCTTGCCTTTTTTAGTTTTGCAACCCAAGGTGTTTAATGAATTTATCATTTCAGAATAGCCATAATTGTTTAGATAAAGATCAAATATCATCCTAACGATTTTGGCTTCATCTTCAATGATAAAATACTTTTTTGTAGTGGGATCCACGCCATAACCCAGTGGAGGACATCCGCCATTATGCATCGCGTTAAGCGCATTTTCCTTCATTCCTTTTTCAACTTCACGTTTTAAGTTGGCGGAATAAAAATCAGCGTAACCTTCCACGACCGATTCAAGCAATATTGATTCCGGGCTCCCGTCAAGCATAGGCTCAAGCACAGAAACGACTTTGACATTATGGTCAGAAAGCTTCTTTTTATAAATAGCGCTATCATAACGTTTTCTAGAAAAACGATCAAGCTTGTGTACAAGGACAACATCAAATTCCTTATTCATGGAATCATCGATCATCTTAAGAAATTCTGGCCGCTTATCTGTTGTGCCGGACAATGCCTTGTCTACATATTCTTGTATTATAGTTATGTTGTTTTTTGACGCGTATTCTTTGATTTCTCTAAGTTGTGCATCAATTGATGCATCTCGTTGGTTGTCGCTGGAGTACCTGGCATAGGCAACAGCTCTAGTTGTGGTTTCTGTCATGAAGCCTTCACCCCTCGATTAGTCTTGCATGAATGGTTGTCAAGATAGCATTCTTGTAACAACCTGATAAAGGGTAAATAAAAGCTGTTTTCGCTTTCTTGCGTCAGAGAAAAATTCTCATCTGGAGAGAACTCCTTATCATTGGAATAGATTCCCTTGTATAAATCATTCCTTTCTATACTGCACGTAGTTTTTAATACTTGTTTACTAATATCATCCCCTCCTTAAATGAATTTTAATGTTTTTTATATTAAAGCGATTATAGCGCATTTAAGTTATTAATTCAAATTTCACTATTGATAAAAATATACAAATTTTGAAATTGACGACTTGCATGAAAAATCGGCGGCCGAGCCGCCGATTTATTTCAATTCATACGTATACTGAATCATCTTTTTTCTGCATATGACCCGAATCTTATGCTTTTTTAGCATCGCTGCAGGAAAATACATATACATGGTTTCATACAATGCCTCGTTTTTAGAAGCTAGTGTTTTCTTGATGTTAAAAGCCGGGTATTTGTTGGGGAACAGCTTTTTAAATTCCGCCTCTTTGTATTCCACGCCATCGATTATTATTCGAAAAGCTTTGTAGTTGACAAGATTAAGTGATGTTCCATCTTCCGATCCAATAGGTTCTCTGGTTTCGTAAATGATTTCTGGTATTTTCTTTCCCGTATTCTTCTTTTTCGAACCATCAGAGATATGAAATTCATCGATGATTTTTTTGTTTTCCATATAGTGATTCCTCCTTTCAGATTTTGAGTTTTAAGAAATCCCTTGCTGAATTTTCTTAAATCAGCAAGGGATTTCAGTTTTTCATGACTTCTTTTTTGCTTCTTTGTAAACATAGCTGTCAATAAGCATCTTATCTCTTCTTTTTCCGTGTCCTAGAATCTTTGAGACGATATCCAAGGCATCTCTTTCTGATTTGCAGTTTTCTATGAGCTCATGAAACAATCGAGTAGCAAAGGCTTTGCGCATGGAATGAATGCCACCACTGTGGCCTGGATACTTTTCTCCGAGACCGGCTGCTACGATTAAACGGCGGACACCTTTTATTATGCTGTCTTTCTTGATATCTATCACATAGTCTTTTTCTTTTTTTCCTTCAATTAATTTTTCAAAATCTTTTTTATGCTGAGGCTTGATGTCTAGGGTCCTTTTTCTTCCGCCTTTTTCTGTCACGACAAATTTCATGTTTTTCATGTCGATATCACCTGCCTTGATGTTGTCCGCACCTCCTACCCGAATCCCGTAATTGTAACTGATAAAGATAGCTTTGGTTGCTTGGGTATGAACTTTGTTTTTTGGATCATTGATATGATCCATTAGCTTCTCGTAATCTTTTTTTTCGAAGGCCTTTGTTCGGATTTTATCATCATGTTTATAAGATTCAGGTTGTTTGATATCTTTGCTTTTCCAATTGAAGTTAGCATTTTTGTACTTGTTTTTTACAGTTTCCTCAAGCTTGATAATTCTTGAGCGATACTGGCTGATAGTTGCCTTTGTACAAGTAGCTGCCTTGGAGTCGAGCCAATCTTGTATGTGCTCATGTTTAATGTCGCTGAGCAATTTTGTGCCAAATTTTTCTTTACAATACTTGCCTAAATCAATGCCTGTTTCTTGAATATTCATCTTGTGCTGGTATCCGAAGATCATGTGAGGCTTTTTGTCGCCGCTTGCTTTCAACGAGTGTTTGTCCATTCCTTCTTTAAAACAGCTGTCTACTGCACATATGACCTGATGTGCCATGCTCGGTGTTTTGCCCATTTGTTTACCTCCTTTCTTTCAAAATATTAAAAGCATAAATAAAAACAAATCAAAAATTTTTTCTCTCTTTTTTTCTCTTGTTTTTTGGATCACTGCTATGACAATTAAATCACGTCCCCATTAAGTGGAATTGGACAGATTTAGCCTAGGGCTCTGTCCAATTCCACTTAATGGG
>DMAW01000123.1 GCA_003446375.1 Eubacteriaceae bacterium | reverse complement strand
TTTGATATACGTACATTGAGTGGGGAAAAAATTCATTCATCAGCAAAGTATCAAGACTTAAAGGTTATTGAAAGAGCAAAGACGTTAATATTGGAAAGGAGGAATCAGCGCACTTTTCTCCATCTTAAAGAAGGTGGAGTTTCCTGCGCTGGGTTGTGATGAAAATATTCATAGTTGGTTATGAACATCCGTGCGGTGATAAAAGAACTTTGAAAAGCGCATTGAATTTGAGCAAGTTGGGGAAAGTTTATTACCAGTATTATGGAAGCTGCGATATGAAAAAATTGAATGATACAGATATAGAACTCATTGAGTTTGAAAAGCTACCTCCATCGAGGAATATTCTGAAATGGTTCAAAAAGTGGAAAAATTTTGATGAAAGGCTGTTTAATAGAATTTTGGAGGTCAATCCGGATGTGGTGTATTTTCATTATTTGCCTTTTACAGGATCTGGAATGATAAAAAGACTGAAGCAGTTGGGTAAGAAAATATTTTTCGAAATCCATGAAATTATTCCAGAGCAATTCATGGGAAAATATGCAATTTTTAGTCCTGTTAAGTCTTTAATTTGGAAGGAGTTTTCAACTTCTATAAGATTATCAGATGGTGTTATCTGTATTTCTGAAGATATAGCCATGTATGTCTTTGACCGATGTGGTATTCAGAAAGAGTTTTTTATTCTACCCAACATGGCTCTTATGGAAATTGAGTCAAATGCAAAAAGCAAAGAAATCGTCCTTGTAGGCAAAGACAGCAGGGAACTGTTCTACGAAAAAGAAATACTCAGAAAATTGATAGATAGTGGCTTCAGATTTAAAGTAATAGGTTTAAAGTCAGATCTCTTTAAGGATATCCCGTATGAATACGTACCGTTCTTGCCTTACGATGAAATGATGGAACAGTTATCCAGAGCTTCATTTTCATTGATTTCCTATGGCAATGAAAAAAGCAGGGATTATAAGAATTATGAATTCTCCATGCCAAACAAATTATTTGATTCTATAGCTGCTGGAACACCTGTTATTGTTAGAAGATCTTTTGTCTCCATGGTTAAAATAGTAGAGAGGTTTGGAGTGGGTGTTGTTATAGAACCCAGGGATGTTGAATCATCGGTTGAAAAAATTCTGAAAGCGTATGATGATTATGACAGGATTTTGAGTAATCTTCGAGTGTGCAAAAAGAATTTTGTTTGGAGCGAAGAAAAGGATAAACAATATCTCGAATATGTATCAAAGATTATGGGGGGCTGATATGGAGTTTCCCAAGGTAAGTGTGATAATTCCAGCTCGAAATGAAGAAAAATTCATAGAAGAATGCATAAGATCACTGATGAATACCTCTTATCCTGAAGAGAAAATTGAGATATTGGTAGTAGACGGCATGAGTGAAGATGGCACTCGTTCGGTGGTAGAAAAAATGATGGAAAAAAACAAGTGCGTGAAACTAATAGAGAATCTTAAGAAAAGGAAATCTCCAGGGCTCAATATAGGCATAAAACATGCAGCCGGAGATGTCATATTAATAGCAGATGCTCATAGCACCTACCCAAAAGATTATATTTTAAAGAATGTGCAGAATTTGTTGAACAGTGACGCTCACTGTGTTGGCGGGATGATAAATGTAAAGCCAAGAAGTGATACTGTCAAGGCTAAAGCGATAGCTTATGTGCTGAGCCACCCATTTGGCACTGGAGGTGCGAAGTACAGGCTTAAGATTGAAAAACCTGAATATGTCGATACAGTTCCATTCGGGTGTTACAGAAAAGAGGTTTTTGATAAATTAGAAGGTTTCAATGAAAATCTGCACAGAAATATGGATATAGAGTTTAATCTTAGAATGATAAGAAACGGCTATAAAATAAAACTTTTTCCAGATATCGTAATAGACTATTATGCGCGCGACAATTACAGAGATCTGTGGAATAACAATTTTGCGAATGGTTATTGGGTTATGATGTCGAATCTTTATTCGAAAAGACCTTTTTCTTTAAGACATACAGTACCTATGGCTTTTCTGATTTTTTTGGTTTTTGGCGCAATGTTAAGTATATTCAGTATTTTCTTTACTTTTTATTTGTCTATAGTAGGTCTTTATATTGCAATCGGCTGCTATCTATCTGTTAAAGCAGCTTTCAGATTGAAGTTTGCAGAAGCGTTCTTCCACACACTTTTTTCATTCTGGGTGCTGCATTTATCTTACGGTGCAGGGTCTGTGTGTGGTGCCATCAAATTGCTCTCAGAAAAATTAAAACGTCGATGAACTCAGGCTTTTTTCAGAAGTCTTACGATCCAGACTATTCCCAGTATGACAAGGATTATAAGAAGTAGAGGCAGGGCAATTACAAGAAGCCCAAAAAAGAGCAGTGCTACTATAACTGCTGCCAATAATATACCCGCAAATCCAGCAAAAAGCGGAAATAGCTTGAAGAAAAGATAGATCAGGAAAATGACCCCTAAGACCGCAAAAAAATATAGCATTGTAACCCCTCCTTATTATTAGCATAGACTTTTTGATTTTACCATTTACTCAGTGCGTAGTATCAAAATTTGACTTTTTGCTTTTTTGGGTGTAAACTTTCCAAAAAAGAGGTGCTGTTATGAAGTGCTTTATTCTGAGTAGAGATGTAAGATCAAATATCATGTGGTGGTGGTACTGCCCCGATTCGGTGGGGTAGTATCGCTATTGTTTTATTACACCGAATTGGGGCTCTCTTAACAAAGAGAGCCCTTTTTTTATTTTAAGGCTATCTGGAGGTGGATTTTATGAGAATCAGGGTGGATTTGAAAGTTGATGAGATTCCAAGGTACTGGTACAATGTGCTGTCTGATTTGCCTTTTAAACTCGATCCCCCACTGGATCCAAAAACAAAACAGCCCATATCACCGGATATGCTTTCTGCTATTTTTCCAATGCCGTTGATTGAGCAAGAAGTCACTGACAAACGTGAAATTCCAATACCAGAACCAGTTCTTGAAGAATATGCTGTTTTTAGACCAACGCCTTTGTTTAGGGCAACCTATCTTGAGGAGTTTTTACAGACGCCAGCAAGAATTTACTA
>DMAW01000027.1 GCA_003446375.1 Eubacteriaceae bacterium | reverse complement strand
TTATACTTTTATTATAAAAGATGATGTGACATGGTCGAACGGAGAACCGGTAACAGCCCACGATTTCGAGTACTCCTGGAAAAGGGCTCTTGACCCTGAAACTGCAGCATACTATTCTTATCAGTTTTACTACATTAAAGGTGGAGAAGCATACAATACAGGAGAAGGTTCTGTTGACGATGTAGGTGTAACTGCAATTGACGACACTACTTTAGAAGTAGTACTTGAAAACCCTACAGCGTTTTTCCCGGAACTTACATCTTTTTTTTGCTATTTCCCAGTAAGCAAGGATGTAGTAGAAGCTGATCCGGATTGGGCGAAAGATCCAGAAACATATGTTTCGAATGGACCGTTTTTGCTGACTGAATGGGTACATAACTCAAGTATCACAATCGAAAAGAATGAAGATTACTACGATGCTGACAAAGTCAACCTTGATGCAATCGAGTTTGCGATTTTGGATGATGAAAACACAGCATGGCAAAGATACGAAGGTGGAGAGTTTGACTTCTTGACACCGTTGCCGCAAACAGTAACAGCTCAATTGATGGAGGAAGGTAGCGATGAGCTTGTAATAGGTACCGACCTAGCAACTTATTATTACAACCTTAACACTGAGACCAAACCTTTTAACAACGTAAAAGTAAGACAAGCTTTGGCTATGGCAATAGATAGAGATTCAATTGTCGAAAATGTCGCACAAGGTGGACAGACTCCTGCAGAAGGAGTGGTTCCTTATGGAATCCCAGACGAAACAGGTGCTGACTTTAGAGAAAGTTCAGGAAACCATATGACATTTGATCCTGCGGGTGCAAAAGAGCTTCTTGAAGAAGGCTTAGCGGAAGAAGGCATGAGCTTAGAAGACATGAACGATTTTACATTGCTTTACAATACACTTGAAGCTCACGCAAAGATTGCCCAGGCAATACAGGAAATGTGGAGAACCAACTTGGGCATAGAAGTCAACCTTGAAAACGTAGACTTCCAAGTTAAGCTTGACAGAGAGAAAGCGGGAGATTATGATATATCTCGTGCAGGATGGATCGGAGACTACATAGATCCTCTTACTTTCATAGATCTGTGGGTTACAGACGGACCTTACAACGATGCAGGCTACTCCAATGCTCAATATGATGAATATGTTCAAACAGCTAGAAACAGTATCGATCCTGCTGAACGCATGGAAGCAATGAGAAACGCAGAAAAACTTCTTATGGAAGAAATGCCTGTCATACCGATTTACTTCTACACTCAACCATATGCGCAAAAGACATATGTGACAGGTGTTTACAAACCGGTTAACAGATATCCTTACTTCATATATGCAGATATGGAAGTACAATAAAAGAATAAAATTATAAAGAGATCAAAGCTCTATTAATTGTAATAGAGCTTGGTTTCTTTTATGAGATACAACTAGAAGTCATGACAGTTAAAGATTGCTGTTATCTAATGAAGGAGAAAGAAAATGTCAAAATACCTTTTAAAGCGATTAGTCCTTTCAGTTGTGACTGTTTGGGCAGTTATAACCATAACCTTTGCTTTAATGCACTCTATACCCGGAGACCCGTTTAAATCTGAAAGCAAGATGCCTCCGCAAGTATACCAAAATCTGCTATCTCAATACGGGCTTGATAAGCCTGTTACGGAACAATATGTAATATATCTTGGAAATCTGCTTCAAGGGGATCTTGGAGCATCTATGAAATCCAGAGTTGAGACCGTAAATGACATGGTTGAAAGAGGTTTTCCTGTCTCTGCCCAGCTTGGGGCACAGGCGCTGCTTATAGCCATAGTATTCGGACCGGCTCTTGGAAGCCTAGCGGCATTATATCAAAATAAATTTCCGGATTATTTGTCTATGATAATAGCAATTATAGGTATTTCAGTGCCGTCATTTATAATGGGTACGGTGCTTATTCAATTTGTAGCTAGAAATGTTGGGTTCTTTCCTATTGGAGGATGGGGGACTTGGCAGCATTCACTGCTACCCTCATTTGCACTTGCGCTCATGCCGCTGGCTACGATGGCTAGGCTCATGAGATCATCCATGCTCGAAGTTTTGGGGCAGGATTATATTAAAACTGCAAAGTCAAAAGGAATAAAGAAGTCGGCGGTAATTTTAAAGCATGCAGTTAGAAATGCGATACTCCCTGTAATATCGATTTTAGGAACAACGATATCCAACTTGTTGGTAGGTAGCTTTGTTATTGAAAAAATCTTTGGAATTCCGGGTTTGGGCAGATTTTTTGTCCAATCTATAAGTAACAGGGATTATACGCTTATAATGGGTACTACGATATTCTATGCAATAATTCTTATAATAATGTTGTTTATAGTTGATGTAGCGTATATGTTTATAGACCCAAGAATAAAGCTTGTCAAGGAGGGGCGATGATGAAGGCAGATACGAATCTCAGGCCTGAATTGTTTGAAAGAGCAGAAAAAGACAATAAAAATGCCGATAAAATCAAACGTCCAACAATAAAGTATTGGCCTGACGTATGGAGACGGTTAAATCACAACAAACTAGCCATGCTTGGGCTTGTGCTAATAATTTTAATGGGAATCATGTCCTTTTTAGGAACTGAAATATCAGGATATACTTATTTTGAGCAAAATCTATCTATGAGAAATATCGATCCAGGCTCAGAATTCTGGTTTGGTTCTGACGAATTGGGCAGGGATATGTTCACGAGGGTTTGGTACGGTGCAAGATACTCTCTAGCTATTGGTATAATAGCTGCATTCATAGATTTTCTGATTGGTGTTTTATATGGAGGAATAGCAGGAATCGCCTCAAGAAGAGTTGATTCTATCATGATGAGGGTTGCGGAAGTAATATACTCAATACCGTATTTATTGATAGTAATACTTTTATCAGTAGTTTTATCCCGTGAAGGCGGAGGAACATCCATGTTCGTGTTGATACTTGCGATGAGTTTGACTGGTTGGGTGCCAATGGCAATTTTGGTCAGAGGTCAGGTGCTCCAGCTTAAGGAATCAGAATACTCATTGGCGAGCGAATCTTTAGGAGCTACCAAAGGATGGATTCTGAAAAAACATATTTTCCCCAACACGTTAGGCCCTATTTTGGTAAACGTGACCTTGACTATACCTAGAGCGATATTTGCAGAAGCAACTTTGGGATTTTTGGGATTAGGGCTTCAAGCTCCGAAATCAAGCCTAGGTACTCTTGCAAATGACGGTCTGGCTGGCCTTGCAGTAGGAAATGCTTATCAGATAATAATTCCTGCCATACTGATTTCTCTTATCATGTTCTCTTTCAATGTTTTAGGAGACGGATTAAGAGATGCCTTAGATCCAAGATTACGTAAGTAAAGAGAGGTTATCATAAAAATGGAAAAAATATTAGAGATAAAAAATCTGGCCGTCTCTTTCAAAACATTCTTTGGAGAGGTTGAGGCAGTAAGAAATATAAGTTTTGATGTCGGCAAAAAGGAGACTGTTGCAGTAGTAGGAGAGTCCGGTTGTGGAAAAAGCGTAACAGCTAACTCCGTGATGCAGCTGTTGCCAATGCCGCCGGCATTTTTTAAAACCGGAGAGATAATATTTAAAGGGGAAGACCTTTTAAAAAAGTCAGAAAACGAAATGCAAAAGATTAGAGGAAATCATATTGGAATGATATTTCAAGACCCAATGACATCTTTGAATCCCACAATGAAAGTGGGTAGTCAGATAGTAGAAGGATTAGTGAAGCACCAAAAGGTTTCGAGGGAAGAAGCAAAGAAAAAGGCAATTGAAATGTTAAAGCTGGTATCCGTGCCACAACCTGAAAAACGCATAGACCAGTATCCTCACGAATTTTCAGGTGGTATGAGGCAAAGGGTAATGATTGCCCTGGCGATGATATCGAATCCGGATCTCTTGATTGCTGATGAACCGACTACTGCTTTGGATGTGACCGTGCAGGCCCAAATACTGGATTTGATGAAAGAGCTTCAAGACAAATTGGATATGTCTATTATTTTAATCACTCATGACTTGGGAGTGGTGGCAGATATGAGCGATAGAGTAGTTGTGATGTATGCAGGTCAGATTGTAGAACAGGGACTGACTGAGGAGATATTTGACAATACTTCTCATCCTTACACAAAAAAACTTTTGGCTTCAGTACCAAGGCTTGATATGAAACGGGACGAAACCCTAGTGTCGATAGAGGGCACGCCGCCGGATTTATATATACCGCCAAAGGGTTGCGCGTTTTATGACAGATGCGACTTTGCAATGAAGGTATGCAAAGATAATATGCCTGAATTTACGCACCATAGCCAGACACATGCAAGCAGATGTTGGCTTAGTCATCCCATGGCAAAAGGCGTGAAAGGAAGTGAGAAGTAATGCAGGAGCCGTTGATTTCGGTAAAGAATTTAAAGAAATATTTTGAAGTCGGAAAAGGAGCTATGCTAAAAGCGGTTGATGGCATAAGCTTTGACATATATCCTGGTGAAACCTTCGGGTTGGTGGGAGAGTCCGGTTGTGGCAAATCTACTGCCGGAAGAACTATAATAAGGCTCTATGATCCCACAGATGGAGAAGTAATATTTAATGGAAAGAATATATTTGCATTATCAAGGCATGATATGGCAGAAGTTCGCAGAAACTTTCAGATGATATTTCAAGATCCTTACGCCTCATTAAATCCAAGGATGACTGTTTTAGATATAGTAGCAGAACCACTTGATATACATAAAATATGTAAAAACAGCAAAGAAAGAAAAGAAAGGGTAATTGAGCTTTTGCAGCTTGTAGGCTTAAATGACGAACATGCCATGAGATTTCCACATGAATTTTCAGGCGGTCAACGTCAAAGGATCGGCATAGCTAGAGCATTGGCGCTAAATCCAAAATTCATAGTTTGTGACGAACCGATTTCAGCTTTAGATGTATCGATACAGGCACAAGTCGTCAACCTTTTGAAAGATCTGCAGTCAAAGCTGGGGCTTACCTACATGTTCATAGCACACGATCTTTCGATGGTAAGGTATATTTCAGACAGGGTAGGAGTCATGTACTTGGGGCATATGATGGAGCTTGGCGAATCTGAAAAACTATATGATGATCCGTTGCATCCTTATACAAAGGCGTTGCTCTCGGCAATACCTATTCCTGAACCTGAAGTACAGCGAAGCAAAAAGAGGATAGTGCTTGAAGGAGATGTACCAAGTCCGATAAATCCTAAAGATGGATGTCGTTTTGTAGACAGGTGCGCGTATGCCATAGACAGATGCAGAGTTGAAACACCGGAATTCATAGAGCATAAACCCGGTCATTATGCAGCTTGTCATAGAATAGGTGAAATATAAATTGATTTTGAATCCGTCTGTTTTTACAGGCGGATTTTTGTTATAATGTCTAAAGACAAAGATTATTTAACCGATGGGAGTGGTAAAGTTGAAAATTCTGTATTATGATTGTTTTTGCGGGATAAGCGGTGATATGAATCTGGGAGCTATGGTGGATTTAGGAGTCGATGCGGAATACATAAAAAGTGAACTGAGCAAGCTTTCGATAAGTGATGATTTTGATATCGTTTTTAATAAATCTGAAAAGAAGGGCATTAGCGGAACCAAGGCTGATGTTATCTTAAAAAAACATGAGCACCCCCACAGGCATTTAAAGGATGTATACAAGATAATTGACGACAGCGACTTAAATGAAAACATTAAAAAGATCAGCAAGAGAATTTTTGAAAACATCGCTATAGCTGAAGGTAAAGTCCACGGAAAGCCCGCGGAAAAGGTTCATTTTCATGAAGTCGGCGCCATCGATTCCATTGTTGATGTAGTAGGGGCAGCAATATGCCACGATTCCTTGGATATAGACGCCGTTTACTCGTCTTCTATACAAGTTGGTGGAGGGTTTGTTAATTGTGCTCACGGTAAAATACCTGTACCTGCACCTGCAACGATGGAGCTTTTAACGGGTATACCCATAAAGACAGGTCTTGTTGACGGTGAATCTACGACACCTACCGGAGCGGCCATCCTTAAGTCCCTTGCAGATGGTTTTACCAATAGCTTGAGCATGGATATAAAGAAAACCGGTTATGGATTGGGTACAAAAGATTTTGATGTGCCAAATGTGCTTAGGGTATATTTAGCAGAAGCGGGAGACGGAGATAAAATTGAAGATGTTCAGTATATCGTAGAGGCTAATATAGACGATATGAATCCAGAGTATTATTCTCATCTTGAAGAAAAGCTATTTAATGAAGGTGCTTTGGATGTTTATAAGACACAGATAATAATGAAAAAAAACAGACCGGCAGTAAAGTTGAGCGTTCTTTGCGATGAAGATATGATCGAAAATATTCAAGAGATTATTTTCATGCATTCTACTACTTTGGGTGTCAGAAGATACAGGGTTGAAAAAAGCATGCTGGATAGAAAGATAATTAAAGTAAAGACTCATTGGGGAGATGTGAGGGTCAAACAAGGTTTTTATAAGGGCAAGCTATTGAAGCAGAAGGCAGAATATGAAGATTGCCTAAAAATCGCCAAAGAAAATAATGTTGAACTTGATAAGATATATAGAGAAATATATAAAATAATATAAGACAAGTTGTTTTACATTGATTATGAAATTATGGAGGATACTTATGAATATAGAAGAAAAATATAAATCACTGATCGATTACCTAAAAGGACTTAAAAAAGCCGTACTCGCTTTTTCAGGTGGAGTGGATAGTACATTTTTGCTTCATGCGGCAAAGGAAGCGTTGGGAGAAAACCTGATAGCTGTAACTATAATATCTCCTTACATACCAAAATGGGAAGTCGAAGAAGCAAAAGAGTTGTCTAAAAAACTCGGAGTAAAGCATGTATTCATCGAGGCAAAGATCATAGATGAAATAAGAAATAATCCTGAAGATAGATGCTATCTGTGTAAGAGAGCAGTTTTCGGAGAAATTTTGAAATTTGCATCATCACAAGGAATCAAATATGTGATGGATGGCACCAATATAGATGATATGAGCGATTACAGACCAGGGCTTAAGGCTTTAAGCGAACTGAATGTTGTGAGCCCCTTAAAGGAAAACGGGCTTGCAAAACAAGATATCAGAGACCTATCAAAAAAAGCAGGACTGTATACTTGGGATAAGCCTGCATATGCTTGTCTTTTGACTAGAATTCCTTATGACACTCCTTTGAGAGAGGAAGACTTTATAAAAATTGAAGAAGCGGAAAAATTCATGATGGATCTAGGATTTAAAGCGGTAAGAGTAAGATGTCATGGTGATCTGGCGAGGATAGAAATCCCTCAGGGAGAACGCAATAAAATGTTTGATGAAGAATTGATGGATAAAATATCCAAAAGCGTAAAAGAAGCTGGATTCAAGTATGTATCTCTTGATCTTGAAGGATATAAGATGGGCAGTTTTAATCAAGATGTAATTGACAGTATAAAAAAATAACAGCGGATTTAATAACCGCTGTTATTTTTTTAAATTAATACGATTCTAAAATTTCGCCGTAATAAAGGGTGTGGTGGTTGACACCGTTATATATTATCTTTTCTATTCCTGGATCAAGCAACGATGGATCCATATCTTGTTTATAAACTACCTTGCACTCATATGTCCTGAAGCAATCGCCTATAACAGGAACAGAAACTTTTTTGCCGATTTTTTTTGTGAGTCCGGCATCTGTAAATTTATCCGTATCACGACCGGACTTGCTTCCGCATATAGCGAGAGCTTCCTTCATTTTGCCAAGCTTAGGTATGCTGACGGTAAATTCATCACTTGTTTCCAATATGTCGTGGGTAAATCTTGATTTTCTGACAAGGACCATGAATACAGGCCTTTTCCATTGATAACCAATCATTCCCCAGGAAATAGTCATGGTATTATCGGTTTGAGCGTTTCTTGTGTTAAGAAAAGCTCCTCCGAGGTGCAAGGATTCCATGGCTTCTTCAAGTTCAGCTGTAAATAATTTCTCCATGATTTCCTCCTAAATTAGAATTTTTCGTAAAATACTGTTTCAGCCAAGGGTTTTCTTAATTCGTCATGCCTGTCGATTGCTTTTGGCGTATCTTCAGCGTAACCTAAAAGTAAAATGTTTACAGGCTCGAGAGTCTCGGGGATATCAAACTCTTCTCTTATTATTTCAGGATCGAAATAACAAACCCAAACAGAGTTTAAATCCTTCTCGGTTGCAGCAAGCATCATATGATCTGTAACTATGCTGGCATCAACATCTCCGTGATCTTTCTTGTCGAAAGGGCGTACCCATGCTTGTGTGTGATCAGCGCATACAACTAAGGCTAGAGGCGCAGAATATGTTCTTGCAGATTTAGCTAGCTTATCTAGACCTTCCTGCTCTTGTAGAACTAAAATCTTATGTGGCTGTAGATTTTTTGCTGTAGGTGCCACTCTGCCGGCTTCCAAAACGTAGTCTAATTTTTCAGATTCTACTTTTTTGGATGAGTATTTTCGTGAAGAGTATCTCTTTTTTGCAAGTGTTAAAAAGTTCATTGAAAATCCTCCTTGTCAATTATATATATAATCTTACCATACTTATCCTAAGATAAAAACAGGTTGATAATAATTTGTAGTATACGGATTTTCTTTGTAGTATCATATGAGTAGGTAGGAGGAAGACAAATGGAGATAAAGGGTAAGTTTAATACAGCGATTGTATTTACAGAAGAAATAGATATCAATGCGAGAATGCAAATAAAAGAGTTATGCGATCAAAATTGGACAAGTGGGCTGAAGATAAGAATAATGCCTGATGTGCACGCAGGGGCGGGTTGTACTATAGGTACTACGATGACTGTTACAAACAAGATCGTTCCCAATCTGGTTGGAGTTGATATCGGTTGCGGAGTGGAAGTTGTAAAGTTTAAAAAAATAAATATTGACTTTGAAGAGCTAGACGATTTTATATATGGGAATATACCAAGTTCATTTAAGGTTTATGATAAACCGGTAGAATATTTTGATCTAAAGGATCTTAAATGTGTTGAAAATCTTAAAAATCACGAGAGACTAATAAGGTCGGTGGGAACTTTAGGAGGCGGAAATCATTTTATCGAAGTTTCAAAGGATGAAAAGGGATTCTTGTATCTGCAGGTTCATAGCGGAAGCAGGAATTTGGGCAAGCAGGTTGCGGAATTTTATCAGCAAAAGGCATGGAAACAACTAAGAAAAAATCCTCCTGCTGAAGGAAAAGTTCCAAAAGCTTTGTCGTATTTGCAAGGAAAAGATTTTTATGATTATATCAATGATATGAAAATAGTTCAACGCTTTGCAACAAGAAACAGAGAGATCATTGCTGACAGAATCATGGAAAGATTCTCAATCAATCCTATTGAACGTTTTGCTACGATACATAATTATATAGATTTGGATATGATGATAATGAGAAAAGGTGCAGTAGCGGCAAAAAAAGGTGAAAAATTGATTATACCTATGAATATGAGAGATGGATCTTTAATATGCATTGGTAAAGGCAATCCTGAATGGAACTACTCTGCCCCTCATGGAGCGGGCAGGCTCATGAGCAGGACTGAAGCAAAGAAATCTTTGTCATTGCAAGGATTTAAAGAAACGATGAAAGGAATATATACCACATCGGTTAACATGAAAACTTTGGATGAAGCTCCGTTTGCATATAAGCCAATAGAAAAAATCCTCACCTACGTAAAAGACACTGTTGAAATATCAGATATCATAAAACCTCTGTATAACTTTAAGGCAGAAGAGTAAGATATATTTAGCTAGTCAATTGCGTATAGGGGAAGTTGGGTAAAAAAATTAATTTTATGTGCGATATCACTTGAAATATCATGGGATAGTGAGTATAATATAAAAGCGAGTTGATACAGATGACAACCGACATATAAAATGCGAAAGTGGCTCAGTGGTAGAGCATCGCCTTGCCAAGGCGAGGGTCGCGGGTTCAAATCCCGTCTTTCGCTCCATTTGCTTATAAATGAACCGATGGTTCATTTTTTTAAATTTATATTATATTTGCGTGCCCGTAGCTCAGTGGATAGAGTGGCAGACTTCGAATCTGTTCGTCGGGGGTTCGAATCCCTCCGGGCACGCCATACGCAAGGGTTTCAGGACTTTAGAGTCCTGTTTTTTTATGCAATTAGCCACTTATTAGCCACGGAAAAATATGTTAATTGTTTTTAGCCACTATTTAGCCACTGGGGCACCGCTACAGAATGAACCCTGTATTTTGATTATGAATTGCATTGTTGGAAGGTCATATTTGACGATAGGGAAGATTCGATTTTATACAAGGGATTGAGTATAACCGTTACTGAATTAAGCTTGATACTGTTCTGTTATTCGTTTGAAGAAAATAAAGATTATACCCCGGTCATTTTTGACCACCGTACACGCATACAATAGATTGCGAAAAATCACGCAACCCAAGAGAGTGTGTCCAATTTTGGACTGACCTATCATCGACCAGGAGTCGTGGACAAAAATGTCCGTAACAATGCCCAATGACGCTGGTCTACCTCAGGTACTTTCAGACAAAAATGTCGAAAAGTCCTTAGTTTTAGGACAGATATGTCGAAAAGTCGGCCAATCTCTTCAGATGACATAAACCCTTGATATTGCTAGGTATTAGCACTTGGGTAGCAATAAAAAAAGCCCTTAAATCGCAAATATGGGCTTAGTTTTTTGTTCAATCTGTGATTATATTGTGAAGATCTCTTTTAAAACGCTTGTGACATGATGCTCGGTGTTTTCCCAGCCATTGGCCTATTTCATTCCAGGTCATGCAGCTGATAAACCTTCCAAAGGCAATCAGATAAAAATCATAATCAATCAATCCTTCATCTCGGCATTTATCGAGGTATATCAATATTGTCTTATACGCATTGGCATAATCGTCTATCTCGTTATTTAAGGTTTTTTCTATATCGGCGCACCTGATGGCTAAATCGCCCGTTCTGTCGCTTCTATATCCTACCTGTACGTTGTCTAAGCGTAGTCTGCTAGATATTAGGCTTCTAGCTCTTAATTCTTCTAGTTGCTCTTTAAGGGTTTTTATGCGCTCTTTTCTCTTAGGAAGCTGTTCAAGGTCGTGCAATCTCATATCATAACCCCACAATCTAAGTGATGTAAGGGGCATCAAGTTGTGATACCCCTCCTTATAATATTTAGTCCATATCGCCTATTATTTGCCTTAATTCATCTGTTGTCAAGCCCTTAAAGGGGTTGTTCATCTCTATGCTGCCGCTGTGTTCTAGCTTGTCCGCAAACATCCCTAAATGCTTACCTATATCTACTAAGGCCTTCTGCTTATCGTATAGCTTGAATCTGAATACTCCATCTTTGCTGATTGATATTTCCTGAATGACGCTTGTATCAGTGTATCTACTGTCTATTAGATCCACAATCTTAGTATAGTCGATTATAGGTTCTCCATTATCATCGTATGATATAACGGTCTTATCTGTCCTGTATTCTAGATAGTCTTTCATATCGGCAAATGCAATCTTGGCTAATTCTTTTAATACCCTGTCCTGGGTTATCTCTGTGCGCTTCTCCCTGGCCTTTAACCGTTCATCAAGATAAGCCCTAACATTAGCATTTGCTAGCAATCTGCTTGAATTGGCTCTAGCTGTTTCATTGTTCTTTATATTCTTGTATGTTGCCTTATACGCTCTTGTTGCGTTAAGGTCTATCAGGTATTCATTTATGAATTGTTTCTGCTTGTCGGTCATATTGTCACCTCGTTCCCTGGTTGGTGTGTCTTCGGCATCTTTATACCCCTTCAAAGTCAGGGAGATATTCCATCATCAGGGCGCCGCCTAAGTTGTCTATGCCTGTGGTGAGTAGGTCGGTGTATAATCTGTTGCCCCAGGTTTCAAGCTGTTGGCGTGCATCTACAGGTCTGTTAAGGTTTATATGCTTATCTTCTGCTATTCCTAATACAGCCCTTGTTATCACATTGTTTTGTGCGTTTTCGTCAAGTATCTGCTGTAACTCCGCTTCTGTTAGGCTGTTCTTTGATAGAGTGAGCATACTCAAAATATTTGAAGTTGTAACGTTTGTCTCGTCATCGAATTTATACTTGTGATCTAGCTTTGCTATGGCTTCACTGAACAGCGGCTTTATTTTTTCGGCGGTGCGTGTGTTTATTTCCTGTATCTTGGCGTTTGTGTCTGCTTCTAAATTAGCCTTGTATTCGGCTGAATAGGTGTTGCCTTGCTTTACTTCTAAAAGCTTGTCATTTAAGGCCTGCACCTCTTTTGTTGCATTTTCAATAATCAATACTACATTTTTTTTTAACATATTATCTTCTCCTTTTCAGTTTCTTTTTATTTTTCTTGTACTGTGGGTACCAGTTCCGGTTTTTGAAGAATATTACCTCATCCAGTCCCGAGTTTAAATCAAATAAATTCTTGATGTGCTGTTCATACGTCTTTCTGTTCATGCCTTTTGGTCTTGGTAGTAGTAAATAGTAATGATAGCGCTGCTTACATAGCAAGAGTGCGGTCAGTTCTTCAAGAGATCCATAAAACTGCAGCTTGCTAGCTATCTTTAGCATATCGTGGTGAATAACCTGGGTTCCTGATTCATCGTTTAGATTAGGCCTTCTATATCTTAGGCCTGCGCACTTTCTGCAAATGATAGTATCGGCATCAAGCAGATATAACCTTTCTCTGCGCTCTCCACAATTGGGACAGTGTAAGAAGCGTTTGCAGCCGTACCCGGTCTTTTGATAGCCGATTGATACCTCACTGTTTCCTACGGTTAACAGATCATCCTCTAGGGATATTTGAAGTTCTTGTTCAAGGCTTTTGTGCTGTATGGTGCCTTCAAAAGGTTCTTTGGGTATGTCTCTTATGTCTATGGGTGGGGCGGTGGTCTCTAATATACACATATAGGCTCAAAACTCCTAAAAACTAAAAGATTTATAGCATCACCTAAAAACGGTTTTTATCTCGCTTTTAACCTTGTAGCCTTAAAGGAGCTTCCGGTACAGAAACCCCTTCTTGCTACTAGGTAAAGGAAATTTGAAAAATGAAAAAGCACAAGAAAGAGCTAAATTAATAGCTGTTTTCCCGTGCTTCTGTGAGCTTCCACCATATTTGGTAGGGTACTTTATATGTGTTATTTACATGTAATATTATATCATAAATGTAATGATATATCAAGTTTGGTCAATGTACTGGTTCTTGCTTGGTGAAAACAATTCGCAAAGACTTATATCGGGGAAGTGTATTTCCTTAAAGGCTACAATTTCAATAAACGCATCAATGCCTTTAATCTCTTTCTTCTCTGCAACTATCTTTTTTGTTTTGTCTAGGGTAATGCCTAACTTTTGGGTTATTTCGTTAATTTTTTCTCTGCTCATTCTTGTTGTTTCTTTCATTTCTTTCATCTCCTTTTTTATCGTTGACTTGTTACTAAAACAGGGATAAACTTTACTTGTCTAGGGTAAGAGCTTACCCCTGTGTAAGCCTACTTTTCGGCAATATCCACGTATATAACCGTATGTGGGTTTTTGCCTTTTTTGGGGTATTGCTTGGATACTTTAATTATCTTGTAATGGTCTTTTAAACGCTCAATCAAGGGTGCTGTTTCTTCGTCTGTGTATGATATTTTAAGTTTTATCATGTCATACCCCCTAAGTTAAGTTTAGTCCGATATACCACCAATACGGAGCGTATAGCGTTTATGTAATGGTCTTTTAGTTCTCCGTCTATCGTGATACCTATCTCGCTTGATATACAATCTGTTATAGCATCTGCGAGTTCTTCATCGTGCTTTAACATATTTCTAATTCTTTGTATGTCGTGTTTCGGCAAACAGTGGCGCATGTTTATAGCTCTTTTGTTGATATGCCTTTGATACTCTAACAAGTTATTAGCTGTTTCTAGCGCAATTTCTTCTGCTTGATGCTTTTGCACCTGTGTTATCTGCGGATCTGCTGTGTCCATAATCAGCTTGCACATGTCTAGGGTATGTCTTAAACTCTTTTCATAGTCGGTCATAATATCACCCAAATAACGCTTCAACGCTCATGTAGGGGAAGAAGTTTTCTTGTATTTTTAGGGCTTCTGAAAAAGTCACTTTCTGAGTTTTTATCTTATCTTCCATTTCTTCCCGTGTAGTTCCTAAAAAAGTGGCTAAGGCGCTTGATGTTACGTGCTGTTGTCTCATCTCCTGTATCAAATTTTTCATTTTTCCATTCTCCTTTATGTTCGTTTTGGTAAAACTGGAATATCAATCTATGTCTTACATCATCATCAGAAGCTCATATTTGCCCATATTCAAGTTTTTTATGTGAATCTGAATAACTTTATAGGCGAACATGTGTTCTGTGTTTAAATCGGCATTTAAGCGCTTGAAAGGCTCTTGTGTGTATTTGTGCCTATTCAATCACCTTTGTTATTGTGAATTTGCTTAT
Organism: Eubacteriaceae bacterium; assembly: GCA_003446375.1. GTDB lineage: Bacteria > Bacillota > Clostridia > Eubacteriales > Alkalibacteraceae > Alkalibacter. Next base: position 1,700 of record DMAW01000027.1, on the reverse strand, counting down.
CTCGTTACCTGATTCTTTGAACATGAAAGTTAATTCTAGTTTATTATCGCCTGTCTGTTCGCTGAATAGTTCGACATCATCAAGATTCATTCCACTGATTATCCAGTTTGGTATAAACCCTAGTGGTATTCCGTTGTTTATTTTGTTTAGGTTTTCAATCAAGTCTTCGGCTTCATCATCGGTATAGCCTTTTTCAATTAAGAGTGCATCAGCCGATTCATAAAGCTGCTCAATTACTGCTTCAAGATAACCAATTTCTCTTTCGGCTTCTCCTGTGCTTCCTGTGATTGTTTTGAACGCATCCATAGCTTTCAGTGATTCGATTTGATAAATTAATTCCTTTTCAATTTCTGTTAGTTGCTTTTTCATTTTTATAATCTCCCTTATGTTTTATTTAGGCTTCGCTCGCATCTTGCAGCTCTGACCTATTTGTAAATAACGTTGACTCTGCAAACCATGTAAGGTTAATCTTTCCCAGTGCTCCGTTTCTGTGCTTGGCGATTATTAGCTCTGCATCGTGTGGGTCTGCTTTGTTTGGGTTGTAATAATATTCCCTGTGCAAGAACATTATTAAGTCACAGTCAAATTCTATTTGGCCTGTTTCCCTAAGGTCTGACATTACCGGGTGTTTGTCGCTTCTGTCTTTACCGGCTCTGCTCAGTGAGCTTACAACGACTACGGGAACATTTAACTCTTTAGCCATAGACTTAACATCCCTGCTGACTGCTTCCACCTGTTCACGTCTGCTTGCGCCCTCCGTGCTTCTTAGTAGCTGTAAATAGTCGATGAAGACTATATCAAGCCCTTTAGAGCGCTTAAGCTTCCTGCACATACTCTTAATTTCGCTTACTGTCATTGGCGATCTGTCGCAAATATGGATTTGCCTGTTGTAGAGATTGCCGGATGCAAGAGCAAGTTTCTTGAAGTCCTGGTCATTTAGACTCTTGGTCTTAATTTTCTTATCGCTTACAAGGGATTCCGCTAATATCATCCGCTTTGTGACTGTGGGTGCATCCATTTCTAGGCTAAAGAACGCTACTTGTCTGCCTGACTTGGCAATATTTGATGCCATATTTAAGGCTAATGCTGTCTTTCCCATGCTAGGCCTTGCGCCTATCAAGATATATTCGCCGTTTTGTAGCCCGTCCGTTACCCTGTCTAACTTGTAAAAGCCTGTTTCTACGCCTGTGTATCCTTTTATGCTTTGGCTTTCTTCGATTTTCCCTAAAACACTGTTAACAAGTTGTTTAGTTGTGGTGAAGGTTTGGGTCTGAACATCCTCCCTGAGCTTAAATATCTCCTGTTCTGCTAGTTCTGAAAGTTCCTTGCCCGTCTTGTCGCTTTTGATAAGCCCCTCTGCGATGGCGTTTAGTTTGCGCTTGAGTGTGTAGTCTTTGAGAAGTGATGCATATTCCTTGAAGTTGCTTTCCAGGATATAGGTATCTGCGAAAAATTCCATTGCAGCCCTTTTAACTTCTCCGTTTAGTTTGCCAAACAATATTGCCTGGTCTATTGCTGTGTTGCTCTTTACAAGCTCCCTAATGGCTGTGAATATCTTCTTGTGGTCTGATGCTGTGAAGTCCTCTTCGCTCAATTTGTAAATTTCCTCTAGACTGCTTTGATGAGTCATTAAGCAGGTTAAGGCACATTGTTCAATTTCGAGGTTTGATTTCATTGGTTCACCTTATATAATGAACTCG
>DMAW01000108.1 GCA_003446375.1 Eubacteriaceae bacterium | reverse complement strand
TTGACCTTGGGGTAGACGTTCCGGCGGCTAAATTTGTAGATGCAATACGGGATAATGATAATGTCAAGCTAGTTGCTTGTTCGGGGTTATTGACGACTACGATGCCTGCGCTAAAAGAAACAGTCAGACAGGTAAAAGAAAGCGGATTTAATGTAAAAGTCATGGTAGGGGGAGCGCCGGTTACTCCTGAGTACGCCCAGCAGATAGGCGCAGACGGATATGCGCCGGATGCCGGAAGTGCGGCTGTTAAAGCAAAAGAACTTGCAAGAGGTTGAAATATAATAAATCGGGGGGAGGTTTTTATCATATGTTAACCAAAAGACAAAATTTAATGGAGACGATCAAAGGGGGCAAGCCCGACAGGTTCGTGAACCAATATGAATTTATGAACCTTATAATGGAAGCGCCTCTTGGAACCATGGCGGGTCCCGGTCAAACGATAAAAAACGAGTGGGGAATAACTTTTAGCTGGCCCGAAGGACAGCTTGGAGGATTTCCTGTGCATGATGAAAAACACCTTGTATTAAAAGACATTACAAATTGGCGCAAATACGTTAAGGCTCCAACAGTTCAGACTTCAAATGAGGCTTGGGCCGCAGCCATAGAACACGCTGATTCTGTAGACAGGAACGAAGAATTCGTAACCGGATTTGTCGCTCCAGGTCTATTTGAGATGACACATCACCTTATGAGCATGGAAGAAGCTCTCATAGCACTGTATGAAGAGCCGGAAAAAATGCATGAGCTGATAGATTATCTCATGGATCATGAACTTGAATATGCAAAAGTCATGATTGAAAAGATCAAGCCGGACTGCATATTTCATCACGATGACTGGGGAAGCCAGAAGTCGTCATTTATATCACCGGAAATGTTCGAAGAATTTTATTTGCCAAGGTATAAAAAAATATACGGTTTCTATAAAGATAATGGGGTGGAGTTGATAGTTCACCACAGCGATTCATATGCTGCAAATTTGGTCCCGTATATGGTCGATATGGGAATAGACATATGGCAAGGGGTAATGACTACTAACAACACACCTGAGTTAATTAAAGAATATGGAGGAAAAATCAGCTTTATGGGGGATGTAGATAGCGGGGTCGTGGATTTTCCGGGCTGGACTAGAGAGATATTGGAAAGAGAAATTGAAAGAGCTTGTAAAAATTGCGGAAAACATTATTTCATTCCAAATTTGACACAGGGACTTAATTTCAGTTCGTTTCCCGGGGTTTACGAAACAGCTTCTGAAGTAATAGATGAAATGAGTAAAAAGATGTTTTAAAGTTCATTAAACGGCTCTGTTCAAGGTTGTCCTGAACAGAGCCGTTTTGTACATTAAGTTTCATAGAGCAATCCGCCAATATACGTTACGGTATTTGGCCCGTTATTGTATTTAAGTCCATTGTCTTTCATCAAAGACATTACGTCTATTCCGTGAGCCTCCAGGGATATTATTTTATCATCAGGGCGGCGACAAGGTTCTCCGTCTATATAAGTACACTTTTTACATAATGAGCAAGCGCCGACTCCAAGTATTTTGAATTTTATGCCTTTGTCTATATCGTTTTTCAAATCTAAAAGCTTGTGCTGAAAATTTACGGCTGATTCCACCATCCCTGCCCAGTCGTATTGATTTTTCAGTTTGTATACTTCATATAGAATTATAAAATCATCATATGTTGAAAACTCATCTTTTATTTTATCTAAATCATCGATAGCAGGAGGGCAAGCCCAATTCTTGCCATAATGCCCGCAACGATTCTGTTGGCACATGTTTCTTACTTCTTCGCTGAGCTTTATTGAATTTATGGGGATTTTGTGATGATGAGCAACATGTCGGGGTATTGCATCAAGTATGCTTGTCATAAAATTGCCTCCATTCTATACCGTTGATTAAACGATTACACCTTGTGCTTTAAATAATAACGCACAAAAATTATCCTAACTTAAGTTTATGGCAAAGGGTATCGTTTGTCAACGGGAAGACCAAATTCCGATACGATGATAGCTGTAAAAAAGTAAAAGATTAGCAACTTCTCATATGGGGTAAATCTATAACAAGAAACTTAATTTTTACAGGCAAGGAGACTTAGGCATGGATAAGATGAACAAGGGATATATAAGTTCAATCAGAGGAAGTGTCATAGAGGCTGTATTTTCAGAAAAGCTCCCTTCAATCAACAACAAATTGATAACGGGAGATTTAGGACGTATTATTTTTGAAACCAATTCCCATGTTGACGAAAAAACCATAAAAGCCATAGCATTGACTTCCACATCAGGACTTGCCCGTGGTGATGAAATCTGGGATACGGGAGAACATCTTAAAATACCTGTAGGGAGAGATGTTTTAGGAAAGGTTTTTGATGTTTTTGGAAATCGCCTGGACGATGGAGATGAAGAAAGGGACATCCTTCTTAAGTCGATACATCAAAAGTCAATTCATTTTTCAAAACGAAGCACCACCGATGAGATATTTTTGACAGGAATTAAAGCAATAGACGTTTTGACCCCGCTGCCTAAAGGAGAGAAAACAGGTCTATTTGGCGGAGCCGGCGTAGGAAAATCTGTCTTGATAACAGAATTGATAAATAATACGGCAAAAAAAAATAAGGGATATAGCATCTTCTGCGGTATAGGTGAACGGTCGAGAGAGGCAGAGGAATTATACAGGGAAATCAAAGAAGCTAAAGTGCTGGAAAATGCGGTGCTGATTTTTGCACAAATGAATGAACCACCCGGAGCTAGGTTCAGAGTAGGACATGCAGCGCTGACAATAGCTGAACATTTCAGGGATGTAGACAAAAAAGATGTGTTGTTGCTAATAGACAATATTTTTAGATTTATCCAAGCAGGCTCCGAGGTTTCAGGCTTAATAGGAAAAATGCCTTCAAGGGTAGGATATCAACCTACCTTGTCTAGTGAACTTGCTGAGCTTCAAGAAAGAATATCAAGCACAAAGACGGGTTCAATAACCTCAATACAGGCTGTGTACGTACCTGCTGATGATTTTACGGATCCATCTGCAACCCATACGTTTTCACAATTATCAGCTTCAGTGATACTGTCGAGAAAAAGAGCAAGTGAAGGACTCTATCCGGCAATAGATCCACTTGTTTCATCGTCAAAAATGTTGAATTCAAGGATTGTTGGTGAGAGGCACTATAAAATAGCTCAGGAAATCAAAAGGAATCTCTCGATATATGAAGAAATGAAAGATACCATAGCGATGCTGGGGATAGAAGAGCTGTCTAAGGAAGACAGAAACACAGTATACAGAGCTCGAAAGCTTGAACGATATTTGACGCAGCCATTTTATACTACCGAACATTTTACCGGCATGACCGGTAAAATTGTGGATTTGAATAAAGCTCTTGAAGGATTTGAGAGGATACTAAACGACCAATTTATTAACTACAGCGAAAGTGATTTGTACATGATTGGGAATATAGAGGAAGCTATTGAGAAAGCGAAAGGAAAGATCTGATGTGCAAGTTAAGATAATAATTCCGAATAAGACTGTTGCAGAGCAAATGGCTACTAAAATTACTGCTCCGGGAAGCGAAGGATATTTTCAAGTATTGCCTAGGCACATAGATTACGTATCTAGCTTAGCTGCGGGAGTGTTGACATTGTTCAATGAAGAAAGCGTGGAGTACTATGGGATAAACTATGGTCTTTTGGTTAAGAAAGGCGATGTGGTATATATTTCTTGTTATCATGCCCTTAAAGGCTCGTCGATTGAGACATTGAGCAAGACGATAGAAAAAGAGTTTAGCGTTCTAGATGAAAAGGAAAAAAAGACAAATGAGATACTGACTAAAATGGAGATAGATACCTTGAAGATGTTCATGGAATTGGAGTGATTTTATTGAAAAAAAATAGCGACACCCCTGAAAAGGAGCTGGTTGATAAAATTACATCTGATGTCGAAAAAAAGATAAGATCTCGTAAAGAAGGAAAAGAGATAATGTTCGGCATGGGGGTTTTTGGCATAGTCGGTTGGTCTATAGCTGTTCCTACGCTTTTGGGGATCGCTTTGGGATTATTTCTTGATGAGCGCTACAGCAGCGAATTTTCATGGACTCTGACACTGATTTTTGTAGGCGTAATAGCAGGGTGTTTAAACGCGTGGCATTGGATTAAAGAGAAAAGCAAAAACGAGTGAGGTGTACAGATGCTTATAGCTTTTATAGTAGGGGGATTATTGGGATTCATATTTTTTGGCGGCCTTTATTTAAGCGTCACAATGTTAAATAAATTAAAATATCCTGCTTTGTTTATGTCAGCTAGCCTGATTATAAGAATGGTTATTTTATTGGCAGGGATTTACTTTATAAGCAGTGGCAACGGTTACAATATGATTGCTGCATTATCAGGCGTAGTCATAGTTAGGGTAGCCATGACAAATAGCATCAAGAAGAGCATAGGCTTAAGCAAGGATAATAAGTAATCGGGGGTGATAAAATGGTCATCGATCCAAGCGGTATCGTATATTTTGAGTACGGGTTTATAAGGATTACCGCTACTTTGGCATTTACATGGATCACAATTATTATTCTCTTTGTAATATCCTACGCATTGACTCGGAATTTGAGATCAGATAAGGATATAAGCAAAGGACAGAGTATTTTAGAGGCTCTTATGATCAGAATCAATAGGCAGATAAGAGGCATTAGCCAGCAGGACCCGGAAAGCTACCTGCCATTTGTCAGCACAATATTTATTTTTATACTTAGTTCAACATTGTTGTCAATTATTCCGGGATTCATTTCGCCTACAGGTTCCTTAAATACGACGATTTCTTTGGCTATATGCGTTTTTTTTGCAGTGCCTGTATACGGGGTAGCAAATATAGGTCTTAAAAACTATTTAAAGCAATATACAAAACCTTCAGTAGTGATGCTTCCTTTCAATATAATAAGTGAATTTTCCAGAACGATATCACTTGCGGTGCGTTTGTATGGAAACGTAATGAGCACAAGCGTAATAGTTGTCATATTGCTTAGCGTGATACCATTTATATTTCCTGTAGTAATACAACTGCTGGGGCTTTTGACAGGAGCGATTCAGGCTTATATCTTTTCAATTCTCGCGATAGTTTACATAGCTGCTGCCAATGAAAATAAATAAGGAGGGAATCATATGGAATCTATAACTGTAATAGGGATGACATCAATAATCGTAGCCGGTCTTACGATTGCAATCGGATCTATAGCGCCGGCAATAGGAGAAGGAAATGCAGTTTCCCAGGCTCTCAGATCTATAGCCCAGCAGCCTGATGAATCAAACACCATTTCAAGGACTCTCTTTGTCGGTCTTGCGATGATAGAATCGACAGCCATATATTGTTTTGTGGTATCGATGATATTGCTGTTCGCAAATCCATTTTGGAATGCCGTATTGAGGTAACGCCATGCAAATAAATCTATTTGAAATTTTAGCGCAGATAATAAACTTCTTTATTTTGCTTTTTGTATTGCAAAAATTTTTCTACAAGCCAATTTCAGATGTAATGGAAAAAAGGCAAAAGCAAATCGATGAAACCATAGATGAATCCGTAAGAAAGATGTCTGAAGCTGACGAATTGGCGAAAGAGTACGAAAGCAAAATAACAGAGCTGGAAAAAAACAAAAGAGAGATACTTGAAGGTGCAAGGAAAGAAGCCAATGATATAAAAAGCAATCTGTTGGAAGGATATCAATTGCAGGCAGAAGAAAAAAGAGAAGCATTTTTGAAGGAAATAGAGGATGAAAGAGATGATTTTTTAGTTGAGCTACAAAAAAAACTTGGCAAAAGTGCTGTTAAAATATCTGAAAGAATATTACGAGATATAAATGATATAGAGTTGGAAGAGAAGATGTTCGATTTATTGGTTAAAAAAATAAAAAAATTGAAAGATGAAGATTTTCAAGATTTGTCATTGTCAGACCAAGAGCATTTTATATTGATCTGTGATAAACCTTTGAAGCATGAGCATAAAAAGATTGTTGAAAATATTATTGCAACAACTTTTGTGAATTATAAAGATATCGTTTATAAAGTTGATAAAAAGTTGATCCTTGGCTATGAACTAAAGTTGGAGACTTTTACTTTGCATGCCAGCATAAAAAAATATATCGAAGAATTTGAAAAAATATTTGAAAGAACTGTAAGCAGGCAAAGCATATTCAAAGAAGAGGGGATTCGCCGTGCTGAAAAACCAACTTGATTTATTCGATGAATTTATTGAACAAGCGCTAATAGAAGATATCGATGGAAATTATATAGAAGAAAGCGGGACAGTGCATTCCATAGATAGGGGAATAGCAATTGTCAAAGGGCTTAAAGCAGTGAGAAGTCAAGAATTGATTCAATTTCCAATGAAGGCCATGGGAATGGCATTCAATCTCGACCATGACAGCGTAGGCGTAATAATGTTGGGAGAATACTCTCATATAAAAGCCGGAGACAGGGTGAAGAGGACTTACAAGGTAGCGGATATACCTGTGGGAGAAGAATACATCGGAAGGGCAATCAGCCCATTGGGAGTGATTTTGGATAATAAGGGCAAAGTAGAATACAAAAAGAGGATGCCCATTGAAAGAGAAGCCCCTGCAATCATGGCTAGAGATCCGGTTAACAAGCCCTTACAGACCGGCATAAAAGTAATAGATGCAATTGTTCCCATTGGAAAAGGACAAAGGGAGCTTATACTGGGAGATAGGCAAACCGGAAAAACAGCCTTGGCAATAGACGCTATAATCAACCAGAAAAACAAGAATGTCATTTGCATATACTGTGCTATAGGACAACAGATTTCATCAATATCAAAGATTATCGATGTTTTGGAGAAAAAAGATGCGATGAGTTATTCCATAATCATGATAGCTGAATCTGATGATCCTCCGGGAGTAGCCTTCATTGCACCATATGCAGCTGCGGCAATGGCGGAATACTTTATGGAAAAAGGCGCTGACGTTCTTGTAGTCTACGACGATTTGACAAAACACGCCAGAGCTTACAGAGAGCTTTCCCTATTATTAGAAAGACCTCCGGGAAGGGAAGCATATCCTGGAGATATATTTTATATTCATTCCAGATTGCTGGAAAGATCCACTCAGCTTAAAAAGGAATATGGGGGAGGCAGCTTTACTGCGATACCTATTATAGAGACTCAAGCCGAAAATATATCCGCTTATATACCTACAAACCTGATATCAATAACGGACGGTCAGATATATGTATCCCCTAAATTATTTCGCAAGGGCAATATCCCTGCAATTAATATAGGATCTTCAGTTTCAAGAGTAGGCGGAAAAACACAGCTGGTATCATATCGCAATATCACAAGTGCGCTCAAACTGACATATTCTCAGTTTGAAGAGATGGAGATATTTGCAAGCTTTGCAGCCAGGCTTGATGAGAAAACGCGAAGTACCATAAATAGAGGAATGCGAATCAGAAAAGCATTTAACCAGCAACAATTCACGCCGATGGAAGTAGATGAACAGATAGGTGTTTTTTTAGCTCTCACAGAGGGGCTGCTTGATGATGTTTCGATAGAGGAAATAGGCGATGCAGAAAAAATCATTCAGTCTGTCGTTAGGGAACATGAAGAATTTGCAAAAGAAGTTTCAATGAATAATAGTGTAGGGGACGAAGTTAAAAAGGATTTTCTTAAAATGGTCAAGAATCGACTTGAGAAGGAGTTGAAGTGATATGCAATCCTTGCAATCTTTGCAGCACAAGCTTGAGTCAGCTACCAATCTCATATCGATCGTGCGAACGATGAAAGCACATGCATCCTCTAACATATCTCAGTTTCAGCATGCGGCGCAAGCCTCTTCAAAGTACAGAAACATACTTGACATGGCTTTGCATGTAGTTTTGAGCGAAGATAATGAATACGATCCTCCATCTTACGATATGCCAAGAGAGGGAATAGGCATTCACATTGTATTTGGGTCTGATCATGGATTGGCAGGCAGATTTAACGAGAGAATATATTCTTATGCAACAGATCAGATTGATATAAAAAGCGATGATGTAGTAATAGTGATAGGAAATCAACTTTTAAGGAGAATGGAAAGCCAGTACTCAATAGAAGCCTCGCTATCTGTTCCTCAAACAGAAGACGGAATAACTCCGGTGGTACAAAGATTGCTGTTGAAAATAGATGAGATCCGAATAAAGCAAAGCGTCAGCTTTATTTATTTGCATTACTGCAATCCTAAAGACATAGGTGGTTTTAGCGAAGAAACAGAGATATTGTTTCCGATGAATTTAAATAAGATATCAAATAGAAATATTCAATGGAAATCAAAAAGCATACCTACATTTTTTATGGATAGAGATAAGCTTATGTCAGATTTATTAAAGCAATACTATTTTATTACTATTTACCGAAGCTTTTGCTATTCTTTGGTTTCTGAGAATACAACAAGGATAGATTCCATGAAAAACGCGGAGAGGAACATCGAAGAAAGGATGGAAGAATTAAGGTTTAAATATAGAACCCAGAGGCAAAATGTCATTACAGAAGAAATCAACGATGTTATATCGGGATTTAAAGCAATAAAAAAGAATAAAGAATAGTTGCAGATATTAAAAATGTTGAGGAGAGATAACAACATGAAAAAATCAAGAATCGAAACCGTGCCTAAGGGGCCATATGTCATCGACGAGCTTGAAAATATAACCGAAGGAAATGGAAATAAAGTAAATGGGGATGAACAGGCAAAAGGGCTATGTAGATGCGGAAAGTCTAAAACGAAACCTTTTTGTGACGGAACACACGGCAAGATAAAAGTTGATGACAAAAAAAGCGATGACAGAGTTCCGAGAAGAGTTGATGATTATATCGGGGAAGAAATAACGATACACGATGACAGAGGAATATGCTCCCATGCAGGTTACTGCACAGACGGGCTTCCCAAAGTATTTAAAATGGGAATAGAGCCTTGGATAGATCCAAATGGAGAGACTGTAGATAAAATAATAGAGACTATAAAAAAATGTCCGTCAGGGGCACTTAGCTACTCGATTGATGGAGTAAAATACGATTCTTATTATGATGACGAAGAAATAGTGGTGACAAAGGATGGACCTTATGGAATAAGAGGCTCGATAGAGCTGATAGATGCCGATGAGCCTGCAACGAAAGATCATTACACCCTGTGCAGATGTGGACATTCCAAGAACAAGCCATTTTGTAGTGGACAGCATTGGTACGAAAATTTTGAAGATGAAGGTAAGATAAAGGAAGAAGACTTAAGCGATTGTACATGTGATTCACAAAATGAGAAATATAAAGCTATAAAACAATTAGCTGAAACCGGCAGGAGCGAAATATCCTCCATGGGAACGCTAAAGACGTTTCCGGGGTTTGAAGAAGTTTTGATAAAGGGATGTCAGCTAGATAAAATGCCCCTTGATGACGATGCCAAGGTGAGTTTAAAGACCGTTATAGGCAAAAGGGCAAAAAAACCTTTAGAGCTATCACTGCCTTTTTACGTGTCCCACATGTCATTTGGGGCTTTGTCAAAGGAAGCTAAGATAGCCCTTGCAAAAGGGTCGTCAATTGTAGATACAGCTATGTGCTCAGGTGAAGGAGGAATGCTTGAAGAGTCGCGTAAAGCTGCCCAAAAGTACATATATGAAGTAGGAACCGCAGAGTTTACTTATGACGAAGAAGCGATCAAAAAAGCAGATGCAGTGGAAATAAAAATAGGGCAAGGAGTAAAGCCGGGATTGGGCGGCTATCTGCCTGCTGAGAAAGTAACTTCTGAGATAGCGTCAATTAGAAAGCTCAAAGAAGGTGAAGCATCTTATGCTCCCGCCAGGTTGTTTTATATGGATGGCATAGAAGACTTAAAAGAGCTTGTATCGAAAATAAAAGCCATTACCGGAGGCGTCCCTGTAGGAATAAAAATCGCCACATGCCATATAGAAAAGGATATAGGGAATGCTCTAAGAGCACAACCGGACTTTATTACCATCGACTGTAGAGGCGGAGCAACAGGAGCGTCCCCAACGTTCTTAAAGGACAATGTAGGCGTACCACCGGTATTTGCCATAAGAAAGGCAAGAAAGTATTTAGATGAGATGAAAAGCGAGGTAACCCTATGTGCAACGGGAGGATTTAGAGACGGTGCCGATATTGCAAAAGGCTTGGCTCTCGGAGCTGATGCAATAGCCTTGGCTACGGCATCTTTGATAGCTATAGGGTGCATACAATCTAGGATATGCCATACAGGAAAATGTCCCGTGGGCATAACTACCCAGGATGAAGGGCTTAGAAAACTGTTCAATGAAAAAAATCGATAGCATCATTTGTAAATTATTATAATGCCACAGCAAGGGAGTTGAAAGTATTTGCAAGAACAAATGGCATCGCAGACATACACAAGCTAAGTATCGACGATCTTATGACCACGAGCAATGAAATCTCAACTCATACGGATATGGAGCACGTATGAATCATATATCTTTAAAATTATTATTATGATTTTAGATGATTGCAGCGGCTTTTACTGGGTATTTTTAAAATTATAAGACAAATTGAAAAGTTTGCTTGCAATAAATGCTAGTGAAGATCTAAATTAAATCCAAGGGAGGAAATTTTATGAGTGAACAAGGAAAATGCCCTGTGACGGGCAAGACTTCAAATCCAACAGCAGGGGGAGGAACGGCAAATAAAGACTGGTGGCCAAATAAACTTAACCTAAAAATTTTACATCAAAACTCCAATCTCAGCAATCCAATGGGGGAGAAGTTTAATTATGCCGAAGAATTTAAAAAATTGGATTTAAAAGCTATAAAAGAAGATCTTTATAAGTTGATGACAGATTCCCAAGATTGGTGGCCTGCAGATTACGGTCATTACGGTCCGCTGTTCATAAGAATGGCTTGGCACAGTGCGGGTACTTACAGGATGGGTGATGGAAGAGGTGGCGCTGGCGACGGAACACAAAGATTTGCTCCTCTTAACAGCTGGCCGGACAATGTAAATCTAGATAAAGCTCGCAGGCTTTTATGGCCCATAAAGAAAAAGTACGGAAAGAAGATATCTTGGGCGGATTTGATGATACTTGCAGGCAACTGTGCATTGGAATCCATGGGATTAAAGACATTTGGATTTGCAGGCGGACGTGAGGATGTATGGGAAGCTCAAGAGGACGTATATTGGGGTTCAGAGTCAGAGTGGTTGGATGACAAGCGCTATTCAGGAGAGAGAGATCTAGAAAACCCGCTTGCAGCAGTTCAGATGGGATTGATATATGTTAATCCTGAGGGGCCAAACGGCGAACCTAGTGCAGTAGCATCCGGCAAAGATGTCAGAGAGACATTCGCAAGGATGGCGATGAATGATGAAGAGACAGTGGCACTTGTCGCAGGGGGGCATACATTTGGAAAATGCCATGGAGCAGGACCGGCGACCCATGTGGGCCCGGAGCCTGAAGCAGCTCCGATAGAAGAACAAGGCCTTGGCTGGAAAAGCAGTTATAAGAGCGGAAAAGGTGGAGATACCATAGGTAGCGGCATTGAAGGCGCATGGAAGCCCAACCCTACAAAATGGGACATGGGGTATCTGGAGACTTTGTTTAAATACGATTGGGATTTGGTAAAAAGTCCTGCAGGCGCTTACCAATGGATACCCACAGACCCCTCTGCAGCAACTACTGTGGAAGATGCACACGACCCCGATAAAAAGCATGCGCCTATGATGACTACTGCGGATCTTTCCCTAAGGATGGATCCTATTTACGGACCTATCGCAAAAAGATACAAGGATAACCCCAAAGAATTTGAAGATGCCTTTGCACGGGCATGGTTTAAGCTTACTCATAGGGATATGGGACCAAAGTCAAGGTATCTGGGCCCAGAAGTGCCTGAAGAGGATTTGATATGGCAAGACCCCATACCTGAGAGAGATCATGACCTAGTAGACGAGAAGGATATTGCACAACTAAAAGAAAAAATATTAACTTCAGGCTTGACGGTATCTCAATTGGTTTCTACCGCTTGGGCTTCAGCTTCTACTTTTAGAGGCTCTGACAAGCGTGGCGGGGGAAACGGGGCTAGGATAAGACTTGCGCCACAAAAGGATTGGACAGTAAACCAGCCGGAGCAGTTAAGCGTTGTCTTAGATAAGCTGGAAGAGATCAAAAAAGATTTCAATTCAAATCAATCAGGAGGCAAAAAAATTTCCTTGGCAGATATTATCGTTTTAGGTGGATGCGTAGGAATAGAAAAGGCGGCTAAGGATGCAGGTCATGAAATAGTTGTAGAGTTCAAGCCCGGACGCACAGATGCCGGTTTAGAGCAAACAGATGTAGAAGCTTTCGAAGTCCTTGAGCCAAAAGCCGATGGATTTAGAAACTTTGTTAAGGCCAAATATTCAGTCACACCGGAAGAAATGCTCGTTGATAGATCGCAGCTTCTTACGTTGACAGCGCCTGAGATGACAGTTTTAGTAGGTGGAATGAGAGTTCTTGGAACAAATTACGGGGGTTCTCCACATGGAGTATTTACCCAAAAACCCGAAACCTTGACAAACGATTTTTTTGTCAACCTCTTGGATATGAATACCGAGTGGAAACCGATTTCTGAAAGTGGAGAAGTTTATGAAGGACGGGATAGAAAGACAGGAAAGAGAAAGTGGACGGGTACAAGAGTTGACTTGATTTTTGGATCCAACTCCGAACTTAGGGCAATCGCTGAAGTATATGGCGGCGATGACGCTAAGTTAAAGTTTGTTGAAGACTTTGTATCAGCATGGAACAAGGTGATGAACGCAGATAGATTCGATTTAATCTAAGCAATACAAAAAAATCAAAATATGCATCAGGAAGATATCTTTCTGATGCATATTTAATATTTTAAAGATTATTTATGTGACGAGCAACTGCAATTATTGCTGCTTGCTTTGCTATAAGGGCAGCCGATGCACTTGGCGCCTTTCTTTTTTTCGGATAAGATTTTTACTGCCGATGAACTTATGATAGCCAGTATTATTATCCCTACGAGTATATTTGTCATATACGCCTCCTAAATGCTCAATTCGATTTTTTGCTGGGATAGTTCGTCACCTTTTTTTACAAGGTACAAAATGTATGTAATCGCAAAAGCTACTGCGATAAAGCCAGGCAAGAAGCCATTGCCTAGTGAACCGGTAGTTATGAATGTACCTAGTTGATAAGTGATAAATGATATCGCATATCCCATGCCGAATTGAAAAGATATGCCGCTCCATAACCAACGCTTATTTTCCATTTCTGAATTCATGGCACCTATAGCTGCAAAGCAAGGCGGAGTAAACAGGTTGAACATCAAATATGCAAGTGCTGCTACCGAGCTTAATCCCATTATGCCTGCAACGCTGGTGCCGTCTCCTACCAAAGCTAATTCTTCGGTATCGATGAAATTTGTTATAGAATAAACTACTGCCAATGTTCCGACTACGTTTTCTTTGGCGATAAAACCGGTTATTGCAGCTGCCGCTAATTGCCATGCGCCAAAGCCAAGGGGAATAAGCAAAACAGCAAAAGGTGAAGCCAGGCTAGCCAAGATGCTTGTGTTTTCAGCGCCTTGAGCTACTACTTGAAAATTCCAATTGAAAGTCTGCATTATTTGCACCGCTGCGTTGCATAAAAGGATTATTGTGGCTGCTTTCATTATAAAAGCCTTTCCCCTGGACAGCATGGAAACAGAAGCTCTCTTTATGCTTGGCATCTTATATTCAGGCAATTCCATTATGAAGAAAGAACGAGCGTGCTTTTCACCTGTAATCCTGACAATGACCAAGGCACTTGTGATAATTATAGCTATGCCGACGAAATACATAAGAGTGCCCACCCAAGCTGAATTATCAAAAAATACTCCGGCAAACAATGCGATCACTGGAAGCTTGGCGCCACAAGGCATAAATGGTGTCAACATCGCTGTTGTCCTTCTTTGCCTGTCGTTTTTAATGGTTCTAGTGGCCATGATCCCGGGGATAGCACAGCCGGTCCCGATTATCATTGGAATGATTGATTTACCTGAAAGGCCGACTTTCTTAAAGAACCTATCCATTACTACAGCTACTCTGGCCATGTAGCCACTGTCCTCTAGCAAGGCCAAGAGAAAAAACAAAACCATGATCAAAGGCAAAAAGCCAACTACCGCGCCTACACCGCCGATGATGCCATCCAATAAGATAGAAGAAAGAACAGGGGATATGTCTTCTCCTAGCATGCCTTGAACGAGTGAATAAAATGAATCTATCCATCCAACTAATGTATCTGCTAAAAACGGACCTAAATAAGTTTGTGAAATTGAGAATACTATCCACATTATCACGGCAAAAATAGGGATTCCAAGCCATTTGTGAGCTAATATCCTGTCAGCCTTATCTTGCAGCGTTTGAGAATTGCTGCTTTTGTTCCTGATTTCAACTTTGCTTATTGCATCTTTAACAAATTCATAGCGTTTTTTATCGGCAATTTCAACAGAAGCCTTATCTGCCATATTTATTCCTATAGGTTCAAAAGGTGCAGTTTGTTTCTTGGAAGCTGAATTTACAGCCGCAGAAATAAGTTTTTCCAAGCCATTATCCAAGTTGTTCGTAGAAACAGTCTCGACTACTTGACAATTTAATACCTTGGATAATTTTTGGGCATCGATATGAATCTTTTTTTTCGTGACAAGATCGGACTTGTTTAATGCTATGACCACTGGGATATTTAGTTCTAACAGCTGAGTCGTAAAAAATAAGCTTCTGCTTAGATTTGTGGCATCTACGATATTTATTATGACATCAGGATTTTCATCTTTTACAAATTTGCTTGTGACAGCCTCTTCAGATGTAAAAGGAGACATTGAATAGGCTCCGGGTAAATCGACGATGCTTATTTGAGAACCCTTCTTGCTCAAGCTGCTTTTTAGGTAGCTTTCTTTCTTTTCGATTGTAACTCCTGCCCAATTGCCTACTCGCTCAACATTTCCTGTAAGGGCATTATACATGGTCGTCTTTCCGCTATTGGGATTTCCGGCAAGTGCTATTTTTATATGTTCTTTAATCAATATCAATCATCCTCCTTCAAAATACATTAATATAAGTAAATATCAAATAAAAATCAAATTATAATTGCTTCGGCCAAGTCCTTGTCTATGCTGTACTTGGAATCATTGACAGATACGATGAAGTTTTCAGCTAACACAGACATTATGGTAATTGATTCTCCCTGATAGCAACCTAGTGTAAATAGAAAATTCTTTATTTCATTGTCACTGGTGTTGATTTCCTTTATCACGTATTCTGTATTGATCTTTCCTTTAGCTAAATTTGCCACAGTTTCACCTGATTCCTTTGTTTTATTGACGAATTGATTTATATATCTGTATGCAATAGTATTGTTCAAGAGCTCACCTCCAGTATTGATTGTATTTACTATATGATAATGATTATCATTATTGAACAATATACCACAATAAAAAAGCCAACGCAACAAATATGTGAATATTTATTCGAATATATTTAAGAAAGATGCAACAAAAATAAAAAAGAGCTAATATTTACAATATTCTCGCGAAGATATCTTGACAAAAACAACAAGATTGAATAGAATAACTTATAAATCCGTTTCAGCTAGCTGAAACATGCTTTTATCCCTGACGGATAAATGTGGAAAAAACCACAGTGGGGTAAA
The DNA here is from genome assembly GCA_003446375.1 of Eubacteriaceae bacterium. Lineage (GTDB taxonomy): Bacteria > Bacillota > Clostridia > Eubacteriales > Alkalibacteraceae > Alkalibacter. The sequence continues at coordinate 7,888 of DMAW01000108.1, read as the reverse complement.
AGTTAATAATAGCCGACCGTCTGGGCAGCATTTCGATACTTGAAGTGGTGCTCTTTTTTGTTTTGCTTAACCCGCATTACTGAAAAGAGATGTAGAAATGCTTATATAAATCGGAAGGAGCATTATTTTGATGACGAGAAAAGTAGCATGGGAAGGATTTATTGCCGGCAAGTGGGAAGAGGCAATAGATGTAAGAGATTTTATTCAAAAAAATTACGTGCCGTATGAAGGCGACGAGGGATTTCTTAAAGGTGCAACCCAACGCACAAGACATTTGATGGACAAATTGATTCAGCTACAGCAGCTTGAGAGAGCTTTTGGGGGCGTCTTAGACGTGGATATAAACAACGTGAGCTCATTGACAACTTATTCTCCGGGATACCTTGACAAAGAAAATGAAATAATAGTCGGGTTGCAGACAGACAGACCGTTAAAGCGTGGAGTAAATCCTTTTGGTGGGCTATTAATGACACGAAAAGCCTGCGAAGCATATGGATTTAAGCTATCAGAAAAAGTAGAAAACGAATTTCGATACAGGACAACACATAATGACGGTGTTTTTCGTGCCTATACAGAGGAAATAAAAGAAGCTCGAAGAAGCGGAATAATAACCGGCCTTCCCGATGCATATGGAAGAGGCCGCATAATTGGCGACTATAGAAGGATTGCATTATATGGAGTAGATTTATTAATCGAAGAAAAGAAAAAGGATAAAAAAGCAATAGGAGACAGCGAGTTAGGCGCAGAGCAGATCCGAGTCTTGGAAGAATTATATCAGCAGATTACATTCTTGGGGTATCTAAAAGAAATGGCCTTGATGTACGGTTATGATATTTCAAAACCGGCTGTAAATGCCAAAGAAGCTATTCAGTGGCTGTACTTTGGATATCTTGCTTCTACAAAAGAACAAAATGGAGCAGCAATGAGCCTTGGCCGTGTCAGCACCTTTTTAGACATATATATTCAAAGAGATTTAAAAAATGGCGCATTAAATGAGATACAGGCTCAAGAGCTTGTCGATGATTTTGTGATGAAGCTTAGAATGGAAAGACACCTGCGAACTCCGGAATATAACGAGCTTTTTGCAGGAGATCCAATGTGGATAACAGAAGCCATAGGTGGAATGGGCGAGGACGGAAGAACGTTAGTGACAAAAACTTCGTACCGCTTTTTAAATACATTGTATAACCTGGGTTTTTCTCCTGAACCGAATTTAACGATATTGTGGTCTAAAAAGTTGCCGGATAATTTTAAACGTTATGTCGCCAAGGTTTCATGCGAGACAAATTCAATACAGTATGAAAATGACGATATCATGCGGCCGGAGTTTGGAGATGATTATGCGATAGCCTGCTGCGTATCTGCAATGCGTGTAGGCAAGGATATGCAATTTTTTGGCGCAAGGGCAAACCTGCCTAAACTTCTTTTAATGAGCTTAAATGGTGGGCGCGACGAGCTTACCGGAAAACAAATAGGCCCTGTAAATCCTATATATCAAGAAGAATATCTGGATTACGACAAGGTGGTCGAGGTTTTAGGGATATATCGCGACTGGCTTGCAGGCATTTATGTAAAGGCAATGAACATCATACATTATATGCACGATAAATACGCCTACGAAAAAACGCAAATGGCTCTACATGATACCGAAGTTCATCGATTCATGGCATTTGGAATTGCCGGATTGTCAGTTCTTGCTGACTCATTATCGGCTATAAAACATGCAAAAGTGCGATGCGTCAGGGATGAATCGGGCTTGATAAAAGAATACGAGATAATAGGAGAATATCCTGCTTTTGGAAATGATGATGACAGAGTTGATGATATAGCAAAAGAGCAGATCGCTCTTTTTATAGATGCGCTAAAGAAGATTCCTACGTATAGGGATGCAGAACATACATTGTCTATATTGACGATTACTTCAAATGTGGTATACGGAAAAAAAACAGGCTCGACACCTGATGGCAGAAAAAAAGGAGAGCCATTTGCCCCGGGGGCAAATCCGATGCATAATAGAGAAAAAAGGGGTGCTCTGGCATCACTTAATTCAGTTGCTAAGTTGCCATATTCTTTATGCAAAGACGGGATTTCAAATACTTTTTCAATCATACCCAAAGCATTGGGCAAGGATGATGAAAAGCGATATGAAAATCTGGTGGCAATTTTAGATGGATATTTTCTTCAAGATGCCCACCACCTTAATGTCAACGTGCTTAATAGAGAAACACTAAAAGAAGCTTATGAAAACCCGGATATGCATCCGAATTTAACCATACGCGTATCGGGATATGCCGTTAATTTTCACAAGCTGTCCAAGCAGCAGCAGCTGGAAGTCATTTCGAGAACCTTTCATGAATCAGTATAAATACTAAAAAAGTCAGCATGACTCATTAGAGTTCTGCTGACTTTTGGTTCTTCTAAGATAAGATTTAATGTCTGGCCTTTGAGTGTGGCTTCTTAGACCGTGGAGCACCTAAGACTTCAGCCATGACTATGCTTTGGCGCAAGCCTGTATTATTCAAGCGGTTTTTTAATGTAAGTTTCTTTGATGGTTTGGCTTTTGCAGCCATTGGCTTTTTATCTTTATCGAGAGTTCTTGCAAGTTCGTATGAGCGCTCTCTTAATTGCTTGCTTTTAATATCTGAATCAACATGCAATTCGGTCTCTAGACTCTCAATTTGATCGTATCTTATCTGCTGTGCTTCTTCATCGACCTCTGTGACGTTTTGCGTATCATTGTAGGTGTTTTGTTGACCCAGCTGGTTCATCCTATCCAACTGGTCAGACAACATACTTGCCAGGGTCGATTTTTTCTTGGGAGCATCATTTTTTTTATGGCTTCGGTTCTGTAAAATTCCTGAACCGACTAAAATGACGACGCTTATAAGTGGACCCCAAAGATCTTCCATTTTGTCACACCTTTCTTCAATCGAACAATTAAAGATTATTCATTATCAGAATCTTCTTCAGTCATTCTGCCGATAGAATCGCGCATCTGGGTATCTGCTCCGATATTTTTGTAGTTCATATAATCCATAACACCCATTTTTCCGGCACTTAATGCTTCTGCAAGGGCAAGAGGAACCTTCGCTTCTGCTTCTACTACTTTTGCACGCATTTCCTGCACGCGAGCGACCATTTCCTGCTCTTCGGCAACGGCCATTGCCCGGCGTTCTTCAGCTTTTGCCTGAGCGATATTCTTATCTGCCTCTGCTTGATCTGTCTGCAATATGGCGCCGATGTTTTTACCGATATCAACATCTGCAATATCGATAGAGAGAATCTCAAAGGCTGTTCCTGCATCTAATCCACGATTTAAGACGTTTTTTGAAATAGAATCGGGATTTTCCAAAACCTGCTTGTGTGAGGTAGAGCTACCGATAGTGCTTACGACCCCTTCGCCAACACGGGCGATTACTGTCTCTTCACCGGCACCACCGACAAGTCGATCGATATTTGCACGTACGGTGATTCTAGCTTTTGCTTTTACTTCGATGCCGTCCATTGCTATGCCTGCTATAAAAGGAGTTTCGATAACTTTAGGGTTGACGCTCATTTGTACAGCCTGAAGAACGTCACGACCTGCTAAATCTATCGCTGCAGCCCGTTCAAAGCTTAGCTCGATGTTGGCGCGTTGCGCTGCAATCAAAGCATTTACGACCCTATCCACGTTTCCGCCTGCTAAATAATGGGATTCCAATTGGTTCGTGTTGGCATCCACGCCTGCCTTGTGAGCCTTGATAAGGGGATTGATTACCCTGCTTGGGACTACACGGCGCAAACGCATTCCGATAAGGGTAAATATGCTGACTCTTACGCCTGCCGCCAAAGCACTGATCCACAAGGCAACGGGAATAAATGTCAACAATACGACAAAAGCAAAAACAATGACAAAAATTAAAACAATAGGTATAAAATCAGTAATACTCATAATAATTATGCCTCCTCATTTGAAATTTCTTTAACAACGACGCGACTGCCGCTTACTTCAACGATCTCGACGGTTTTACCATCCTTGATGAAGTTGCCTTCCGATACGATGTCGATTCGGTTTCCATCGAATAAACCTGTGCCGGATGGCCTTAATGGCGTTAACGTCTTTCCTTTTAAACCAACTAATTCTTTTCTGTTTTTGACAGATACATAGCCGCGTTCTGTAGTTTCTTGATCTGACAAGATGATATGGCGCAAAAATCCCTTTTGCAGGCCAATCCTTTTATAAAGGATAACTGCTGCAGCGATAGTGATCATAAGAGCAGTCAAAACGCTTAAACCCATAGCAAATATATCATCTGTAGCAAAGAACAAAGAGCCTATTATGCTTAAAACACCAATGCCTCCTAAAATTCCTCCGGGAACAAAGAACTCTGCAATAATTAGCCCGATTCCCAAAACGAGGAGGACCAATACTTCCAGACCTGCCAAACCTGCAACGGCATGTCCGTAGAAGAACAAGGCAAGTGAAGCTAGGCTTATAGAGCCTGCGAATCCAAAGCCGGGGGAGTAAAGCTCTACTACAAGACCAAGACCTGCTAAAGTAAGCAAAATGGATACAACCAAAGAGTTTGTCAAGAAACGAGCGACGCTTTCTGCAAATGTGATCTCCGCGTCGACGATCGTTGCATCGGAAAGCTGCAACAGCTCTAGCAATTCTGCACGGTTATTTACAGTTCCTTCAGAGTAGCCTATTTCTATTGCTACTGTAGGCCCTAGTGTTAAGAACTGCCCTTCAGGGGCATTGTATTCCGGCAGATCTATGCTTGCATCTGCCATGGCTTCTGCGTAGATGCGGTCTCTGCCACCGGCTTCTGCAGCGCTGCCCATTGCTTCGCGCCAATAGGATTGAGCCTTTGCATCTGCTGCATTGCCGTCAGTTGTTATGATGCCGCTTGCTCCCATAGTCGCTTGGGGGTTCATATAAATGGTATCTGCAAATAAAGCTATGTAAGAACCTGCAGACAGTGCACGTGAACGGATATATGCAGTTGTCGGTATAGATATGTCTTGCATTATCTGGCCGATGCCGTCTGCCGCATCGATGGATCCACCGGGAGTATTGATCTCAAATATAATGTGATCTGCACCTGCATCTATCGCCTCTCGTGTAGTACGCCTTAAAAAAGCCTCAAGACCTTTTTCGACCTCATTTTCAATGGGAATGACATATACTAGCTTTCCCAAGCCTTCCGCTTGTACAAAAGGAGTGTATACGAATTGAACGAAGTTAAACAGCATTAATAATAATAATGGATAAATGCCAAATTTTAAGATCTTTTTCATCGTTACACCACCTCCTTTCTGTTAATGGCAATTTTATCTACCTAATTAAAAATTATATCTTATATCAAGACCCCTTACAACAAAAGATGGGAATAAACATTTAAAATTGTTATTATTATGAATGTATATAGAGATAAGCCATAGAAAAACGAATTCATAAAAGGTGAACATCAATAGATGCCCTTGAACTGGACAAAGTGATTAAAGATTTTTTATTTATTTCAAGAGATATCATCAGGCTTCCCTCAAGTGATTCTTTTATATGAGAGCTCATTTCTCCTTGGTAGGGAGAAACCAATGTCAGTGGATTGGATTGCTCTGCTTTCAATGTTATAATGTAGCCTCCTTTTTTAACGATTGCTTCAAAAGAATCTTTTAAAGCATGGAAAAAGGTCAGTTTACTGCCTTCAATGCTACTAAAACGATATTCTTTTCCGTTGTGAATGAGAACTAGAAAAAAACCTTTAGCATATTTGCCAAGCATAGGAATTGTGGCGTAACTAAAAACCATAGAGCTGTTTTCCCAGTCATTGGCTTGAGCCCATACGTATTCTTTTGGAAAACCCGTACCCCAATCTTTTTCGAGATAACCGACTGCATCATTGATTATCCAAGATTGGTTGTCAAATTGAAGATAGCCATTGACCTTGTGATCCATGCTGATGATTGAATGATTACACTCATTGGGAAAATATGTCAACCATCCCATGATGTTTGGTTTTAAGAAAGACATCTTGATTGGCATAAAGGCTCCAAAATGAAAATCCCCACGCACTGTAAATCCGTTGATTTTAAAATCCAGAACCATGTAGGATTGAGACAGTTTGTTTTTTCCTATTTGAAGAACAAATGGATTGGTTGTCCATTTGAGTTCATCAATTGGGTATGAAATATAGGCTGTATTATGATTTAAGTTATCTTGAAATTGAATAAATGCATGTTTAGTTTTTTTATTGGTGGTATATCCCCATATGACTGAGAACATCAAGTCGTTTTTACGATCATCTATCTTGCAGAACCAACCTTCAAAAGCTGAAACTTTGTCTAAACCCACCATAATACCGAATTGTTTCATAATATCCTCATTTCTTTTTAAAATGCTATAGACGTATATTTTATAAAAAGCGAAATGATATATCTAAATATATACCATTTAATTTGTATATTTAACATAAAATAATAAAAAAATAATTTTAGAGTGGTTGGGTTATATCACATTTCCTGTTAATATAATATAATGTTAGATGAAAAAAACTGGAGGTTGTCATGGTAAAAAAAGGTGAAATCATAGAAATTAAAATAGAAGACTTAAAGTTTCCCAATAGGGGGCAAAGCATCCTTGAAGATAAGAAAATAATTGTCCACAACACTCTTCCCGGACAAGAGGTGAGAGTCCGCATAAAAAAGAAGAGGAAAAGCAAGGTAGAAGCAACATTGCTTGAGGTAATCGCTCCGGCGCCAAACCAAATAGAGGCTCCGTGCAAGGTTTTTGGAGAATGCGGAGGCTGTACCTATCAGAATCTGTCTTACGGGGATCAGCTGGAACTTAAAGAAAAATTCGTTAAGGAGATACTCGCAGATTATGATATTGATGAAGTCTTTGAAGGGGTTTTGCCTTCGCCTAAAATTTTTGGCTACAGAAACAAGATGGAGTTTTCCTTTGGGGATAGCTACAAAGATGGACCACTAGAGCTTGGCCTTCATAAAAGAGGGAGCATGTACGACATAGTAGATGCCTCCAAGTGCATGTTGGTAGACAAGGATTTTAACAAAGTGCTAAGCGCGGTTTTATCGTTTGCTCGCAAAAGAGGCTATAGCTATTATCACAAAAGAACACATGAAGGGTTCTTGCGCCATTTGGTCGTAAGAAAGGGAATAAAGACAAGGGAGCTGCTAATAGAGCTTGTTACCAGCTCGCAAGGCACATTAGATGAACAGGACTTTTTAGAAGCAGTAAAAGAGCTTGATCTTGACGCAACCGTAAAAAGCATAATTCATACGAAAAACGATTCTCTATCCGATGTAGTCCAAGAGGACTTAAGCAAAGTATTATTTGGACAAGGCTTTATCTACGATGAAATAAAAGGACTTAAGTTTAAGATAACCCCGCGGTCATTTTTTCAGACCAACACTTTGGGAGCAGAAGTTCTTTACGATAAGGTCAGCGAGTATGCAGGGTCAGATTCGGCTAAACAGATATTTGACCTTTACTGCGGAACAGGCACCATAACCCAGATACTAGCTAAAAGCCATGAACATGTCACCGGAATAGAAATAGTAGAAGATGCTGTTAAAGCTGCAGTTGAAAACGCTGAGCTTAACGGAGTTGAAAACGCAAGGTTCATCTGCGGAGACGTAATGGAAGAGGTATCAAAGCTGGATTCAAAACCTGATGTTATCATTTTGGATCCTCCAAGGGATGGAATCCACGTAAAGGCCATAGATAAAATAATTGGATTTAATCCTGAAGTCTTTGTATATGTATCGTGCAAGCCCACTTCTTTAGCGCGAGATCTGCCAAGCTTTTTGGAGGCGGGATACGAGATAAAGAAAGTCTGCTGTGTTGATATGTTTTCGAATACGCCACACGTTGAGACGTGCGTACTTT
>DMAW01000008.1 GCA_003446375.1 Eubacteriaceae bacterium | reverse complement strand
TTCAGATTTCAAACATAGGAACTTTTATCACGTATAATTTGAATTCAGCAGAGATCCAGGATGCAAACTCAAAGGCGATATCTTTGTGGGCATAAGTTCCACCATATCGCCCGGATTTCGAAATAATTCCTATTGCATTGGTCGCTTTTATCCATTTCTGGGGCGACAAAGTAAATGCGTTATAGCCTGACTCCTGTCTTAACCTATCGAATTCGATAGGTTTAAAATCAGGATTGCTCAATGATTCCCATAACCCCAGAAATTCAATGGTATCCCTTAAACGCATCCAGTTGTTAATCACAATGAATGCGTCATCTTTGTTTTTGTATTTGGCAATGTCAGTCAGTGAAATATAGTCATCTTCATTGTTCTTACTGATAATTGCGATCTCTGTGCCTTTTGCATGAATGGTTTTCTTCATCTTATTACCTCCCGGCGAATCGTAAAATAAAAAGTGTTTCCCTTTCTGTCAATAGTATTACCATTAATAAGGGTGATCTCAAGGCAAGCAGCGTCGCTTCAATCTGATGTGGATTCAAATCTACACATTCGTCAAACAAGGCGCAACCAATACGGTCTACTCCTTTGTCACCTCGACTATAACCCGATACCATCCATCCTTTTATGAACTTTTTTTACAAAGTCTTCTTCAATGTTGATGAACCAATTGTGAACTTACCTCAAAGAAATTATTACCTCGAGGAAATCAATCTGCTTCTTACCTTTTATTCCCCGACATTTTATAATGAAAAAACCTCTAACCACATTATCCCCTACAGGCTTAAAATGATAAGAAGTGAAATCTAATCACACTCATATTTCCCGGTAACTGATTCACCCGACGAATTTACGAAAACATTCAACAGCAACCAAAACATACAATAAGCAATATCAAAGATTTTTCGCCGGCGCCACACTGGTTATAGAACTCAATAACTTCTTTTTCAGTTTTTTCGTAGTCGGAGGTCAAAATGCAGCGATAGTTGAACTTTTCACCTTCAAACATGTCCGGTTGTTGGTCGTCTGTTTTTTCACGCACTGTAACAAGGCGATAATTTTTTTCTGCAAAAAATTGCGTGAACGGTATCGAAGCCACCTGATATTCTTTGAAATTGATTTCAACCGTCTGCCATTGAGCAACATGCTGTATCTGTTTCGTCATAATTTGACTTCTGTTGGCACGAATGTAAAAATTGAGACTGTTTTCCGCTACCGTTTCGATTTGGCATTGTCATCGCGATTTTCGTAAAAGACAATCATATTGCCGATTGTTGCCGCACCCCCAAAGTAGGCGGTATTCATTTTGTAGGTCTTTTTGGCATCCCGTTTTTCATGTGCAATGATTTGATTGTCGTAGTCAAAATCGTATGTGTTATCGGCGGCAAGTTCGTCGAGCGAACGCAGGAGCGTGTCGGGGCTTGGAACTTTGCTTTGAGGAATATTTTCGAGTGTCGGGCGCAAATGTTGTGCGATATCTTCGGCGCAATTGCCTCCGCAAAGGAATATATCGAACCACGAGCGAACAATGTCGCTGTACTGATAACCACAGGTTGATACCCTGATACCAAGTTGATTATCAATCAGTTTTCCAAGACAGATACGGTTAAATTCATTGTTTATAAAAGAAATTCCTGCAAAAGGGGTGATTGTTTGAGAAACTTTTTGTACGTTTTCTATCTAAAATTCACTTTATTTGCCGGTCACCAAAATTAGTGAAATTTTTTCAAACGGCATAGCGTCGCAAGTATTTATATGATAGCGTTTTGCTACTTTTTAAGGAAATTTAATTGCGAATTTAATGTCTTTTTATTCAGTATTGACAGAAGTTGTCAAACGATTGAGATACATTTGGACAATTATCAATTTATTTACATTTAAATTTTGAGTTATGATGAAAAAAGTATTAATGATTTTGGCAGTGGTACTACTGGCATTTTCTTGTGAAAAAGAGGGAGATATTGAATTATCCAAGGCTGATTTATTGGGAAAATGGAATGTGACAAAAATGACCTTGAATGGCGAAACAACTGAATTAACCTTTGGTGCAATAATGGTTGAATTGAAAAGTGATGGCAAATATTATGTAGATTTTTTAGGTGACAGTTATATTGGAACATATACTGTCGGAGGAAATACAGTAACCGGTGTATCTGGTTCTGTAACGGAATATTTTGTGTTCACATCACTGTCCGGTAACCAAGCTAAGATTGATTACAGGAATTCAAATGGTGATATATATAAATTCGAGGCAGTGAAAATTTAATTTCAGCGGGGTTTATCCCCGCTTTATTTTTCTATCTTTATGAACAGGGTAGGAGTAAATTCATGTCGATTGTTTCTGTTACCGGAATAATGTCTCTCAGTCTTATGAAATAATAGAATCCCACAAGCAAAAACAACCTTTCCCTTTCTATCCCCTTCCAGGCGGGAACCCCCCATTCTTAAACTCTAACTCCCTTAAACTCTAACTCCGCTGCAGCAATCATTCATATTGAATTCCCCGAAGTAATTATCCTGAACAGCAGAATCATTTTTGAGGCAACATCAACTTCCGCAATTTCATGTCACTAATCTTACATTTTATTACCATTAAGTGATTAAGTATCTTTGTCGCGATATATTGATTATGTCGGGAATATTATTTTTACTTTTGAAAAAGTACCGTTCAACATAACGCAATGAAAATCGATCTTACTGATAACATAATCATCCAATTATATGTGCTATACCATTTCTGTTGAGAAAAAAGCGAAGGAAGCAATCCGGAAATATTTGAATGCCAATGAAAGCGTTCAATGTGAAATTAACTTTGACGATGATTACTACCTCGTCTCAGGTTTCGATCACCCAAAATTACCCATCATCAAACAGGGTAAGATCGAACTTTCAGAATGGGGCTTGATCCCTTCTTTTGCATATAGCGACGAAATGGCCAGGGATATCCGGGAGAAAACACTGAATGCCCGTTCCGACACCATCCACGAGAAACCTTCCTACAAATCAGCCATCAAAAATCAACGCGCCATATTGGTTGTGGATGGATTTTTCGAGTGGCAGCACGAAGGCAGCACCAAAATTCCATATTATATCTTTCCAAAAGACAATACGGTTTTCAACATCGGCTGTATTTACAACCGGTGGACCAACAAGCTTACCGGAGAAACCCTTGACACTTTTTCGATTATCACCACCGATGCCAATCCCATGATGGAGGTAATCCACAATTCAAAGAAAAGAATGCCCCTGATCCTCTCAAAATCAGACATCAACACATGGATCAATCCCAATACCGACATAAATGTGATAAACAATCTGATGAAACCATACCCCGAAACAGAAATGGATGCCTACCGGATTTCCAAAAAAGCAAGTAATCCCGGAATCAATCGAAATTACCCGGGCATCAAAGATCGGGTCGATGATCCAAAAGAGTATTCACCGCATTAAATCCACCTCTTCGGCAAAAACTCTTAACAAACTTTGAGGAGCAAACATTTTACACTACTTTTACATCAAAATATTTATAGTATGGATATTATAAAGCAAGATCCCGTTTACGATGAATATATTTCTTTGCTTAGCCAAATTAAGACACAAATAAAAGTTTCCCGGGTAAAAGCCACATTAAGTATAAATGCAGAGATGCTTTACAGCTATTGGTTTACAGGTAAAACCATTATTTACATGCTGGAACAAAAGGGTTGGGGAAAGAAGATTATTCAACAATTGTCCGATGACTTGAAAACATCTTTTCCAAATGAACATGGATTCTCAGTGCGCAATTTGCAATACATGAAGAAATTTGCAGCAGAATATCCCTTTGCATTTACGCAACAAGTGGTTGCACAATTGCCGGATTTATCATATTTAACATCCGCGCAACAGCCTGTTGCGCAAATCGAGAATCTTCCACAAAAAGAATTATTGCAGATGGTTAGCTGGTCTCATCACTGCATATTAATGGATAAAGTTCCGGACATCCCGGAACGTTATTGGTATATGCAACAAACTATAAAAAACGGTTGGAGCCGAAATATATTAGCTCTTCAAATAGAATCCAACTTATTTGAACGTCAGGTAAATGTGGTGAAAATTCAAAATTATAAAGATACCCTCCCGCCCGTTCAATCTGATTTTGCAATACAGTTATTAAAAGATCCCTATATCTTTGATTTTATCACCCTTAAAGAAAAAATGAACGAACAGGATATTGAAGAACAACTTTGTTCACACATATCAAACTTTTTGCTGGAACTAGGGCAAGGATTCTCTTTTGTAGGAAGACAATACCACTTACAAGTTAATAATGATGATTTTTATATCGATTTGCTCTTTTATCATATCAAATTAAGGTGCTACGTAGTTATTGAATTAAAAGCCACGAATTTCAAACCCGATTATGTCGGACAGCTGAATTTTTACATCAGTGCTGTGGACGATATATTGAAATCAGAAAAAGATAATCCATCTATCGGAATTTTATTGTGTAAGAGTAAAAATGAAGTTGTAGCAGAATATGCTCTCAGAGGGATGGCTCACCCAATGGGTGTAGCCGATTTCAAATTGTC
>DMAW01000137.1 GCA_003446375.1 Eubacteriaceae bacterium | reverse complement strand
ATGTAAAAGACAATTTCCTGCCCAGAAAAAAAGGGGACACTTCCCAACCAACCGTCAAAACTGACATTATGGGTGTGTAAAAGCACCCTTAATCCTGGATAGCATGATTAATAATTAAGCATAATGGGTTAAAAGAGACAATAAAAATAAAATGATAGCAACGAAACCAGTCCACCTTATGGAGGATTGTAGAAGTTTGCTTTTAATTCTTCTTAGGATGCTTTGGGTTTTATGAAATCCAGGATCTCCGGATAGATATTTTGATACTTGGGAATGGACTTGATCAGCTCATAACCCTTGTTGCAAAGGTTAGCTGCCTGGCTTGCGGTGATATTGCCAAGGGCCTTGCAGATATCTTTGTAGGTAAAATCGCAAAGGCAGCGCATCAAAAAGGCAGACACAGCTCTTGCATCTGAAAGGTTGCGGTTGTATTTTATGTTTATGAAGTTGGGGATTTTTGTTTTAAGCGCTGCTTCTACTGCTTTTAAGATCTCTTCAGGAGAATAATCCCTGTAGATTACGACTCTCTCGCTTTTGTAGGCGTACTTGTCGTTCTTGACATAATCGTCTATGAGCTCGTAGTACTTTTCCTTTTGCGTAATTTTGTTGCAGGAAGAGACGAACTCAGCGTATTTTGCTATGGCCTCTTTAGGGTCTTTGGCAAATTGAGATAAAATAAAGTCCGGATCAGCTAGGCCAAAGTCATAGTCGTAGTTTCCAAGATAGATTCCGTAAGATGAATAGGGGTAGGTGTGAACGGCATCGCTGTAATCTGGAATGTCCTTGGGGTTATTGTGGATGTATGCTGATACCACCAGGTTATAAATATCATCAAATACTGCCCTGCTTAAAAACCTGCCTTGGAATACATGGCCGTGTCGTCTGTATTTTTTATTGTAATACTGGGCATAGCAAAGATTGACCCCGTGCATGAACTTGGACATGTCAGATCCACGTGGGTCTAGCTGTATATGTACATGGGTATCCATAAGACAGTATGAGAGTATGCTGCACTGGAACTTCTCGCAGTAAAGAGCCAGAAGCTCTAAGTATTTTACCTTGTCTTTGTAGTTTTTAAACAGGGTAAGCTCACTAATCGAGCGGCACATAACATGGTGGATGGTTTCCGGATCTTTGATACGGGCTATGCGAGGCAAAGAAAACACTCCTTTCAGGGATTTACTTATTACAACGAACATATGTTCTTAGAAGTATTATTACATATTTATAGCATGGATGCAAGAAGAAGTTTAGTGGAGTAAATATGATGTTGTAATTAGAGTTGCTTGATGAGATAATAAAGATATAATTGAGGACTGTCCTTATTCTATTCTACAGTTGAAGGATGGGGCTGACTGAAAAAACCGAATACAATTTTAATTAACATTTCTGTTCCAAAAGCAGGAGTAACTTTTATAAAAATGGTTATACTAAATTAAGACGTCGTGCTTTGGCGTAAAAGAGGTGTTGCAATTGAAGCTAGAAAGTTTGAAGAAAATAATCAGTAGTGGTGAAAGCATTACTATAGAATTCAAGGAGAGCCAAAAGAAACTTAATAAAGATGTGTATGAATCGGTATGTGCATTTTTAAATCGTCATGGCGGACACCTATTCCTTGGCGTTAAGGATAACGGTGATATTGTAGGCGTTGATAAAGACTTTGTAAACCAGATAAAGAAAGACTTTGTTGCATCGCTGAACAACCATCAGATTCTCAATCCTACTTTTTACCTTGCGGTAGAGGATGTTGAAGTGGATGGAAAGACAATTCTGTACATTAACATTCCTGAGAGTTCTCAGGTACATCGTTGTAAAGGAAAGATTTTTGATCGAAATGAAGATGGTGACTTTGACATCACAAGCAACACAAACCTGGTGTCTGAATTGTACATGAGAAAGCAAGCCACATATACAGAAAATAGAGTTTTCCTCTATGCTGACATGGGTGAGCTAGAAGATGAACTGTTTACAAAGGTTAGAAAAACTGTTGGAAACTTGAGACCCGGCCACCCATGGGTTTCGATGGATAACATTGATCTACTGAAAAGTGCAGGAATGTATTTGAAGGACCAGAGCACGGGTAAGCAAGGGATTACCCTTGCCGGAATTTTGATTTTCGGTAGTGAACTGATGATTCAAACAGCGCTGCCACACTATAGGACGGATGCAATTATGAGAAGGGAAAACCTCGACCGGTATGATGACCGAGATGATATTAGAGTGAATCTTCTAAGAAGCTATGAAAGACTGATGCAGTTTATTGCGAAGCATCTCAATGACAAATTCTATCTCGAGGGTGATCAGCGTGTGAGTTTAAGGGATAAAATTTTCAGAGAAGCGATTTCAAACTTGCTGATTCATAGAGAATTCTCAAATCCATTTCCTGCGAAGCTGGTAGTGGAGAAGGATAGAGTTTATATCGAAAATGGCAACAAACCTCACGGGAATGGAATGATTGACCCAGATAACTTTTCACCTTATCCCAAGAATCCAAAGATTGCAAAGTTCTTTAAAGAGATTGGATGGGTTGATGAACTTGGATCAGGAGTTAGGAATATCTATAAATATAACAAGATTTATTCAGATGCCGATCCTGAATTCATCGAGGGAGATGTCTTTAAAACGATTATTCGATTGACCCCGCAAGATACCCCGCAAGATACCCCGCAAGATACCCCGCAAGATGATAAGAGAATTTCTATGATTTTAGAATTTTGTAAAGAACCAAAAAGTAGACAAGAAATTCAAGATTTAGTAGGGATGAAAGATAGGGAACACTTCAGGAAAACACTTCTAAATCCAATGATTAAAGGGGGACTTCTGAAATTAACATTACCAAATTCACCAACTAGCAGAAATCAAAAGTACTATTCAGACAGATAAGAGGATTGATAAAGAATAAGGAATAGGAATAAAAGGGTAATAAAAGAGATACTTACCAAGGGAAAAAAGGGACACTTCTCCACGAGCATTCAAGGCTTGATCTACATTTTTTTGTGATATAATTGAATCAGAAATTATGGGTAGTGTAAAGTAGGATATG
>DMAW01000085.1 GCA_003446375.1 Eubacteriaceae bacterium | reverse complement strand
CACAATGGAAATCGAGCTTATTACACCAATCGCAGTAGAAGAAGGACTAAGATTCGCCATCAGAGAAGGTGGAAGAACAGTAGGAGCTGGAGTAGTAGCAGAAATCATGGAGTAATCCATGTTATGTTGGAGGACGCCCGAAAGGCGTCCTCGCTTCATTTAAACAAAAAAACATCAAAAAGCGTTTTCATAACCGATTAGCTGTGATATAATAACTAAGCTGTCTTATAAGGAAAGGGCGTTAGGCCTTTTTTTAGTTTAAGAAAATTATATTGACATGCAATATCAATTGTGATATTTTTTATTAGTACAATCAAAATTGGGTTAGTGCGCCTTAAAAAGGACGATAATAAAAGAATGTTTTATAAAAAGTAGGAGGTGTCGTCATGAGAGTGAAAGTCACTTTGGCTTGTACAGATTGCAAGCAAAGAAATTATCATACTATGAAAAACAAAAAAAATGACCCTGAAAGACTTGAAATGAGCAAGTACTGCAAGTTTTGCAAAAAGCACACATCACACAAGGAAACAAAATAAGGAACCTTATTTTTAGTATAAGGAAGTGAAAGAATGGCTAAAACCGAAAAAGAAGTAAAGAGAGATAATAAAGCTAAAAAACCTGGACTGATTAAAAGATTTATTGCCTTTGTCAAGGGAGTCTGGGCTGAGCTTAAAAAAGTGACATGGCCTACAAAAAATGAGTTGATGCAGCACACATCCGTTGTTCTGGGCATAGTCTTTATTTTGACGTTGATTGTATATGTTATTGACGCGGGTTTAGGTGGATTATTAGCATTGATCATAGGATAAGAGGGTTAATTTATATGAATCAAATTGATGAAGCAAAATGGTATGTAGCACATACATATTCCGGATACGAAAACAAGGTCAAAGCCAATATTGAGGCGGCTGTCGAAAACAGAAACATGAAGGATCAAATTTTTGAGGTTTGCGTTCCAATGCAAGACGTTGAGGAAGTTAAAAACGGAAAGCGGAAAGTAAGCCAAAAGAAAGTTTTTCCGGGATATATCCTAGTTAAGATGATAATGACAGATGAGTCGTGGTATGTGGTGAGAAATACGCGTGGAGTTACCGGATTTGTGGGGCCAGCATCAAAACCGGTGCCATTGTCTAAAAGTGAACTTAAAAGCATGGGGATAAAAGAGAAGCTTCCTCAGATTGATCTTAAGATTGGTGATAATGTCAAAGTTCAAGAGGGACCGCTGGAAGGTTTTGCAGGCATCGTGGAGGAAATCAATCACGAAAAACAAAAGGTAAAAGTCAACATATCCATGTTTGGAAGAGAAACTCCTGCAGAACTGGAATTTACTCAGGTAGCAAAATTTTAGTCCATGAATTATTGTGGAGTAAAAGATAAACAAATAAACAAGACACACAGGGAGGTGTAATAAATGGCTAAAAAAGTAATAGGGATGATAAAGTTGCAAATACCAGCTGGAAAGGCTACTCCGGCGCCACCGGTTGGACCTGCGTTGGGTCAGCACGGTGTAAATATTATGGGATTTTGCAAGGAGTTTAACGCAAAAACTGCCAATGATGCTGGAATGATCATACCGGTAGTAATCACGGTATACCAAGATAGAACATTCAGTTTCATAACTAAAACTCCGCCAGCTGCAGTGCTTATTAAAAAAGCTGTCGGAATCGAAAGTGGTTCAGGAGTGCCGAACAAACAAAAAGTAGCGACGATCAGTCAAGAAAAGGTTAGAGAAATTGCAGAGCTAAAAATGCCTGACCTTAATGCGTCTTCGGTAGAATCAGCGATGAGAATGATAGCTGGAACTGCAAGAAGCATGGGCGTTGTTGTAGAAGAGTAAAAGAAGGTGGGAGGAATATCCGCTAATACCACAAGGAGGAAATCATGAAAAGAGGAAAGAATTATCAAGAAAAAATCAAGCTTGTAGATAGACAGAAGCTATATGATTTGGACGAAGCGGTAGAGTCAGTAAAAAAGACTGCTACGGCAAAATTTGATGAGACGATAGAAGCTCATATAAAGCTTGGCGTTGACTCAAGACATGCTGACCAGCAGGTGCGTGGCGCAATTGTATTGCCGCACGGAACTGGAAAAAGCGTAAAAGTTTTGGTTTTTGCAAAAGGCGACAAAGCTGCGGAAGCAACTGAGGCAGGTGCTGATTTTGTAGGCGCTGAAGAAATGGTTGATAAAATCACTAAAGAAAACTGGTTTGATTTTGACGTAGTCGTAGCGACGCCTGATATGATGGGCGTAGTCGGTAGGCTTGGAAGGGTACTTGGCCCTAAAGGACTTATGCCGAATCCTAAATCAGGAACAGTTACATTCGAGGTAGCAAAAGCTGTTTCTGACATTAAAGCAGGTAAGGTTGAGTACAGGTTAGACAAGACCAATATTATCCATGTGCCAGTAGGAAAGGCTTCTTTCACTCAAGAGCAACTTAATGAAAACTTAAGCGTACTTCTTGAGGCGATTAAAAAAGCAAAGCCTGCATCTTCAAAGGGGACTTATTTTAGAAGCGTTACAGTAACCAGCACAATGGGTCCTGGCATTAAAATCAATCCTGCGAAGATATAATAAATCTTGACAAGCTTATTGCGTGATGATATAATTCATGTGATTTAAAATAAAGATCCAACCGAAGACAATAGGTGCGCAAGCTTAATACCCTATCGAGGTTATACATTATGGTATGAATTCATGCTCTCTTTGTATGCCTCGCGCAGCAAAGAGAGTTTTTTATTGATAGGGTGAGATTATATAAGGAGGTGGACGATAGTGTCAAACAAAGATTTAAAGGCAGAAGTGGTAAAAGAGATAGTAGAGAAGTTTCAGAATGCTCAAAGTGTTATATTGGTAGATTACCGTGGACTTAATGTTGAAGAGCTAAATGAGTTCAGAAGCATTGCAAGAAAAGAATCGGTTGATTACAAAGTATATAAAAACACAATGATGAGATTTGCTGCCAAAGAAACTGGCAACGAAGGACTGATGGAACATTTAACTGGACCGACAGCGGTTGCATTCAGTAATGAAGATCCGGTTGCTGCAGCAAAAATCGTAATGGAATTTTCTAAAAAACACAAAGCTATGGAAGTAAAAGGCGGTTTGGTAGGAGGAGAAGTAATCTCTGTTGAAGAGATTAAAGATCTTGCAGACCTGCCACCAAAAGAAATTCTCGTGGCAAAAGTGCTTGGCGGCTTAAACGCTCCGATTGCAGGATTCGTTGGAGTTCTTCAAGCGAATATCAGTGGTCTGGCAAGAGCGCTTAACCAAGTTAAGGAACAAAAGGAAGCAACAGCTTAAATTAATTTTAAAAAACTAAAAAGAAGATAAAATGGAGGTCTATAAAAAATGGCAAGTGAAAAAGTAACTCAAATGATCGAAGAAGTAAAAAATATGACTGTATTGGAACTATCTGAATTGGTAAAGGCTCTTGAAGAAGAGTTTGGAGTAAGCGCAGCTGCGCCTGTAGCTATGGCTGCAGCTCCTGCTGCCGCAGCTGCTGAAGAAGCAGAAGAAAAAACTGAGTTCGACGTAGTATTGGCATCTGCCGGAGATCAAAAAATCAAAGTAATCAAGGTTGTAAGAGAACTTACAGGTCTTGGACTTAAAGAAGCAAAAGAATTGGTAGACAATGCTCCTAAAGCAATCAAAGAAGGCGCTAGCAAAGAAGAAGCTGAAGCAATCAAAGCTAAAGTTGAAGAAGTTGGCGGTTCTGTAGAAGTTAAGTAATTTAATTGATTCGGATAAGCGGGTGTTAGCCCGCTTATTTTTATGTCCAGAAAAAGAATAAAGTGAAATAAAAATAAATATCTTTGAATTGTATTGACAAAAAATAGTGAGTATGATAGCATTGTAAATTGCATCAAAAGATTTTTTTCTAAAACGCAATGAACTAACATTGCGATGACATAACAATATACTAATATCAACATCAACCAAAAGCGAGTAAATTAAATAAATAAAAATTACTTAGGCTTTTGGCTTTTTACTTTATAAGCGAGGGGTGAATGAAGGATGGTGCATCCTGTAAAAGTAGGTAAAAATACTAGAATGAGCTTTTCTAAAATCAATGAAGTGTTAGACATTCCCAATTTGATTGCTATTCAGAAAAAATCCTACGATTGGTTTTTGGAGAAGGGATTGAAAGAGGTTTTTCAAGATATCTCTCCGATTATGGACTACACGGGAAACTTGATTCTCGAATTTATTGATTATAGTCTAGATGGCGAGCCGAAATATAGCGAGGCGGAGTGCAAGGAAAGAGATGCGACTTTTGCAACATCTTTAAAGGTAAAGGTGAGACTGATAAACAAAGAGACTGCTGAAGTCAAAGAGCAAAGCGTATTTATGGCAGACTTTCCTCTAATGACGGAAAACGGCACATTTATAATAAACGGTGCTGAAAGAGTAATTGTAAGTCAGTTGGTAAGATCTCCGGGAACTTATTTTTCGGAAGAACTTGACAAAACAGGGAAACCGCTGTATTCGTCGCAAGTCATTCCAAACCGTGGAGCATGGCTTGAATATGAGACAGACTCAAATGATATTTTATACGTAAGGGTAGATAGAACAAGAAAGCTTCCTATATCGGTGTTGCTTAAAGCTTTCGGACTGGGAACCAGAGCGCAAATCTTAGATTATTTTGGTGAAGATACAAGGATATTGGCAACTCTTGAAAAAGACGCTACTGAAACTAGAGAAGAAGGACTTCTTGAAGTTTACAAAAGACTTAGACCAGGCGAGCCTCCAACTGTAGACAGTGCAGAGTCTCTTTTAAACAGCATGTTTTTTGATCCGAGAAGATATGATTTAGCAAAAGTTGGAAGGTTTAAATTCAATAAAAAACTTGCACTTGCCGGAAGAATAACCGGAAGAAAAATTAAAGATGATATATTCCATCCTGGAACAGGAGAGCTCATTTGTGAGGCAGAAACTATCGTGGATGAAGCTACTGCGTGGAATATCCAAAATGCTGGAATTGACAAGGTGTCAATTTTATTAGAAGATAAAGAATTCAAGGTAATAGGCAATGGTTTTGTTGACATATCAAAGCAGAACCTTCCTTTTGAGTACGATGAAGATAAAATTGACGAACTTGTGAATTACTATGTGCTTGAAGAAATTTTAAGCTCGGACAAATCTCCTGAGGAGATGAAAGATGAATTTGAAAAAAGAATCGATGAGCTTATTCCTAAACACGTGCTTATCCAGGACATATTTGCATCTATAAGTTATAACTTAGGATTGAATTACGGCATTGGGACCATTGACGATATAGATCATTTAGGTAACAGGCGACTTAGAAGCGTAGGAGAACTATTGCAAAATCAGTTTAGAATAGGTCTTTCCAGAATGGAAAGAGTAGTCAAAGAAAGAATGACTATTCAGGGAAATGAAGCTATCACGCCTCAAGGCCTTATAAATATTAGACCGGTTAATGCGTCAGTTAAAGAGTTTTTTGGAAGTTCTCAGCTGTCGCAATTTATGGATCAGACTAATCCTTTGGCTGAACTGACCCACAAAAGGAGGCTTTCAGCTTTAGGTCCAGGTGGACTAAGCAGGGAACGAGCAGGATTTGAGGTCAGGGACGTTCATCATTCACATTACGGAAGGATGTGTCCTATCGAGACGCCTGAGGGACCCAATATCGGTTTGATAGGTTCTTTGAGTACATACGCAAGAGTTAACGAGTATGGCTTTATTGAGGCGCCTTATCTTCAAGTCAATAATGGAATCGTAAGCGATGATATAGTATACTTGCCAGCAGATGAAGAAGGAAAGTATACAATAGCACAGGCAAATGAGCCGCTAGATGCAAACAAAAGATTTGCTAGGGATAAAGTTACAGGCCGGGCAGGTCTTAAAAGGGACTTTGTAACCGTATCTCCGGAAAAAGTCGATTATATGGATATATCTCCAAAGCAGATCGTCTCAGTAGCAACGTCGATGATTCCGTTTCTTGAGAATGATGATGCCAACCGAGCCTTGATGGGATCAAACATGCAAAGACAAGCCGTGCCGCTTTTAAAGCCGGAATCACCTATAATAGGAACTGGAATTGAACATACGGCGGCAAAAGACTCAGGAGTATGTGTTCTTGCAAAATATGCCGGTGTAGTTGAAAAAGTAACAGCAACTGAAATTCATATAAGAAGAGAAGACCAGAAGCTTGACAAATATACGATACTGAAATTTAAAAGATCTAATCAAGGGACTTGTGTAAATCAAAGGCCTATCGTAGAGCAGGGAGAAATCGTAGAAAAGGGACAGATTCTTGCTGATGGACCATCTACGGATAATGGTGAAATCGCCCTTGGCAGAAACATATTAATCGCGTTTATGACGTGGGAAGGCTACAACTACGAGGATGCAATATTGATAAGCGAAAAGCTTGTCAAAGAAGATGTGTTTACATCTATTCATATTGAAGAGTATGAATCTGAAGCAAGAGAGACGAAGCTTGGCCCTGAAGAGATTACCAGGGATATTCCCAATGTTGGAGAAGATGCACTTAAGAACCTAGATGAAAGAGGAATAATAAGGATAGGTGCTGAAGTCAACTCAGAAGACATTCTTGTAGGAAAAGTAACACCAAAGGGTGAAACCGAGCTTACGGCAGAAGAAAAGCTTCTAAGAGCGATATTTGGAGAAAAAGCCAGAGAAGTCAGAGACACATCATTGAGAGTTCCACATGGCGAATCCGGAATAGTAGTAGATGTAAAAGTATTCTCAAGAGAAAATAAGGACGAAGATTTAAAGCCGGGCGTAAATCAGTTGGTCAGAGTGTATGTAGCCAGCAAGAGAAAAATCTCGGTTGGAGATAAGATGGCGGGACGTCACGGGAATAAAGGTGTCATATCTAGGATACTTCCTGAAGAAGATATGCCGTTTATGCCGGACGGAACACCGGTTGAAATAGTGCTTAATCCTCTTGGAGTACCTTCAAGGATGAACATCGGTCAGGTTTTAGAGGTTCACTTGGGGCTTGCTGCAAAAGCTTTAGGGTGGAAAATAGCAACTCCTGTATTTGATGGGGCAAACGAGAATGACATAATGGATATACTAGAAAAAGCTGATTATAACAGAAACGGAAAGATCACCCTTCATGATGGAAGGACGGGAGAACCTTTTGACAATGATGTAACTGTCGGGTATATGTACATACTTAAACTGCATCATTTAGTCGATGATAAGATGCATGCAAGATCTACAGGTCCTTACTCCCTTGTCACGCAGCAACCTCTGGGAGGAAAAGCTCAGTTTGGTGGACAGCGTTTCGGAGAGATGGAGGTATGGGCATTGGAAGCTTATGGAGCTGCTCATACGCTGCAGGAAATACTTACTGTAAAATCAGACGATGTCGTAGGAAGAGTAAAGGCATATGAAGCTATAGTTAAAGGCGAAAATATTCCTACACCAGGCGTTCCTGAATCATTTAAGGTATTGATAAAGGAACTTCAGAGTCTTTCTTTGGATGTAGCGGTTCTCAGTGAGAATGAAGACGTCCTGGAGATTGAAGAAGATGGTGCCGAAGGAGACCCTTTGGATAATTTTGGAATTGACTTAATCAGCAGAGAATATGACGAAGAAGCAGCTGAAGGGTTCATGGAAGAAGAAATAGAAGAGGAAGAATTTGACGTAGATGCTGTGATGGACGACTTGGAAGATGATTTTGACATCTGATCATATGGATAATCTTGAATATAAATTATTATAGAAGGGAGAGAAGCTCCTTGAATGAATTTTTTGATTTTAAATCAATCAAAATCGGCCTGGCTTCTCCTGAAAAAATCAGAGAGTGGTCCAAAGGGGAAGTAAAAAAACCGGAGACGATAAACTATCGAACGCTAAAGCCGGAAAAAGAAGGTCTGTTTTGTGAAAAAATCTTTGGTCCAACCAAAGATTGGGAGTGTCATTGCGGAAAATATAAAAGAGTCAGATATAAGGGGATCGTTTGCGAAAACTGCGGAGTCGAAGTAACCAGATCTAAAGTAAGAAGAGAAAGAATGGGTCATATAGAACTTGCAGCGCCTGTCTCTCACATTTGGTATTTCAAAGGGATACCTAGCAGGATGGGTCTGGTTCTTGAAATGTCGCCAAGATCATTGGAGAAAGTCATATACTTTGCAGCATATGTTATTACGGATCCAGGCAATACCCCTCTTTCACCAAAGCAACTTTTGAGCGAAAGAGAATACAGAGAGTACAAAGAAAAATATGGCAATGAATTCAAGGCTTCTATCGGCGCTGAAGCGGTCAAGGATCTTTTAATGCAGGTAGATTTGGAGAAAGAAGCTAAGAATTTAAGAGAGGATCTTAAAACAAGCACCGGACAAAAGAGGATTCGAACGGTTAGAAGGCTTGAGGCTATTGAAGCTTTCAGAACATCAGGCAATGACCCAGAGTGGATGATTCTTGAGGTAGTTCCTGTAATTCCTCCTGAACTTAGACCTATGGTTCAACTGGATGGAGGAAGATTTGCTACAAGTGACCTTAACGATCTTTATCGGAGGGTCATAAATAGAAACAACCGGCTGAAAAGGCTGCTTGACTTAGATGCTCCGGATATAATTGTTCAAAATGAAAAAAGAATGCTCCAAGAAGCTGTAGATGCTTTGATAGACAACGGCAGAAGAGGAAGACCGGTTACCGGTCCTGGAAACAGACCACTCAAATCTTTAAGTGACATGCTAAAAGGAAAACAGGGAAGATTCAGACAAAACCTTCTGGGTAAAAGGGTTGACTATTCTGGAAGATCCGTTATTGTAGTAGGGCCTGAATTAAAGATGTACCAGTGTGGATTACCCAAGGAAATGGCCATTGAACTTTTCAAGCCTTTTGTAATGAGAGAATTGGTACAGCAAAAGTACGCTCAAAACATCAAAAGCGCCAAGAGAATGGTAGAAAGGCTAAGACCTGAAGTGTGGGATGTGCTCGAAGAAGTAATTAAAGAACATCCGGTTCTTCTTAACCGTGCTCCAACTCTTCATAGGCTTGGAATACAAGCTTTTGAGCCTGTGCTGGTTGAAGGAAGGGCGATAAAGCTTCATCCATTGGTTTGCACGGCTTATAATGCGGATTTTGATGGAGACCAGATGGCTGTTCACGTTCCATTATCTGTAGAAGCACAAGCTGAAGCTAGATTTTTGATGCTTGCAGCAAACAATATTCTTAAGCCACAGGATGGAAGTCCGGTAATAAGCCCAACGCAGGATATGATCCTCGGATCGTATTATCTGACTATATTAATAGAAGGAGCCGCAGGCGAAGGCAAGATATTTGCTGATCTTGAAGAGATGGAAATGGCTTATAATAATAAAGTAGTCACGCTCCACAGCAAGGTCAAAGTGAGAATAACCCGAGAAATCGATGGCAAAAAACAAACACGAATGGTCGAAAGCACAGTGGGTAGATTTTTGTTCAATGAAATAATACCTCAAGACTTAGGTTTTGTTGAAAGAAATACCGATGAAGACGAGTTTGCACTTGAAATAGATAGAACCGTAGATAAAAAGGTGTTGTCAGAAATAGTTGAAAAGTGTTATGAAAAACATGGACCTACAAAGACCTCGATAGTTTTAGACAACATAAAGAGGATGGGTTTCCATTATTCTACTATTGGAGCCATAACTGTAGGCGTCAGCGATATGGAAGTCCCTTCAAAGAAGCCGGAGCTGCTTGCTGTTGCAGAGACAGAAGTCGACAAGGTTCAAAAGCTGTTTAGAAGAGGCTTGATATCTGAAGATGAAAGATATGAAAAAGTAATAGAGATCTGGAACAACACGACAGATCATGTTACAGATGCGCTGATGGATCATTTAGATCCTCTTAACCCGATAAATATGATGGCAAATTCAGGTGCAAGGGGTAGCAAGAACCAGATAAGGCAGCTTGCCGGAATGCGTGGTCTTATGGCCAGCCCATCAGGAAAAATCATAGAACTGCCAATCAGATCGAACTTTAGGGAAGGTCTAAACGTTTTGGAGTTCTTTATATCTACCCACGGTGCCAGGAAAGGCCTTGCAGATACAGCTCTTAGAACTGCAGATTCAGGGTATTTGACAAGAAGGCTTGTTGATGTCAGCCAGGATGTAATAATAAAAGAAGACGATTGTGGAACTACGAAAGGCTACGTTGCCAAAGATATAGATGACAGTGGAGAAATAATAGAGACGCTTAAAGACCGAATTGCAGGAAGGTATGCTTTCGAAGATGTAATTCATCCTGCTACAGGCGAAACCTTGGTTGCAAAAGACGAAATAATAACTAAAAAGATGGCAGCGAACATTGAAAAACTGGGAATCAAGGAAGTCAACATACGCTCTATAACAAACTGTCAATCTAGAATTGGAGTTTGCGCAAAGTGCTATGGCGTTGACCTTACTACTTGGGAACCAGTCCAAATGGGAGAGGCTGTAGGAATAATCGCTGCTCAATCAATAGGCGAGCCGGGAACGCAGCTTACAATGCGTACATTCCATACCGGTGGCGTAGCGAGTGCAGATGACATTACTCAAGGTCTTCCAAGGGTCGAGGAGCTCTTTGAAGCTCGAAAACCTAAAGGATTGGCTATAATCTCTGAGATTGACGGAAAAGTTGAACTGAGAGAAACCAAGAAGAAAAAAGAAGTAGCGATTATTGGTGATGAAGAAGAAAAAGTTTATCTCATTCCCTATGGGTCAAGATTGAAAGTGCGTGATGGAGACGTAATCGAAGCCGGCGATGAAATTACCGATGGATCAATAAATCCCAATGATATACTTAGCATAAAAGGTATAGGGGGAGTACAAAAGTATATATTGCAAGAAGTACAAAAAGTATACAGGCTTCAAGGGGTTTATATAAGCGACAAGCACATTGAGCTGATAGCAAGGCAGATGCTTAGAAAAGTTAAAGTGGAGGAAGCTGGAGATACTCAGCTGCTTCCGGGAAGCCTTGTAGATATATTTGCATTTGAAGAAGAAAATGAAAAAGCAGTCTCAGAAGGCCTAGAGCCGGCTACGGCTTCAAGAGTTTTGATGGGAATAACCAAAGCATCTTTGGCTACTGACTCTTTCTTGTCCGCAGCTTCATTCCAAGAGACTACAAGAGTTCTTACAGATGCAGCGATCAAAGGGAAAGTGGATCCGTTGGTTGGGCTTAAAGAAAATGTAATAATAGGAAAGCTTGTACCAGCCGGAACAGGAGTAAAAAAATACAGAGAAGTCGAGCTTGAAGACGACGAAGCAAAGGATGAATTGGATTCGTTGGCTGAAGTCATAGACGAAATTGACATCTCAGACGTGATAATAGATGATCTATAAAATAGTTGACAGGGGTTTGCGCTAATGATAAAATTTATTAGCGCATCCTTGGATCATCAAAAGGAGGTAACATCATGCTTGATGACCTAAAGACCGGCAAATTCGTCGTGGGCACAAGACAAACAGTCAAAATGGTCAAAGCGAACGAAGCACGGTTGGTTTATTTGGCAAAAGATGCAGACGCCCACATCGCTGATGAAGTGGAAAATGCTTGTAATAATCACAATGTTAAATTGATTTATGTAGATAGTATGGATGACTTGGGGCATGCTTGCGGCATTGAAAGAATGACTGCAGCAGCAGCTCTGTTAAAAGAATAGCCGTTGCTATTTACTCCCCCTCCATGGACAGAGGGGGCCGTTTTTGCGGATATTAGGCTAAATGCCTTGTATATATTATAAAAATTAAAGGAGGTGCAACACAAAGATGCCAACTATCAGTCAGCTTGTAAAAAAAGGAAGAGAAAAGGTTGAATACAAATCAGACTCTCCTGCACTTAAGAACAATCCTCAAAAGAGAGGCGTTTGTACAGCTGTAAGAACTACTACACCTAAAAAGCCTAACTCTGCGCTTAGAAAGATTGCAAGGGTAAGACTTACAAACGGGACAGAGGTTACTGCATATATTCCGGGAATCGGACATAACCTACAGGAACACAGCGTCGTTTTGATTAAAGGTGGAAGAGTCAAAGACCTTCCTGGTGTAAGATACAAAATCATCAGGGGAGCATTGGATACCGCTGGAGTGCAAAACAGACAACAAGCTCGATCAAAGTACGGTGCAAAAGCCACAAAAAAGTAATTGTGCAATAACTATGAATTATAGACGGTGTTTATAATATACAAATAGATATTACGCACGACGGCGCACTAGACGAGTCGAGTACCGATGAATAATTTATTATTAAGGAGGGAAGCAAAGTGCCAAGAAAAGGACCAGTACCTAAAAGGGAAGTATTGCCTGATCCGCTATATAATAGCGTTTTGGTAACAAAACTTGTTAACAACATAATGTTAGACGGTAAAAAAGGAGTGGCTCAAAAGATAGTATATGGAGCATTCCAAACAATTGCCGAAAAAACAGGTAGAGAAGCATTGGAAGTTTTTGAAGAGGCGTTGAACAACATAATGCCTGTGCTTGAGGTTAAAGCAAGAAGAGTGGGTGGAGCTACTTATCAGGTCCCAATTGAAATCAGACCTGAAAGAAGACAGGCTCTAGGACTTAGATGGCTTGTTAGATACTCAAGAGCAAGAAACGAAAAGACAATGCAATCAAGATTGTCAGCTGAATTGTTAGATGCTATAAACAATGCAGGCGCATCAGTCAAGAAAAAAGAAGATACTCACAAAATGGCAGAAGCTAACAAAGCTTTCGCGCATTATAGATGGTAATGAGAAACGATTAGTTTCTTGTAATAAGAGAGGATGGAGACTGTGTCAAGAGAATTTAGTTTGGAAATGACTAGAAATATCGGAATTATGGCTCATATTGATGCAGGTAAAACCACCACTACCGAAAGAATATTGTTTTATTCCGGAAGGATCCACAAAATCGGCGAAACTCATGAAGGAGCTTCTCAGATGGACTGGATGGAGCAGGAGCAGGAAAGAGGTATAACAATTACCTCTGCCGCTACTACTTGTCAATGGAAAAATCATAGGATAAATATTATAGATACACCAGGACACGTTGACTTCACAGTAGAAGTTGAACGTTCTCTTCGTGTACTTGATGGATCTGTTGCAGTATTCTGTGCAAAAGGTGGGGTTGAGCCTCAATCAGAAACAGTATGGCGTCAAGCCGACAAATACAAGGTTCCTAGGATGGCGTATGTAAATAAGATGGATATTCTAGGCGCAGATTTTTATAACGTAATTGATATGATGAAGGATAGACTTAATGCTAATGCAGTGCCTATCCAGCTACCTATCGGAAAAGAAGATGATTTCCTTGGTCTTGTAGATTTAGTGGAAATGAATGCCATCATATACAAAGACGATGAAGGAAAAGAAGTCGAAGTAACTGAAATACCTGCAGACATGATGGAACTTGCAGAAGAATACAGAGAAAAGCTTCTTGAATCGGTATCTGATTACGATGAAGAATTGATGATGAAATACTTAGAAGGCGAAGAGATCAGCTCTGAAGAAATTAAAAAAGCTATCAGAAAAGCAACTGTAGATGTTAGCATGATTCCTGTTCTTTGCGGATCTTCTTATAAGAATAAAGGCGTACAACCTATGCTTGATGCGGTTGTAGCGTATATGCCTTCGCCATTGGATGTGCCTGCAATCAAGGGTATAGATCCGAAAACAGAAGAAGAGATTGAAAGAAAAGCAGACGATAATGGACCTTTCTCCGCTTTGGCATTCAAGATCATGACAGATCCCTTTGTTGGAAAGCTTGCTTTCTTTAGGGTATACTCAGGCGTTCTTAATTCTGGATCTTATGTCTTTAACTCTACTAAGGGTAAAAAGGAAAGAATCGGACGTATACTTCAAATGCATGCTAACCACAGAGAAGAAATAGATCAGGTTTATACTGGAGATATCGCAGCGGCAGTAGGGTTGAAAGACACTACTACGGGAGATACCCTTTGCGTAGACTCAGATCCGGTCATACTCGAGTCAATGGAATTCCCTGAACCTGTAATCTCGGTTGCCATAGAGCCTAAGACGAAATCGGGACAAGACAAAATGAGCATAGCTCTTCAAAAACTTGCTGAAGAAGATCCTACTTTCAAGACCTTTACAGATCCTGAAACAGGACAAACAATAATATCAGGGATGGGCGAGCTTCATCTTGATATTATCGTAGATAGGATGCTAAGAGAATTTAAAGTAGAAGCAAACGTAGGAAAGCCTCAAGTAGCATACAGAGAGACAATCCGTAAAGCTGTGAAGGTTGAAGGAAAGTTTGCAAGACAATCAGGCGGTAGAGGTCAATATGGACACGTATGGATCGAACTTGAACCTAGAGAACCCGGAGAAGGATATGAATTTGTCAACAAAATCGTTGGTGGTTCAATACCTAAAGAATATATCGGACCGGTTGATCAAGGAATTCAAGAAGCCATGGAAAATGGTGTCCTTGCAGGATATCCTGTGTTGGACTTCAGGGCTACACTTGTAGATGGATCTTATCATGAAGTCGACTCTTCGGAGATGGCATTTAAGATTGCAGGATCAATGGCCTTTAAAGAAGGTTGTAAAAAAGCAAATCCGGTAATACTTGAGCCAATATTCAAGATTGAAATTACTGTGCCTGAAGATTATATGGGCGATGTAATTGGTGACCTTAACTCTAGAAGAGGACGTATTGAAGGTATGGATCCAAGAGGAAACGTACAGGTAATAAGAGGATTTGTGCCACTGAGTGAAATGTTTGGATATGCAACTGACCTTAGGAGCAAGACGCAAGGTCGTGGAGTATACTCATACCAGTTCTCTCATTATGAAGAAGTGCCTAAGAGCGTCGCAGAAAAAATAATAGAAGGTAAAAAATAATAAATTTTAAAAGGAGGAAACAGAAATGGGAAAAGCAAAATTTGAAAGAAATAAGCCCCACGTAAATATCGGAACAATAGGACACGTAG
>DMAW01000035.1 GCA_003446375.1 Eubacteriaceae bacterium | reverse complement strand
GATCACTCCATAGAAATACGGGGTTTCTTACAGCTAGATGCTTTTATAAAAAAGAAATATGGTAAGATGCCAATTTTTCTAGAGATAGATGGCCCCATCAGTGGTCTTGAGCTATCCGTGCAAATGGGCATCAAACGTGAAGATATCGAAGTCATCTTCGTCAATGGTTTCGTACACGAAGTAGAATACATCATTCATCCAGGTGATCGCATTGCTTTTTTACCGCCTGGCTGTCCTGGACCTTATAGAATTGCGCTAGGGTTTTATGGAAAGAACCAAGGCAATGACGCCAGCTTTAAACTAAGTAAAGATGACAATCAGGAAGACAAATAAAATGATGGAGGCAATATGACCATAACGGTGAAGTTGTTTGCAACTCTACGTGAAAATAGAGAAAAAATATTCCCACTTGAAATAGGTGAAAATGCAACCCCAACAGATGTTTGTTCTATTTTGGATATTCCGATAGAGACTGTCGCTATTATCATGGTCAATGGTAGAAGTGTACAGAAAGATTCAGCACTTAATGACAAGGATATCCTCGCACTATTCCCACCTGTAGGTGGTGGTTGATGACTTACGTTACAATCTGCTTTACAATGATTTATTGTGGTCTATTTTTTCCGTAGCGGAAAGGTATGGCCACTTTTTTATTGAAATAGGCGATGATTGGTCCCATGAAAAATGCGGTCACCACGGTGCCTATGCCAACCGTTGCTCCCAGTATAAAGCCAGTCGCAGTACAGATTAAGTCTGTCCCCATTCTACAGTACTGAAATTTGGCAATTTTCTTCTCAGCCATTAACAGCGCTACCGCGTCATAGGTGGATACGCCAAGATTACCAGTGAAATAGAGTGCAGAACCGAAGCTGATCAGTAGGATGCCGATTCCAAGTTGAATTCAGATTCCACTTTTGATCAACTTATCAAGACACGCATTCGAACAAACAGCTATTGATTTTGATTCATCTCTTTCGTGCCTGAGATAATACCAAAAGTACCCATCCTCAATTGATTCCCCGCATATTTTACACTTCCAATTCGAAAAGTCAGGACGTTCAAATTCATCACTGTCTTCATCAAGAATTTCTTTTGGTGAATGGTATTCTTTTCTGTTCGGATCTAACATCTCATATGCTGGTGTGATATTCAAAGGTTCAATCTTTGGAACTGTAAATTTACCTATATCACCAAATATATTTTTTAGTTTATCATTATCCACTTCATCACCCACCTTCAACTCAACCTACTCATCTTCTCCCCTATGCTCCACACTCATAGCATCAACCCAGTCCTCTTCAACGTACACCATTCCGTTCCGACCTTCCACCTTTCGATTAGGACCAGCCTTATACAATTTACAGTTTAATGGTCCATAACAGAAAGTTTCAAACCTATACTTCTTCCTACTTGGATTCCAATTATCAATAATGATCTCAACAGGCATCCTAGCTCCCCACATGCAGCTGCTACACTTAGTGTCATATGTCCTAGCTGCTAGCCTGCGGTGTCCTCTCTCTCTGTAAACTTCCAGCTCCGGCGGCACCAATCCCCAGGGAGATGAGGTGTTAATGATGGTGGTGCTTCGGGTGATGAGTTTGAGCTTAGAGACTTTGTAATATTCAGTAGGTTCTAAGTCCGGATCCGGCACAGGAACGCATTCTCCGCTGATTGTATCATTTACTTTGAACTGATGTTTGGCATGGGCTGCTTTGCCGATGCCGATGGAGAAGGTGGTGTTAATGTTGTCCAGTTCTCCCTCTAAGATAATGGCATAGCCCAGATATGTATGGGAGGCTTCATCAAAGGACCTGGTTAGACGGATCCTGGGTTGGATTGAAATGATAGTACCTTTGAAGGTTGATTTTGTGTCCATTAGGTCGAGGCCTCCTTTTTAAAAACTTACCTATTATATTTAAACCCTATACGAATACCACAATCACTATCCAGATTAGACTTATATTTGAATGATACTAATTCCTTCCGATAGCCTTTCTTGATAACCTCCATGGCTTTGCTTTTATTGAGGTATGCATCTTTTATTTTGTAAAGGCCCTCTCCAACCTTATAATTTTCAACATAAACTGAGCATTCGTCATCAGTTAAGAATTCATGATTGTACTCTGTGATTTCAATATTATAATCTAAGCAGCCGTCTTTATAAAATATATGAGAATTAATAGGGCTAGTCTTTTCAAAACTAATACCTTTAATTTTTGTAACTAATTCTTTATACTCTTCTGACTCCCTAACTTCTTTATCCAATCCCCAGTCATCTACATACGTGTAATTCCTCTTATTGAAACGTCTCTCTCTCAATTGATTCAAAAGCACTTTTACTCCATCTAAATCAAAGCTCAATTGAACCATAGGAAGTTCTTTCTTAATTTGCTCATTTATAAAACTCTCAAAATTTCTAGCAAGTCTAGACGATATATTTAAACCGTTATTGCAGTATTGTAAATCCTCTATGAAAGGTCTAAAGTGCATCTCTTTAACATCTTTAATATTGATTGACTCACGGTATCCATAAAAATGCCGGAAATTTTCAAATTGCTGTTTTAATTGAACATTGATTTCACTTACCTTTGGTACATAATCGACAACTTCTCCCAAAGTGTTATCCTCTAGAATTTGCATTTCTTCATTTAATTTTTTGAACATTTCTTTTTGAACATCAAATGGTAATGAATCTCTAATACCAATCCATTCCGATATTTCTTTCATTTTTCCTAACCTTGACTCTTTAATCGTCTGAGTATCATGGTCAAAAAAATCCAACATAGAACTTATATAAACTCTTTTATTTTCGATTTCGTCCCAATTACTAATCATCTTATATGGAAGAAGCCCAAACTCATAATATGACAATAAGTAATTGAATATCGCAAAGTTTATTCCCGCTCTTATGTCCCACACAATCGACTTAGCACCAGATTGAGGTGGGAAGTATTCAAGGAAACTCAAGTCTTTGTATACTTGATCTGACAAGTTCCAAAGAGCCTTTACTGTTTGCTTAAAGCTAGTTTTGAGGACAGCGTTAAAAGAAATTCTACTTGTATGAATACTCTGCTCACTGGCGTGAATTAAAGATTTTAATTTCTTACGATGATCTTCAACT
Organism: Eubacteriaceae bacterium; assembly: GCA_003446375.1. Classification (GTDB taxonomy): domain Bacteria; phylum Bacillota; class Clostridia; order Eubacteriales; family Alkalibacteraceae; genus Alkalibacter. The sequence continues at coordinate 5,783 of DMAW01000035.1, read as the reverse complement.
AGAGTCTCTGTTTCAAATTCAGAATAGAGGTATATTGATAAATAGATTATGGCAGTTGTTTCGTATAGTTTATCGCTTTTTGAGTGCCTTTCAGAATACAAAGCTTTTGATATTCTAACTAATAAATCTTTAGAATCTTCAATCTCTTTATTAACCAGTATAAAATCTCTCACAATATATAAAAGGGACTTCTGTTTGACGCTATCATAATTGTTTTCATTTGAATAACGAAAGTTAGACACATGAGTAATCAAATCTTCCAATAAACTATTTCTTACCCTTTTATTAATAATCTCATTGAAATATACATTTTTAAAATATTGGTATAGAATAAATATCTTATCTGAATCCTCTAGATAATCTTGATTTTCAAGACCGTTTGAAATCTCAACCATAGTACTTGAAGAAAGCTCTTTATCATTAAGATATTGAATGTTTTGAAGCGGTTCATGTAGAATTTCTCTTCTATCATAATGACTGTACTCTGACCCCATAGAATTATAAAGTTTAAGAACTTTATCGATGGCTGGGATAAAACCTATTGAAGTGCTAACAGATTTAAAGAGATTCTTCAATTCAGCATCTATCAATATGAAAAGATCATCTGACTCCTTACTCTTCTCTATAGTATTTGCAATCAGATCTAAATGGTTATCGATGTTTGAGGTTCCATAGGTTTCAATAGAATAATCCAGGCTGGTAAATAATCTCTTAATTATGCGCTCTATCTCATTAATATTCTTTCTTTTGACAACAATATCGATTTCCGCCAACACTCTATCAACACAAAATTGGTCATCACTGATTAGTTTCCAGGTGTATTGACTAGCTGATGAAATCAAAATAACAACAGTAGCAAGAATAACCACAATGCTATTTATCAGTCCCATAGCTAATAATACTGTTGATATTACAATTGAAAATAACGCAATCGGAATGATTCGAGATACTCTTAAATACTCGTTTCTGAAATTTACAATTTCCTTAATTGAAAACCCATAATATTTTTCATTGAATGAGTTAACAACAACTGTTAATATTGTTGCGCTGATTGCAGCAATTGTTGCTAAGGCAGCATATACATAATAAATATATTCTTCTGCTACAATAATCAGTGAGGTCCCTTGATAAGATAAAATGTCCATTAAAGCTCCAATTAATAAAATCACAATAACAGATACTATTAAATTTGTTCTTTTCATCATCAGATTCTCACCTCCCACATCCACAACTATCAACAAAATATTCTGTAAACTTCCTCTGTTTAAAAACGGACATCTCTGCTTCTTAAAATGTCCGTTCTCTTTCACTGCCTATCTGAAAAGTTACCATCACAGCACATCCAGGTGTCAAAGTAATCACTACCGATCTGAAAAGTTTCCATCACTATGTATCTGGGATGTGTACCATCACAGCGCATTCAGGTGTTACCATCACTACTTATCTGGGGTGTCAATGTAATCGGTTCTGTCTGGGATGTCAAACTAATCAACCAGTCTAACATCTTCACCCTGTATATACCCTTATTACTTCTAACGCCTCATATAAGATTCCCAAAATTTACTTATGTGGATGAATAGGTTCTTGGGGAGTTGGTGCTCAATCACGCATACCGGAAGTGAAAACAAATTTAGAGAAACTCTCTATGCAGCTCCTCTTCCAAGCTTCTTCTTAATCGCTCCAACGATTACGTCAACATCTTCAATCTTCATAAAGTAGATAATCACGAAATATGATACCGCTCCAACACCGATTGCTATTAAAAGCGAAAGATTCTGAGACAAAGAAGTTGTTAAGTAATTAAAGCTGAGTTTTGCTAATCCGCCCATAACCAATGAAGCAAATAGGATTTTTAGGAATGAAATGCTGATTTGCTTCATGCCGAATGGGCCAATTTTTTTTCTGAGGCTTACAATTAACATTGCTGTAGTAAATGTTGCAGCTATTGATGTAGCTAAAGCAAGTCCACTTATTCCAAAATATTTTGATAGAATAATATTTAATGCAATATTAGTACACATTCCAATAGCTGCATTTTTAACAGCAACTTTAGTTTCTTGCATAGCATAGAAAACCCTAGAAAGGATTTCTCTCAAGCCAATACCCAGTATACCAAATGAATAAAAAAATAACGCTGATTCCGTCAACATTGTTCCCTCGACACTGAATGCTCCTCTTGCAAAAAGCAACTCAATTATCTGTTTGGAAAAAACCATCAATCCTATTGCAGATGGTAGAATAAGCAACATCATTCCAACCATCGATTCTTCAATAATTCTAAATAAATCCGAACTTTTTCCCTTTGCTACTATAGATGAAATTTTAGGATAATAAACTGTAGCAATTGTTGTAACAAATAGTCCTTGTACAAAGTATATTAATCTATTTGAGTAATTTAATGCAGCTATTCCCCCTACAACTAAAGTTGAAGCTATTGTTCTATCCACAAGAACATTAATTTGATCTACCGAAACACCTATACTAGCAGGAAATGCTTGTTTCATCATCAATCTCAAGTTTTTACTTTTTAGATTAAAGACCCTCTCATAATTCAATCCATTAATTGCCGCACTGGGAGTTAGTATAATGACTTGTATTGCTACAGCAAATACACTCCCCAAACCAAGTACAAAATAATTATTGTCAAAACTTAGAATTATTGAAATAATGATTACAATATTATAAGGTATTCCAATTAATCCCGTTATTAGAAACTTATCTTTTATTTGTAAAAAGCTTTTTAAAACATATATGATTCCTGTAAAATAAATACCGACAACACTAATCCTTGTCAAGGTAACAGCTAACTGTAAAGTTTCATCATTAAAACCAGCTGCGAACATTTTAACAATAGAAGTTGTAAATAATAACACTAAAATTATTACTATGGTACTAATAATCAGAACAGAATTGATTACGTTATTAGTAAATTTAATTGCCTCATTATCTCCATGTTTATTTTGTATCTGATTATACATGGGGATGTAGCTTGTAGCAATTCCGACTCCAACGAAAGCAAATATTGTAAGTGGTATTGTCGTTGAAATTAAGTATGCGTCAGCTACATATGATACTCCATAAAAGTAAGATAATACAATATCACGGGCAAATCCAATTAATTTAGATAGTACAGTAACTGATATTAAGTAAAATATCGTTTTTTTCATATTAAATCCTCACTGGTATTATTGAAAAAAATAGTATTACAACTCATTTAGATGCCTCCATATTTTATCTGCCTGTTTCTCCCATACATAATTTTCCAAAATATGTTCACGAGCTTTCTTTGCTCTATCCAAAACTTTATTGTAATTTTCAGGATTTGTTATGCTGCTAATCTTATTAGCAATTGTAACCGGATTAGTATCGTCAATATAATTTATAAACTGATTCAAATCATTTGGAATGCTTGAAATTCTATTTGATATAACTGGAGTTCCACTGGCTAAATATTCTATAATCTTCGATGGAAGTCCATACTTATTGAGTTCAGGATCAGTTCTAATTAACAAAAGTATATCAGCAAATTGTTGAGCTTTCACAGCTTCCTTGTTTGATACTAATCCCATATATCTTATTCTTTTGCTATCAGATTGAATATTTATAATTTCTTGAACTAATGAGCCTTTTCCATATAATTGTAGTTTGAAATGAGATGGTAGGTGTAACACTGATTGTATCATTTCATGTACTCCATAATATTCTTCAATAGCACCAGTAAATGTGATATTAATTTGTGTTTTTTCCACTGATCTTTTATCATCATCTTTATATTTGATTTTTGCAATATCACTAACGCAATAATTTATCACTTTATATGGAACGTTAGGAGCAAAATCATTTGCAGTTTTTTCTACTAAAGTAACCATTGAATCATATTTTCTAAATGCCTTTAATGATACAAAATTATCGAGATATCTTGCTATTTCAAGGTACTTATGTCGTTTCTTTTGAAAAGTAATTGGTATATCAACGACTAAACATACTTTTATAATATTAAACAAGAGGTCGATTAGAAAAACTGGTATTGATAAGAACGACATGGAATTATATGTCATAATAACAGTCTTATTATCTGATTTTTTATTAGATTTTAACAATTTTATAAGTTCAATTATAAGTGTTAACATTATAGACAGTTGTTTTATAATTGGAATATTAATAAACCCTATAGCATTAGTTTTGATATAGTCACTTATTTGATATGTCTGCTTTCTGTGTAAGACTTGTTTCTCTCTTGGATAGCTTGCAATAGGAGTAATTGAAATAACATCAATCTGGTTCTCATATTTCTCACACAAGTGATTTAAAATTCCAATTTCCATATTGTTTCCTGCAACAGAAACAGCTTTTGATTTCTGAACTATATTTTCGGGAACAGCAAATCCAATATATATTAATCTCATATTATGCACTCTTTTCTTTCATTTTTTTTATACTTAATAACCATATCATAAGCCAAAACATGTTTCCAAATAACCCTTCATATGATTGAAACAATTGGTTATTTGCCGGAAGATAAAAGCATAATAACATCAATTGAACGAAAACAACTAAAGATATATAATCATTCTTATCTTTCGCTCGTTTCCATGTTCTAGCTAGTAGATAACCTATAAAAAACATTAGGATGACAACCCCAATAAAAGATATGTCAGATGCTACCCAAGTATAAAAAGTAGACCACTGCATGTGCCAATCCCAACCATCATTTAAATAATTTCTATAAACATACGTTCTCTCGAATAGATAATTTGTATTAAATAACCGCGATACATTAATTAATATAGCCATTGAACTACCGATTCCAAAAGTTGGTAAAAACGGTTTGCTAATAGCTAGTCCCAGTGCATAATATCCCTGAGTGAAATAATGGATAAATGCCCCAACAATTAGCTTTAACTGTCCTGACTTTATCCACGACAAAGAAATATGATTAACATCTAAAAAATATTGACCTGTAGGACCATATATCCTGATTCCATACCTATTTGGCGCACTATTACTAAAGTAAACAAAAAATAATAAAAACATAATAGATATTACTACAAGCAATTTTAATAATTTATTAAAGAATGTTATATTAACATTCTTATATAGAGAAGGGTTTAGTAAACTTTTTTTTCGCACTCTTGCAGATTTTACCGATTTATATAAAAATAGTACTAAAAAAATTATTAAGTAGTCAGCTAAAGTTTTATTTGTTCCTCTGAACAAATCAAGTCCTAACCCACCCAATACTCCAATTAAATACAAAATTTTCGTACGTTTTTTTAAATTTTCCCAATAAAATAACCCTAAAGGTATAAACGCTATTAGAAAAGGTGAAAAGAAAATTCTTAAATATGAAATGATAATTGAAAACCCTCTACCTTGTCTTAATGTTAACGATTCTGTATAAGCACCACCCAAATTATTAATTGCATTAAAATTAAAAATAAAACTACCTGTATTTAAGAAGTTGGTAAAAGGTATAAATATTAAAAATATAAGCATTGATCTCTTGAAAAATTTTATACCTCTTTCTAAATTTTTCGGAAATGTATTATCTTTCTTTTTAATTCCAACATAATAACCAAATAAAAGCATAACTTCTACAGAGACCAAGAACAAGTACAGCAATCCTTTATTTTCTACTGGATAGTTATAAGGTCCAAATGCAAATAATAGAACAGTTATTGTTAAATATGCTAATACAATGATTATTGGAAAGATATTTTGTAACGGCTCTCTCCTAATTGCTTTTCTCTCCAAATTTCCACCTCCAACTTTTAAATAAGTTA
>DMAW01000140.1 GCA_003446375.1 Eubacteriaceae bacterium | reverse complement strand
ACAACAAGTTCAACCGCTTCTTCTAAACTCATCAAGAATCTTGTCATATTAGGGTCTGTAACGGTCAAAGGTTGTCCATTCTTAATCTGATTTATAAACAATGGAATTACTGACCCTCTTGAAGCCATCACATTACCATATCTAGTACCACAAATAAGTGTTCTATCAGGATCAACGGTCTTTGCTTTAGCTACAAATACCTTCTCCATCATAGCTTTTGAGATGCCCATTGCATTGATAGGGTATGCAGCTTTATCTGTAGACAGACAGATAACCTTCTTAATGCCCATCTCAATTGCTCCAGTAAGAACATTGTCTGTTCCCATTACATTCGTCTTGACCGCTTCAAGAGGAAAGAACTCACATGAAGGCACTTGCTTAAGTGCAGCTGCATGGAATATATAATCAACTCCATGCATAGCATTTTTAACACTAGCCAAATCTCTAACGTCGCCTATATAGAACTTTAATTTATCATTCTTATAAAGTTTTCTCATGTCATCCTGTTTCTTCTCATCACGAGAAAAAATGCGGATTTCTTTTACATCTGTATGTAAGAATCTCTTCATAACAGCATTTCCAAAAGAGCCTGTTCCACCAGTAATCAGTAATGTTTTATTTTTAAACATATTATTTTTCTCCAATCTTATACTTTATCTTTTCTAATGCATTTATATATTTCTTAGTTGCCATTTTTCTTGAATTATTTTTTGTTACATACTCCCTAGCATTCAATCCACACTGGTATGCATATTCTTTATTTTCATACATAGTTAGAATCGCATCCTTAAGTTTTAAAGAATTATCGGGTTCTAGAGCAATCCCACAATTTCCATTTTCAACAGCTTTACTTAATTCACTATCTATGTCGAAGCAACTTATTATGGCCTGTCCAGAAGCCATCATTGTCCATGTTTTACTTGGAAATCCATTTTTTGATGTACCACTCTTACCAATAACTACCCCTACGTCTCCTAAACTATAAACGTATGATACTTCTTCCAAAGGTTGCAAAGGAAATAGTTTAACATTCTTCACATCTAATCTACTTATATAATCTTCAACAAACTGCTTTCTTACGCCATTACCTATGATAACAAATTCTAGATCTTCAATGTGTTCTAAATCTTTTGCTGCATCAATTAATATTTCAACATTTTGAGGCAATCCAAGATTACCACAATAAGTAACATAAAACTTTCTTCTATCTAGTTTAAATCTTTCAAATAAAAGGTTCTGATTCCTTTCGATAGGTTTAACTTTATCTGTATCTATCCAATTATGAATAACTTCTATCTTGTTTTCGGATATTCCATTTCTGATGTTACGTTCTTTGAATAAATTTGACACAGTCACAATATAGTCACTACCTTTAAGAGATACTTTTTCTAAAAATTTCCCAAAAGAGTACATTAATTTTCTTTTCATACCTTTTTTTACAACTCCAGTAGAGATTAAAGATTCTGAAACTACATCACTCTCTAAATAGAGTAACGGTAATTTCTTAATTCTACTAATTAAAACACTCGTAGGTCCTATGAAGACTGGCATTGAGTGACTCATGATTATATCAATGTTTTTTTCTTTAACGCCTCTTATCGCCATGCCAACAGTTAACAAAAACATTCTGATTGCTCTTGAAATTAATGATTTTTCATTAGCTGAAACATAAACTCTACGTATGATTAATCTACCATCATATTGTACTTCTGTTTTCATCTCTTTATATTTATTTTTTACCTCTTCAGAAACTCTCCAAGGTGCTGGAGTCACTAAAACAACTTCATGACCCGAATTGATTATATCGTCAATAAGATCAATTCCTAGATGAGTTCCCCCTGCAATTTCAGGGTAATGGCTTGGTCTAAACATCAATATTCTCATAATGAACCTTCCTTATCATTGTAGTCAAATATTAATTTGCTCATATTCTTATATATCAAATCAAATAACCTTGTATTGATATTTTCTGAAACAAATGAATTATGAGGAGTAATTATCACATTTTCAAAATTCCATAATGGACTTTCTCCCAAAGGTTCTTCTTTGAATACATCTAACGCAACCCCTAAAAGTTTTCCATCGTTCAAAGTTTTGATTAATTCATTTTCATCAATTATCTCACCACGAGCAACATTGATGAGAACAGCATTCTCTTTCATATTATCTAATTGTTTCTTATTAATCAGATGTCTTGTCTTACTATTTAATGGTAAAGTTAATATCACTATGTCTGATTTTTTTAATGCAACATCTAACTCATTAATATTTATTGACTCATCAACATAATTAGATTGAATACTATTTCTCCCTACACCAACTATATTCACATCAAAAGCTTTCAATCGTTTGGCAACTTCACAACCTACATTGCCATACCCGATTATTGAAGCTGTCTTGCCTCTTAGTTCAAGCAAATCTCTTCTTTTGTCCCATATTTGGTTTTCCTGGTTTTTATAAAAAAATTTACTTTTCTTGTATATTTCTAAAATTTTTAGAATAACCCATTCAGCCATTGGAATGCTGTAGACTCCTTTGGCATTAAGAACAATAATTTTGTTTTCTCTAGCGTACTCGAGGGGTATTCTGTCTAGTCCAGAACTAGTAACCTGGATAACCTTTAATTTTTTAAACAGCGAAATGTCGCTATATAAAAATAAACTATTGCAAACAACTACATCAATGTTTGAAACATCAAAATTCAAAGGAACCCTTTCATCTTGAACCAAGATAACCTCATAACCCAATCCTATCAATTTATTTATTTGACCCGTTCCAAATCTATACGCACCTGCAAGTAATAATCTCATATTAAACAACCTCTTTTGGGGTTCTAGTTTTCATAAAAATACTTGTCAATCGCAAAAGATATTCACTAAACTTATTACTGACTAAATATAATAGATATGCAGATAATATTATCAAAGTTGTAATAATTACCCAATTTAGAGGGAATACCATATCTGAGAACATTGGGATGATTACATACTGTACCGCATATATTTGTAAAGTAATTTGAGCAATAAAAGCAATAGGTGATTTTATAACACTTGGTAACTTAGTTAGCTTGTTCTCAATACTTGAAAAACATTTAAATGCAAAAAATAATGTTGCAAATAAAATTATCTGATTAAGTATCTGAAAGTTGCTGATGTATTGAACTCTAGAGAAAGTTATTTTTGTTAAAAGATAGGCCACCATTAGAAGTAACAAAAAAATCCAGTTGCTTAATCTCTTCTGATTAACGTATTTAAAATGATTTACTCTAAAATATAATCCTAAAAGCATAGACTGCAAAAATAGAAATCTAATCATCGGCTCTCTGACAGTGTCGATATGATAATAAGTTTTGTCATAGAAGAAAATGTAAATAATTAATTGAGTGAAGAACAGTCCAACCATAATAACAGGAGTTCTATTCTTTAAAAAATCATTTTTTACCACAATATAATACGGAATATATAGTATGGCAATTGATGCTATGAAGTGATAATAAGTTGGATAAATAAAATATTCAAATACTGACCAATTATCAAATGTATAAAACCCTAAAATTATATATATTAATGTTATGATCCAAATACTTGGATAGATTCTTAAAATTCTCTTTTTATACCAACTAGTGAATTTTTCTTTTATATTAACCAATACAAATCCTGACAGGGCAAAAAACAATACATCACCAAGTAGTCCGCCACTTGCAAGAATATCTATTGGATAAACACCAGTATAATGAGAGTTTGTTATTAAAATTGCAGCAAGTGCTCTTAAAAAAGTTGCATATTCAATCATAAATTCAACTCCATCTCTTTAATTAAAGTACTAAATAAGGTCAAACAAAATAATTCCTTACTTAGTTTTTTTGCTATTCTTGATTTCTTTAATTTTTTCACAAGTAATAATTCTATTTTCTTCAAAAAACTCTTTACTCTTATCTTTTAAATTCTTCTCATACTCACGCACTTCAGAAACCCCTCTATCAAATACTTCCTGAGCTTCTTCAATACCTTTTATCTTATTCACATTACAGAAGCTTCTGGAAAGAATCGCCATAGACGAACCTATTCTGTGATGTTCCGCTATGACATATTCAGCTGGAAGATCTCCCTGCCCTAGTTGAGCAATACCTCCAAAACCATAAGGAATGCCTCTACCCCTAATTTTTTTACACAGGTTTTCGACAGTGCCATCTGCTAAAAGCTCAAACATAAACTTCATACCATATCCAAGATGAAGATCATTAAGTCCAATATGAATATAGTCAATTCCATCAACGCTTAAAATGTCATCTATGCTTTCTGCTGCTTCAGAAGTTTCTAGTAACAGCATTGTCTTTGCTCTTCCACCTACATAATTAGAGAATTCTGCAACCTCTTCCTTAGACTGAAAAAAAGGAAGCATGACAATGGTAAGCGTGACTACCCTAAACAACACCGAGATCTTAAAGATCACCGTAAGAAGCACTGATCCCATGATGTCTGCTGAGATAGCAAACGAGACAGCCCTGGTATTTAGCGAATACGTAAGCGGGCTTATGCGCATAGACAACATCAGCGTAATAGACGTGGCCCAGGCTTCAAACAACCACGTCGAGCCGCGAGCTGCCATGAACATAGCCATTGCGATGGTGCTTGGGATAATGCTTGGGGTATTTATAGCATTCTTAAAGGAATACTTAGATACCAGGATAAAGACCCCTGAAGAAGTAACCACCTTTGCCGATTATCCGGTGCTTGCGATGATACCTTACAACAACTCATTGGATCAAGGAGGCAAGAAAAAATGAAAAACACTGTCATAACCCACTTGGATCCCAAATCTGCAATAAGCGAATCCTTCAGAAACCTAAGGACTAACGTCCACTACACCAATATAGACAAAGAAGTCAAGCTGATACAGGTGACAAGCTCTGTACAGGGAGAGGGAAAGAGCACCATAACGGCAAACTACGCAGTTACCGTAGCCCAGTCGGGCAAAAAAGTGCTTATAGTGGACTGCGACCTAAGACGTCCCCAGATACACAAGATATTTAACGTGTCAAATACCAACGGGCTTTCAAACGTCCTGGTAGGAGACAACCAGATGGATAAGAACATAAAGGACACCAAGGTGCCAAACCTCTTTATCCTGACAAGTGGCCCTATACCCCCAAACCCTTCTGAGATGCTTGACAGCAAGAGGATGAAAGAGCTCATCTTATCGTTAAAGGACCACTTTGACATGATCTTGCTGGACTCTCCTCCTATAATGCCCGTAACTGACGGATTGATACTGTCTCAGATAGTAGACGGCACAATAGTGATAGTCTCCTTAGGGTCTACAGAAAAAGATGCTTTTAAAAAGACCATGCTCTCCCTTGAAAACATAGGGGCAAATATACTGGGCACGGTGATAAATAAGGCCTCGTCAAAGGCAGGGTATTATGTTAATTATGAGTATGAGTATAAGTAGTCGAAAAACAAGTTTTTCGACAGTTAAACAATCGTTTTACAGTTGGAAAACGGTCGTTGAACAATCGTAAAAGCTTTTGATTTTCCTATAGTTTAACGATGTGCCTAACAATCGTTTTACGGGATGGTTCTTCATTATCAGAAATGAATATATTTACCGAAAAAAGCTCACCAACGCTTTTGAATGTTCAAGAATTAGTCATATTACAGCGAGGAGAAATGATATGAATAAATTATTTGGCTTTCAGAAGTTGGAAATATATCAGCAATCAAAACACTTGATTAAAGAAACTTATTTTATAACTCGAAATTTTCCAGAGAGAGAAGCATACTCTTTAGCTTCGCAAATGAATCGTGCTGCAGTTTCGATATCATCAAATATTGCTGAAGGCTCAAGTCGGAACAGCTTAAAAGATAAGATGCGCTTTATAAACATATCTTACGGATCATTGATGGAGTTGATCTGCCAGATGGAAATATCATATGAGCTATGTTACATAACGTCTGATCGATATGAAAGCTTCTTGGTCTTGTCAAGAGATTTATCCGTTAAATTGAACAATTATATGAACTATTTAAAAAAATCAATATAATATAAAATAACTGGTTTTAACAATTGTTTAACCAGGCTACCCTATAGCTCAACAATTGTTTAACCATGTTTGGGTGCTCGCACCCAAAAAAGGGGGATCATTATGATCGATTTACACAGTCACATTATCTATGGAGTAGACGATGGAGCCAAAAACTTAAAAGAGGCTCTCTCAATGGCTAAAGCCGCATCGGATACAGGCTTTACCGATGTAGTCTGCACGCCGCATTTCATTGCGGATTCTGAATTTGCAAGCACCAAAGAACAAAATCTTATAATCTTAAAAGATATCAAAAGCAAGCTTGCCGAAAGTTCCAGTCAATTGAAGCTTCATCTAGGAAGCGAAATCTACTACGACATCAACACGGTGGAGGCTTTATCCGCCGGGCAGGCTTCTACAATGAACGAGAGCAAGTACGCCTTGGTGGAGGTCCCTAGGCAAAAGATGAACTTTGCAAGCCTTTTAAACTACATATTCCAGATGGAAATAGCAGGCTACAGGGTCATACTTGCCCATGCGGAGCGCTACGACTTTATCATGGAAGATCCTAACCATTTGGCTTCCCTGATAAAAAGAGACGTAGTGATACAGATGAACCTGATGAGCTTATCGGGAAAGTACGGAGAAGCCGTCCAAAAAACGGCTAAGACGATGCTGGATCATAACATGGTGCATATCGCCTCTACAGACGCCCACAACCCCAAGCATTATATGGATGCTGCAAAGGCAATGGACCAGTTGGAAAGGCACGTTGGCAGCGATATGTTCGACGAGCTTTTGATCCACAATCCGGCACATGTGCTTAAAGATGAAGTTTTTTATCCGGACAATCCAATTAAGGTGAAGAAAAAGGGTCTCTTTAACTTTTTAAAGAGAAAATAAATAAACGGACAGGATGTTGATAATGCGAAAATTTCTTTTTATTCCCTTGGCAATAATCTTTATTGTCGTGCTGATAGCAGGCAAGATGCTCTCAGGGGCGCATATGTATTCCCAAGACGAGCTAAACAGATTTAACGAAACGGCACTTGAAAAAGCGGAATCCTCAAAGTCCTTTGTGGATTTGGAAGAAGCTGATTCAAAAGAGCCTATGGCAGAAGAAGGCATGCCTGTTATAAGCGTTGCGTACCCTTCAAGCCTCGAAGATGGAGGAAGCGTCGAAAGCGACAGGGTGTTTTTAAAATTTTCAGGTGAAAGCGATATAGTAAAAGCCACGCTAAACGGAATGAGCATCTCCACTTCCCAGGCTACCATAACCACACGTGGAACCTACCTGGTAGTCATTGAAGACGAAGATGGAAATGAGGCCGAGTTTGGGTTTACGCTGGTGAAATAGTAAAAGCCTCCGCAGGTTGGGGAGGCAGTCGTTGAATCGTTGTTGAATCGTTGTTAAGCAGTTGTGGGGCGGTCGGGAAGCAGTCGTGGGGCGATTGGTAAACGAGACTCTGTCTCGGTAGAAACCGTCTTTAAAAGCAACATTGCAATACGCGCGTTGCGCGTTTCCCGTGAGCGAAGCGAACCTTTCTCGCGAGTGAAACGAGCTTCCCCCGCGACCAGAGGAAGCACCCCACGTGAGCGAAGCGAACCTTTATTGCGAGTGAAACGAGCTTTTCTCTTCCTTCTTTCTTTACATTTTGGTGACAAAAAAATACATTGCTTTATAGGGACGGCATGATATAATTTTAGTTGGTTCGAACAAACTTAGTTTGTTGCAAAGGCTTGACACTTCTTGTCAAGGCAAAGGCTCGGCTAAGCCGAAGCGAAGGATTGCCTCGCGGCAATGCAAAGAGGTGCTACAGCGTTGTTAAGCAGTCGTTGAACAATTGGTAAGCGGTCGTTGAACAATCGTAA
>DMAW01000053.1:16075-16231 GCA_003446375.1 Eubacteriaceae bacterium | reverse complement strand
ATACAGAATAAACAGATAGGCAAATAGGCTGGTATCAAGATCGGTAGTGACGATGATATTCCAGATAGGCCATGATTACTTTGACACCATGATAAGCTTGACATCGAGATTGGGAGTGATAGTCTGACATCCCAGATAAGCAGTGATGGTAACTTT
>DMAW01000053.1:0-15745 GCA_003446375.1 Eubacteriaceae bacterium | reverse complement strand
GTAACTTTTCAGATCGGTAGTGAAAGAGAACGGACAACAGAACAACATTGACATAACAGAATAAATCAGACAAAACACATCAAAGAGAACGGGCATGAAGAGAGTAAGTTAGATAGCTTTGCCCGTTTTATTTATAAATGAAGGTGTCAGAATATTGTATTAATGGTTGGGTGAAAGGGATGAGTAAATTAAAAAGGATTAGAGGCTTTTTCATTAATTTAATAAGATCTCCAATTTTATTACTCTTATTACTCGAAGGAGTAGTAGTTGTATTATTGTATAATTATGGTTTTCGAATTACTTATGGACCTGAACTGGTGTCTAGTTGGGAAGCAGTAAGCGCAATTGGTCAGTGGGCAGGAGTTCTCGTTGGATTCTTGATTCCAATTGCAGCAGTTTATTTACAGTCCAAATTAGACGAAAGCAAGAAAGATATCGGTGAATCAAACACTGCTTTACTTGATGAGTTTGAGAAGTTTGAGGATGAGTATGAGGGTAGACTCAGAAGTCTAAAATCTCATTTAGATAGGAAAGGTAATTTCGTTATTGATGGAGGGAATTTTAGCGATACTGAGGAGACTGAACAAACCTTAGAGAATTTAAAAAGAAAAGCCCATAAATTTGTTAACACGAAGTAAAAGGGGACACTTTCCAACTATCTGTCAAAACTGACATTAAGGATGTATAAAAGCATCCTTGATTTTTGCCCTTATGATTAATAATTAATCACAAGAAGATATCGAAAGGCAAAAAAAAGCAAACAATCACAACAAAACTAATCCACCGCATGGAGGATTGCAAAAATTGATTTTTAATTGTCCTTACGAAGCTTTAGGTTTTATGAAATCCAGGATCTCCGGATAGATATTTTGATACTTGGGGATCGACTTGATTAGCTCATAACCCTTGTTGCAAAGGCTAGCTGCCTGGCTTGCGGTGATATTGCCAAGGGCCTTGCAGATATCCTTGTAGGTGAAATCGCAAAGGCAGCGCATCAAAAAGGCAGACACAGCTCTTGCATCTGAAAGGTTGCGGTTGTATTTTATGTTTATGAAGTTAGGGATTTTTGTTTTAAGCGCTGCTTCTACTGCTTTTAAGATCTCTTCAGGGGAATAATCCCTGTAGATTACGACTCTCTCGCTTTTGTAGGCGTACTTGTCATTCTTGACATAATCGTCTATGAGCTCGTAGTACTTTTCCTTTTGTGTGACCTTGTTGCAGGAAGAGACAAACTCGGCGTATTTTACCATGGCCTCTTTAGGGTCGTTGGCAAATTGAGATAAAATAAAGTCTGGGTCAGCCAGGCCGAAGTCATAGTCGTAGTTTCCAAGGTATATTCCGTAAGATGAATAAGGATAGGTGTGTACAGCATCCTTGTAAGCAGGAATGTCTTTAGGGTTATTGTGGATGTATGCCGATACCACCAGGTTATACACATCGTCAAAGACTGCCCTGCTTAAGAACCTGCCTTGAAAAACATGACCGTGCCTTCTGTACTTTTTGTTGTAATACTGGGCGTAGCAAAGATTGACCCCATGCATGAACTTGGACATATCAGATCCTCTAGGGTCTAGTTGGATGTGGACATGGGTATCCATAAGGCAGTATGAAAGTATGCTGCACTGGAATTTTTCGCAGTACAGAGCAAGAAGCTCTAAGTATTTTACCTTGTCTTTGTAGTTTTTAAACAGGGTAAGCTCGCTTATGGAGCGGCACATAACATGGTGGATGGTATCCGGAGCTTTTATGCGGGCTATGCGTGGCAAAGAAAACACTCCTTTCAGGGATTTACTTATTACAACGAACATATGTTCTTGAAAATATTATTACATATTTATAGCATGAATGTAATGAGAAGTTTAGTGGTATAAATAATATGTTGTAATTAGAGTTGCTTGATGGGATAATAAGGATATAGTAGAGAACTGCCTTATTCCACACTATTCTACAATGTAAATTAAGAGGTTGTCCAAGATGGTGTTTTCGGTATCAATTGATACCGAAAATATTGACCGTATCCACGAGGAGTGTTATAATAAAGATGAGCCAGACAAATGAAGTAAAAAGAAAAGAATTGAGACTAGAAGTTAAGACCTATTTAGATAGGTTGAAATATGCTCTTGAAAACGGATCAGCGACTATAAACTACCAAGAAGAAAGAAGAGTAGATCAGAAACGTAATAAAAGATATACTAATAGATTCACGGTGTCTCAATTGTTTCCCGATGATGATGAGATAGAAGCGTTGAAAAGAGAGTTGTCACATCTTACTGTTGAGGAATACATTGAAACAGTTAAGGATACAAGATTTCCCAAACGGAGTGAGATGCGGGTATTTGGGAAACAATATTCTGGAGATGATGTATATATTAAGATAAGAGTGGAGCTGGTAAGTACACTTGCCAACGGTGCGAATTATGTATTTGTGATGTCATTCCACTACTCTGAGTGGGATTTCAAAAAAAGTGACTTCCCATATAAGAAAGTTTGAGGGGAAAAAATGAAAACAATTAAAAGTGAAAAGAAATTATGCCTCGTCTGTATGGAAGAACATGAAGTGCAAACAGTTATCCTAGAGGATACAGAAGAGTTTAAAGGTGAGGAAGTATCCTTTGATGCGACATATGAGTATTGTGCTCATACAGATGAATATCTTGAAACAGAAGATATGATTAAGGCAAATAGCCTGGCAATGAAAGATGCTTATAGAGAAAAAATGGGTCTATTAACGTCTAAAGAAATTATTGCGATTAGAGATAAGTTTGAAGTAAGTCAAAAGGATTTTTCAGAAATCTTGGATTGGGGAAGAGCTACGATTACAAGATATGAAAACCATCAAGTTCAGGATCGTGCTCATGATGATGTACTAAGAAAAATTGATTCTGATCCTAAATGGTTTCTTCAAATGTTAACAAGAGCTAAAGGAAAGATCTCCGATAAAGCTTATGAAAAATATCATAAGGCTGCGAGTTCAGAATTCAGAAGAATGAAAAACTTTTATTTAATGGATTCTATTCAAGCACTTTATGCCAATTTTGTTGATGACATTATAACAGGTGGTGTAGAGTTGAATCTTAATAAGGTGATTGAAATTATCAACTATTATGCGTCGAAAGTTTCTAGCCTCCACAAAGTTAAATTGATGAAGATGCTTTGGTATGGAGATAATTTAAGCTATAAAAGAAGAGGAACATCCATCACTGGATTAGTATATAGTGCTTTACCAATGGGAGCAGTGCCAGAGGGTTATGAGCAGATACTAGATCTGGATGGTGTTGAGTTCGAAATTGTTCCATATGATTATGATCGTATAGGATATAAGTTTCACCCAGTAGAAGGCTTTCAAATCAAAGAATTATCTCCTGAGGAAATTGAAGTTTTGGATGCGGTGATTGCAGAGGTTGGTCATTTAAACTCCCAAGAGATTATAGACAAAATGCACGATGAAGAAGCTTACAAATGTACGGATAGGAATTGTATCATTCCCTTTTCTCATGCAGCAAAGATTTCAATCTATTAAATCAATTTAGTCCATCACAATGTGGTGGGCTTTATTCTTTACCGAGATGAATAATGAAACCCACCAAGAAGGCATCTAAGCTCGGAAATGTACCGAAATGAATAGTATAATAGCAATTTATAAGTGGCTCTGTTGACTTTTTAAAAAGTTTTTGTCTAATTTATGCTTTAATGATTTATAATTAACTTATTGTATAGCAGAAAGGAAGACATCTTTTGATAAGTTTTAATAAAATCAAAGAAAGTTTGGATATAAAATCGGTTGAAGATTTTAAGCTTGGTTTTAGGCAGGGGATACCTGTAATGATGGGGTATATCCCTGTTTCGTTTACTTTCGGCCTTTTGGCAGTTCAAGGTGGGATCGATATATGGATAGCAGTTTTGATATCCATGACAAACCTTACTTCAGCCGGACAATTTGCCGGCATTAATTTAATCATAGCGGGAGCCCCCATGGTGGAAATCAGCGTGGCCATGCTTGTGATAAATATAAGATACATGCTTATGTCCTTGTCTCTTTCTCAGAAGCTGCCTTCCTTTGTATCATTATTTAAACGAAGTGCGATTGCTTTTGGGATAACCGATGAGATATTTGCTATAGCATCTTTAGAAAAAAGGGTAATCACTTTTCCGTATATGATGGGGCTGGTTGTAGCTCCATATTGGGGTTGGGCATTTGGAACATTGCTTGGTGGCGTTTTTACGTCTCTTTTGCCGCCTTTGCTTCAAAATTCAATGGGTATCGCTTTGTATGCAATGTTCATAGCGCTGCTGGTTCCGGCTGCAAAGCATTCAAAGGCTGCATTGGCAGTTATTTTGATTGCCGCATTCACGAGTTCTGCTTTTAAGTGGATGCCGGCTCTAAATCAAATTTCAGCAGGATGGAGCATCATAATATCAGCAGTTTTTGCTTCTGCCGTAGGAGCTTTGCTTTACCCGAAGGATGGTGAAAATATTGAATGATATCTTAAAAGCGGTCGTTTTGATGGCTACAATCACGTATGCCATACGATTATTGCCTATTGCAGTTTTTAAAAGCAAGATAAAATCAAGGTTTGTGAGATCGTTTTTATTTTACACTCCTTTTGCTGTCTTAGGCGCCATGACTTTTCCGGCGATATTATATTCTACAGGTAACATATATTTTTCTTTGGCGGGCACGATAGCGGCAATAATCCCTGCTTATTTTGAAAAGAGTCTATTTAAAGTTGCTCTTAGCGCTGTTGTGGTTGCAGCGATCTTTGGGGCAATATTTTAACACGAATCAATGAAAAATTAAGCAAAAGATTTCATAATATAAAATATAAGTGGAGGTATCGTAAATGGACATTAAATTTGAAGATTTAAAAGCCAAATTTGGCAAAAAGGCAAAGGAGTATGCCGGTGATAAGAAAAAGACTCAAAAGCTAGTCAATGACGCCATGAAAAAGGCTAAAAGATCTAAAAAAGAAGGCTCTTTCGAAGAGATTTGGGATAACATTCAGCTGTTGTTTCAATTAGCAAAAGACTGGTCCACTGCACAGTATACGCAAATACCGATTGGATCGATGATTGCAATCATCATGGGCTTGTTATACTTTGTTTCTCCTATAGATTTTGTGCCTGACTTTTTACCGGGGGGTCTGATAGACGATGCCTTTGTTCTTGGCTTGATAATCAGGCAGATAAAAACCGATTTGTATAAATACAAAGAATGGAAAGAAATATCTACAAAGGAGATAATAGATTGAAAGGCATCTTGGATACTTCCAGAGGGAGAATTTACCTGGTACATATTTGAGGTCTTTGACATCGCATACGATATTTAACAATGCCCCTAAAATTTATTGTCTGATAAATGGTTGAAATAAAATATAGCCAGCTGGGTCCTGTCACGTAGGCTCAGCTTTTCCAATATGACGCTTATGTAGTTTCTAACGGTGCCTTCGCTTAAGAAGAGCTCTCCGGCTATTTCCTTGTTTGAGAGCCCCTTGGATACCAGGCTGATTATTTCAAATTCTTTATCAAGTATTCCAAAGTCTCTAAAATCTTTTTTGTTGCTGTTGGTTGACATGACAGAAGGAAGCTTGGTCGTGATTTCTTCGCCAAATACATTTTGTCCTGAATACACTGCGTTAAGGGCAGGGATTATGCTGTGATAGTGCTGCTTTAAAAGGTAGCCTTTGGCGCCTATCTTAAGGGCTCTTATAATGTATTCGTCATCTGCAAAGGTTGTAAGAAATAAAATCTTTGCCTTTGGGTGGGTTTTAAGGATCTGTTCGGCAGCCTCCAGACCGCTCATTTGTCCCATTCTGATATCCATCAGCAAGATATCAGGCTGATTGGCTTCATAAAGCTCGACGGCTTCTTCGCCGCTGCCTGCTGTTGCCAAGACACGACAGTCATCGCTTGATTCTATTATTGTCTTAAGGGACGATGAAACCAATGCATCGTCATCTACAATTATTATATCCATTGTTTGCCTCCTTGCATTATCACAATTATTGCTTCATAAATGAGATGAATATCTTAAAGCCTCTTGACCGGTCTATGTTTATTATGCCGTCTAATGATGCGACTCTCTGTTTTATGCTTTCAAGACCCATTCCCTTTGTGGCCTCAATGTCTGTTTTTTTGGTTCCGTTATCGTAGATTACAAGCTGAAACAGCTTAGGATGTTCATATAAGCTTATCGAAACAAAGTCGCAGTCAGAATGCTTCATTACGTTTGACAAGGCTTCTTTTATTATTGCGATTATCGAATATTTGGCCTTTGCAGGAAGGTCTCCCGTGATGTCGTAGTTTAGCTTTACCTGGCAAAAGCTGAAGTTTTTAATGATTTTTTCAATTTCTCCGTAAAGGTCTATAGATTTGTCGTGAAGGTTGTGGACGCTGTCTCTTATGGAGTTCATGCCTTCGTTTAGCGTATCTTTTACCACTTCTAGGCGTTTTATCGTATTTTCCTCTTTACTTAAAGCCGTGATTGCCCCTATTTGCAATATGGAGCTAGAAAGAAGGTGCCCCACGTTGTCATGTATTTCCCGGGCAATCCTGTTCCTTTCGTTTAAGGTCGCAAGGTTTACGTCTATATCCTGCTTAACCATAAGCTCATTGATCTTTTCTTCTAGTGATATGGAGACTTCAGTAAGGTAATCTCGCTGATTTATGTATTCTTGCCTTAACTTGTCTTCATTTATGGCTCTTGATTTTAAAAGAAACACTATGACAAATATAATTATGAGTACAGCTGCCGTAGACGATGAAAAGGCACTTAGATGGATCAAAAATGGTATAGCGGAAGTCAGCGTGAGCATTTGATTTTTGGTCTTGAAAAGATCGTAGGCTATCAGGGGCAAAAAGAATACGAACTGCATAAAAAATGCCGATAATACCGCGTAAGCGATAAAGGCTAGTCTGGCCAGGCTCTTTTTGTTGAAATATTCCGTTAAACCGCTTGTGGCAATAGCAACAGATATCGCGATGATGCCTTGATAAGGACTTAGTACCAAGAGCAAAACCCCTGTGGAACCTATGAAAATTATCAATTTGTTAAAAATATTTCCCATTGCTCGCCTCCTCTTGCGTGGTTTGATTTAATTATAGCATAGCATATTCAGTTGTGAAATTGAATATGACAATTGTCATATTAAGTTGATGACAGTTGACACTGCCTTTTGCTTATGGCGTAGTCTACAATAAGATTATAAAGAAAGGATTGATGGATGATGATAGTCAAGATTGAAAACCTGGTCAAAAGATATGGAGATTTAATCGCATTGGATCATTTGAATATTGAAATCGAGGAAGGAGAGATATTTGGACTGTTAGGGCCAAACGGATCCGGCAAGACCACTGCCATAAATTGCATCTTGTCTCTTTTAAAATACGATAAGGGCAGCATAGAGGTCTTCGGAAAAGAAATGACACCCACGGCCTACGACATCAAAAGAGACATAGGCATCGTGATGCAAAACGTGGCAGTGTTTGATGAACTTACAGTCTACGAAAACATCGATTACTTTTGCGGTCTGTACATAAGCGACAAGACAAAGCGAAAAGAACTTGTAGAAGAAGCCATAGAATCAGTAGGGTTAAAAGACTTTGTAAAGTTCTACCCAAAAAAGTTAAGCGGGGGGCTCTTGAGGAGGCTGAACATCGCTTGTGGGATTGCTCACAAGCCTAAACTTATAATACTGGATGAACCCACGGTGGCAGTAGATCCTCAAAGCAGAAACAACATACTTGAAGGAATAAAAAGACTAAACGCTCAAGGCGCCACCATCATCTACACGTCTCATTACATGGAAGAAATAGAGCAGCTCTGTTCCAGGCTCGTGATTTTGGACAAAGGCAAAGTAATCGCTGCCGGAACCAAGGAAGAGGTAAAATCCATGATAGCTTTAGGTGAAAAGATAGTCGTGGAAACTTTCAACATCACTGACGAGCAACTAGAGATGATAAACGACATGCCAAACGTGATAGACGTAGAGCTCAGAGAAAACGTGCTTACCGTGAGGCAAAAAAACGGAGCGAGCAACCTGGTTAACTTGATGAGCTTCATAGCAGATCAAGGTATAAGCTACGGAAAGATATATTCTGAGCTGCCTACATTAAATGACGTGTTCTTAGAAATAACCGGAAAAGAACTTAGGGATTAGGAGGTGCGATATGTCATTTCATATATTCAAGTACAGTTTCAAATCCATGATCAAAGACAATATGGCACTTTTTTGGATGCTCTTCTTTCCGATAATATTGGCGACTTTCTTTAACCTTGCGTTTCAAAACTTGACTGCAGGTGAAGGCTTTGAGAGGGTAAATATAGCAGTTGCAACAGAAAACAAGATGCCCGTTGGGCTTGAAGATGCCATGGAAGACAGTGACTTGTTTCAAATATCATACATGACAGAAGATCAGGCTGAAAAACAGCTGACAGAAAACAAAATCACAGGATATCTGACAAACCGTGACGGCCTTGAGATGGTAATACTTGATTCGGGGATGAACCAGTCGATATCCAAAGTTTTTTTAGACAACTACCTCCAGGTATCCACCACGGTACACGGCATCATAGAAGAAGATCCCAGGATTCTTCAGACGGATTTTTTAGAAAGCATAAACTTAAGGCAAGGCTATCTGCAGGAAACCCCTGTTAGCAATTCGATGAATCCGGTAGTGATATACTTTTACGCTCTGATGGCGATGACATGCCTTTTTTCTGCAATAGCAGGCTGCTATAGCACGGCGCTTATTCAAGCAAACCAGTCTCCTGTGGCGGCTAGGATAAATATAGCTCCTACACACAAATTAAGGGCATTTGTTTCTATGACAGCTGCTACCATACTGTTTCAGATGTCTTCGGCAATGATACTGATAGCTTATATTACGCAGATACTTAAAGTCGATTTTGGAGATAGGATTATCCACATAGCGGCGCTTTGCCTTGTGGGCTGTTTTACAGGCTCCATGTTCGGCACGTTATTTGGGGCAGTGACCAAATTCAAGTCTGACATAAAGGATATGCTCATATCAAACATAGTTGTCATTATGTGCTTCTTATCAGGGCTTATGGTGCTGCAGATGAAATATATAGTTCAGCAGCATGCGCCGATCATCAGCTACATAAATCCTGCAAGCCTCATTACAGACGGTCTGTACGCACTATATTATTACGATACATTCGAGAGGTATTTTCTAAATATCACTCTGTTGGCAGCATGGGGGCTAGTATATTGTGCGCTGAGCATTTTGATATTAAGGAGGCAGAAATATGCAAGTATTTAAGCTGTTTTATAAGATAGTGCCTAGAAAATTTTTGGCGGTATTTGTGATATACACGATAATTTTCGTCGGGCTAATGTCGTTTTTCTCAAGAAGCGGATTTACTCAGATAGAAGATGCTTTTGAGATATCCAAAGTAAGGGTCTCTATTATAAACCAGGACGATTCCCAGCTTGCCGATGGTCTTGAAAGCTATCTAAACCAAATAGCCAATCCTGTTGAAATCGGCGATGATGAAGACAGCATAAAGGATGCATTGTTTTTTAGAGAAACTGAATTTATAGTCACTATTCCAAAAGGATTTCAAGAAAGTTTTGAATCAGGAGACTATCAAAATATAAGAACGATGTCAGTGCCGGATTCTACAAGTGCCCAGTATGCGAAAACCATCATTGAAAGCTATTTAAACACTGCAAGACTATACATGAGCGCATACCCCGATATGCCTGTAGAAGAAGTGAATCAACGAATCACAAGGGATATCTCGGTGGAAGCGGAAGTCTCGTTTTTAGAAAGGGCGACCAGTGAGGATATAGGCGGATTAAACATGTACTTTAATTTCTTGTCCTATATAATGATAGCGATGCTTATTTCTATGGTAGGTCGGATAATGTTGATATTTAACAACAGAGAGATAAAGATGCGCAATTATTGCGCTCCAATGAGCATAAAGCGCTATAACTATCAGCTTATATTAAGCAACTTGCTGATTGCATTTGTTATATGGGGTGTTTTCGTTTCGGTAGCATTTATCATGAGCGGAAACAGCATAAGCCAGCCGAAATCGCTGTTGTTTATCTTAAACTCATTCGTGTTGACGGTTCTATGCCTTAGCATAAGTTTTTTCGTATCAAGTTTTGCTACCAAGAATTCCATTGATCCGTTAGGAAACGTGTTTTCCCTTGGCTTGTCGTTTTTAGGAGGATCATTTGTGCCTCAGGCTCTGCTTAGCGATCAATTAAAAACCATGGGGACATTCAATCCGATATTTTGGTACGTAAGGGTCAATGATATCATTGGAGGAATGAATGGTGCGACGCAATCGTCTATGGATGCCATAGTTTACGGCATGTTGGTTCAGCTTGCATTTGCAGTTGCGTTTTTGGCTGTGGCGCTAGTCATAATCAAACAGAAGAGGTATGCTTTATAGCGTGGCACAGGGTTATCGAATGGGCATCAAATGTTATAAGGCCTTCCTTTTTCATCTTAGAAAGCTCCCGGGATAAAGAAGTGCGCTCGACGCCGATCCTTTCGGCAAGCTCCTTCTTTGTCATATCCAGCTCGATGCGGTTTTTGCCTTGTCTTTTAGATTCGTGCTCCAGATAAGACATGAGGCTTTCGCGGATGCTTTTTTTAATGAATTGCTTTATCTTGTTTCCTAAAATAGCTGCATTGTCTGAGATGAACTCAAGATAAGTCATTAAGAATTCAGGATTATCTGACAATAGCTCAAAAAGCGTATCCTTATCGATGGCCAAGACCCTTGCAGGGGTTTTGGCCGTTATAGTCATGGGATAAAAAGGCTGTTTGGAAAAAAGCAGGTTTCCTCCAAGGATGTCATCTCTATAAAAGTCTGAAATAGTAAGCAGGTTTCCGGATGAATCTATCCTCTCTACTGTGACTTGACCTGATAATATTATCTCTAGATTCTTGCATTCTTCCCCGTCGATATGAATCAATGCTCCTTTAGGGTAGTGGCTTATCTTGAATCCGCCATTTGTAAGAAGATTTTCGATTTTGTTTATGGATAGGGAAGATGCCAGGACAGTGTCTTTAATGGATTTTACGCTTGTTTTCATAGTGCCTCCTAGTGTTACCTTGGTAACTATCTTTTCTTGATTATAATGATATCATGTTTAAAAATCAAGAACAGGAGGATCATATGGACATTTTTACAATTCTATTTTGGGTCATAGCGGTAGCCTTGTTTATCGTATCTCTCATAAAAAATAGGCAAAAGACATTTGATGCAATGAAAAAATCAAAGGGCATGATGAAAAACATGATCGGAGAGATAATCGGAGTAATATTTTTGATCGGATTCATCTTGACGATGGTGCCGCCGGAGAGCATAAAAGACTTTTTAGGATCTTCAAATGCATTTATATCCACAATCATGTCGGCTATAGTAGGAAGCATCACCCTGATACCCGCGTTTGTCGCTTTTCCCCTTGTGGGATCCTTGGTGGATGCAGGCGCCAGCGTAGTGCCGGCAGTGGCGTTTTTGACCACGCTTACAATGGTGGGAGTAGTCACGTTTTCGTTGGAAAAGAAAGAGTTTGGTCTTAAGTTCGCTTTTGTAAGAAATACCTTGAGCTTTGGATTTGCAGTATTCATAGCGCTTTTTATGGGGGTGGTGATATGATGGCGATGGATTTGATAAAAAGAAACAAAACTGTCTTTGGGGTAGCTTTTTTATATTTGGTGCTATTTGTGTTTTCGCCGGAAAAGGCTTTTGCGTCAGTCAATAACAGTGTCTATTATCTTGCCGAGATGTTTCAGGTGCTGCCGGTCATATTTCTATTAACTGTCGTCATAGAAGCCTTGGTCCCTAAAAAAACGATCATGAACAGTTTTGGCGAAGGTTCCGGCTGGAGAGGAAAAGTTTATTCATTGATTTTAGGCAGCATCTCAGCAGGTCCTGTTTATGCGGCGTTTCCGGTTTGCAAGACTTTGCTTGGAAAAGGCGCCAGCATCACCAATATCGTGATAGTATTAAGCTCGTGGGCGGTTATAAAGGTACCGATGCTTGCCAATGAGGTAAAGTTTCTTGGAGTGGAATTTATGGCTGCAAGATGGGTTTTGACCGTTGGAGCAATACTGGTAATGGCTCAGATAACTTCTAAGGTGGTTAAAATCAAGGATTTACCAAAGGATGAAAGGCAAGATGAAGAAAGAGTGGTTGAAATCAAGAAAGATTATTGCGTAGGCTGTGGCATATGTGCAAGGATGCTTCCCGAATATTATGAGATAAATGAAAAAAAGGCTAAAATAATTGCCGAAGGCGTAAAAAATTCGGACATGGATATCTTATTAAAATCAGCCGAGGAGTGTCCCACAAAAGCAATAGTCGTCAATGGTTGATTTGGCGGCAAGAAAAATTGCGATTTATTTTTAGATATAGCTTAAACTTTCAATATCAATCTCCGATATTATAGTATAACAGAGCTGGAAACTGAAGAGTTTTTGGCATGAACATATATTAATTTGCTTTATTTGGTAGACAATTTTGTATATTTATAATAAAATTAATATATCTATACGACTAACTTAGGAGGAATGATTATGAACTTAAAGAAAACAGTAACATTATTAATGGTTTTATTGCTGATTGTTGGATCAAGTGCAAGCGTATTTGCAGCAACTGAAGATGATATCATTCAAGCTTTGAGAGATGCAAAAGTTCCTGAAACTTACATTATCCAGGCTGAAAATTATTTGAAAGAAAATGATGTGGCTTCAGAAGATGCAAGTGCTATAATTGCTAAAATAGAAGACAGCAAAGCTATTTTAGACGCAGCAGGGGTAACAAACGTAACCGAGCTTAGCGATGCAGACAAGCAAGAGCTTTTGGACAATGTCCGAAGCGCAGGAGAAGTTTTAGATCTGACGTTTACAATCTCAGCTTCAAACGGTTCTTACGATGTAGTCGTAACTGATGCTGAAGGCGCAGTGGTAACTGAGTTTAAGTCAAACCAGGTAAATCAAACAGGAGCAAACCCAATCATGTTCGTGGGCGGCTTTGCTTTGATATCAGCTGCAGCAGCTTTTTTGATGATAAACAGAAAAAAGGTAGCAGCTTAATAGGTGAGGTAAATTATGAGCAAGAGATCGCGTAAAGACAGTGATCTCCGAGCCAAGAGAAGATCTAAGGTAGGAGTTCTGATAGGGATTCCTGCCTTGCTTTTTATTGCGGGGATCGTATTAATTACTATTGCTGGTTATAATTACATGAAATTTGCATTCTACATGTCCAGTCTGTTCATACACGACGATTTCGACAGAAAAGCCGTGGTGGAAAATGAAGACAGGGTATATCCAAAATACGGCGAAGAGTATGCAGAACTAAGGATAAGTTCTGCAGATATAGTGGCGCCGGTATACTGCGGAGACAATGATCAGATATTGCTTAAGGGTATAGGTCAGTTTTACGGCTCCAGGTTTCCGGGGGAAGATGGAAATACAGTATTGTCAGGACATCGGAACTCGGTATTTCAAAATCTGGGGAAAGTCAAAATCGGAGAAGAGGTCATACTCGAAACCGCATATGGAAAGTTCATTTACGAAGTTGTCGATATAGATATCAAAGATGGCAGGGATCAGTCGATAGTCCAACCTAAAGATGAAGCGGTGCTTACGATGTATACATGTTATCCATTTGACTATATAGGAAACGCTCCGGAAAGATATGTGGTTACGGCAAAAGAGGTTGCACAATCCCGGGTTCTTGAAGGAGATTTGACTCAATGAATAATTTTAAGGATATACTAAAAGCGACAACCAGTTTTTTATTAATGTTTGCAATCGTCATATTCGTGGCAGCGGTTTTTGTAAGGACTACTTTTCTAAACGCAGGCTTCATTAACGAAAGGATCGAAAGCAGCGAGTTTTACCGCGAATTGATGGAAGACGTAAGGTTTAACTATCAAAATTTCAGCATGATAACCGGAGTTCCGGAATCCGTGCTTCTTAATCTTATGATAGATGAAAGCGAAGTCAAGGATTTCACAAGGGCGGGAGTGCAAAAGGCCATAGCGTATATGAAATACGAAACTACTGAGTTTAGCAACAAGATCGACGATGCACAATTTAAAGAACATCTCAATTCCTATATAGAGGAGTATGCAAAATCTCGAAACATAGAGCTTGATGAAAGCTTGATAAATCAAATAAACGCCGTGGGAGAAGAGCTGAGAGAGTCGACAGAAAGCCAGCTTAATATTTTTAACATAGAAAAAGTAGCAGCCTATCCTCAGTTTCAAAGGTTCAGAAGCTTTGCTTATCTGCTGTACAGCAAGACATATTTGGTTTTTGGAGCAATGGTACTATTGATGGGAGCGTTGGCATACCTGTCAAAAAAGAGGATTTACAATGCATTCATGTGGATCGGAAGCAGCTTTATCGCAGGATCGCTGTTTTTAATAGTGCCTTCGATAATGGCGCTGCTGTTTAGGATTCCAAGAAGAATTACAGTAAGCGACCCGTACATTAATGAGGCGGTAAGAAGCCTTGTCGCCGGATATGTAAATTTTTTTCTAGCTGCAGGAATCATAGTATTCATGTTTGGGATATTGTGCTTTGCAAATTATGTCATGTTGAGAAATAAAAAGAAAAGAAAAAGAATTTAATAGTTATATAAATCGATAGCCGGATTGGTGTTCATTTTGTTATTACAATAAATGCTCAGTAATCCGGTTTTTATGTCCATGTATTTTCATGATAATAATTTTAATACTCAGTAATAGCTTGGCAGAATAAATTTCCGGGTATAAATAATATGCAGGAAACTATATAAATACTGCGACACGAGGTGAGAAAAAATGTGTTGTAAATCAAAGGTGCTTAAAATCATTGCAATTGCAGCATCCCTTTTGTTGCTGATGCCGGCATCGGTTTTTTCTGCTGATTCCCAGTTGATAACAAAAGGCAGTACGACTGAAAAACTTGTAGCATTTACTTTTGACGATGGAGACGACGGCAAGAACATAACCGCGATACTTCAGATTCTTTCGGATAACAACATAAAGGCTACTTTTTTTGCGACTGGAAAAGCAGCTGAAAATCACCCGGACCTTATCAAGAAAATTTACCAGCAAGGCCACATAATAGGCAACCATTCATACTCGCACCCGGATTTCACAAAAATAGCTGCAGCAAAAATTACTGAAGAACTTGCAAAATGTGATGATGCAATCAAGTCAATAACCGGAAAGAGCACAAAACCTTATTTTAGGCCTCCTTTTGGTTATTACAATTCAGATGTGCTTAAAGCAGTGGGAGCGGCAGGTTATACAAAAACTATTCACTGGACTATAGATACCATAGACTGGCGGGGAGATTCTGCGGCAGATATAACAAGCAGAGTAGTAAATAACATCAAACCGGGGGCTATCGTTCTTATGCACGTCGGCTCAGGCGCCAAGAACACCGTCGCAGCATTGCCCGGAATAATAAGCAACTTGAAGTCTAAAGGCTATAAATTCGTGACATTAAATCAGCTTTTGGGTACAGCTCAGCAGACGACTTACGTTGTCAAGGCAGGGGATACGCTGTGGGCCATAGCAAATAGATTTGGAGTGACTATAAATCAAATAGCAGCTGCAAACAACATAACAAACGTAAATCTAATAAGGGTAGGACAGGTGCTTATCATACCGGGTTCTTCCACGGTGCCGGTTCCTGAGCCGGGAGCTCAGGTTAAATATACCGTCAAGGCGGGAGATACGCTGTGGGCCATAGCCAGAAA
>DMAW01000177.1 GCA_003446375.1 Eubacteriaceae bacterium | reverse complement strand
TGCTTAATGCTTCCATAGAGGCAGATGAGATAATAACAAGAAACTATGTCAACATGGGCGTGGCTGTAGCTCTTTCTGACGGGCTGATAGTGCCTGTGATAAAGTACTCAAACGTCAAGGATTTAAAGGAAATATCAAAAGAGATAAAGGACCTTGCTTCAAGGGCGAAAACAAACCAACTTGATCCTCAGGAAGTAACGGGAGGAACATTTACCATAACGAACGTGGGCATGTACGGGATGGAATCATTTACGCCCATAATCAATCAGCCCGAAGTAGCTATACTGGGAATAAATGCAATAATAGATACGCCGATAGCGGTAAATGGGCAGGTAGAAATAAGGCCTCTGATGAATCTCAGCTTGACAGCCGATCATAGGGCCGTAGACGGTGCAGTGGCATCTGCATTTATGGCCAGGCTAAAAGAAGTGATTGAAAAACCCGGATTGTTGCTTTAAGGAAAGGTGGAGCGTAATGAAGATCGTGATAATAGGAGGCGGCCCTGGGGGTTACGTAGCTGCAATTAGAGGCGCTCAGCTAGGAGCCGAGGTGACTTTAATAGAAAAGGATAAGTTGGGCGGCACTTGCCTTAATGTAGGATGCATTCCTACAAAGGTTCTCTTGCATGCTGCTGAGCTTGCAGAAACCCTGAAAAAAGATGCAGGAAAGATGGGCATAGAGGTGGAAGCTTCTAAAATCAATTGGGATGAACTTCAGAAGCACAAGGATAAAACGGTAAGCAAGCTGGTAGCGGGAATAAATGGTCTGCTTAAGTCAAACAAGATCAAATTCATCCAAGGCGAAGGTAAGCTCTTGGGATCAAAGGCTGTAGAGGTAAAAGGAAGAGACGGAAAGATCACGAAGCTGCAGTATGATAAAGTGATAATAGCTACCGGGTCAGTGCCCACTATAGTACCCCTGCCGGGAGCCGATCTTGAAGGGGTGATAACAAGCAATGACGCTCTTTCTTTAAATGAGGTTCCTGAAAGCCTGTGCATAATCGGAGGAGGCGTAATAGGAAGCGAGTTCGCCAGTATATACAAGGCTCTTGGCTGCAAAGTGTCCATAATAGAGATGCTTCCTGAGATAGTGGCCAACATGGAATTTGATATAGTAAAGCCATTAAAAGACGAGTTTTTAAAAGACGGAGTGAACATCTACACGGACACCAAGGTAGAGAGGATAGAAAAATCCCCACAAGGCCTCAAGGTTACAGCAAGAAAAGCAGAAGGCAGTTTTGAATTGGAGGCACAAAAGGTTCTTTTATCGGTAGGAAGAAGTCCGGTTACCGAAAATATGGGACTTGAAGGATTGAATATAAAAACTGAAAAGAAAAAGATAATCGTCGATAAAAATATGAAGACAAGCAACGATGATATTTATGCCATTGGAGACTGCACGGGAGGAATTATGCTTGCACATGTAGCAAGTGCTCAAGGTGTAGTCGCGGCAGAAGCCATAATGGGCAAAAAGCCTAAGGTGGACTTTAGAACTATACCTTACTGTGTTTATACCAAACCGGAGTTGGCAGGAGTAGGAATGACCGAAAAGCAGGCAAAGGATGCCGGGTTTAAAGTAAAGACAGGCACTTTTCCGCTGTATGCAAACGGAAAGTCCATGATAATGAATGAGACCGGAGGAATAGTCAAATTTGTTTGCGATGCCTCAACTGAGGAGATCCTCGGGCTGCATATTGCAGGTCCCAGGGCAACGGATCTTATTGTAGAAGGGGCACTTGCCATAAGGCTTGAAGCTACCATAAATGAGATAATAACCACCATTCATGCCCATCCGACAGTTGGAGAGGCTATTCACGAAGCGGCTCACGATGTGCACGGTACGGCGATTCACCTGTAATAAAATGGGGACTGCAGCTACAGTCCCCATTATTTTTACTTATTTTCCAGCTCTTCAAGGAGCTTTATATACTTGTCTTGAATGCCTTGTGCGGTCGCATCTTTTTCGAATGATTCGCACTGCGCATCGATTTGATCCATTACCTCTTTGGAAAGACCATTTTGTGCAAATTTATACACTACAGCGTCTTCTTTGTCGATATGTCTGTGAAGCAGATGGGTATAAGATACCGCGTTGGCTATCACATCCAGCTTGGATTCGTCGTCTCCGGCTTTCACGCGCTCGATGGCTTCTTCAAGCTCTTGCATGTGAAGCCTTCCTAAATCGTGTTCTACCAACATGCCGTTTTTGACAAGCTTTTCGGCAGCAGAACCTTGGTTTTCAACCATTCGATTAAAAAGAAAGTCCTCTTCCTTGCCGTGGTGATGCTTGTCCGCATAATTTCTCACGAAGTCGATCATCTTATAGAAATCTTCAAAATCTACCTGCTCTCCATTGAGAAGGCGGTAGCTGTATTTTCTTAAGACCGCGAGCATTCTTTTTATATAGACGTGTTCATCTACCATCAACTGTATGCTGTCCATGTCATGCAGCCTCCCTTCTTATTGTCTGGGTATTTGAAGATAGCCTTTCAAAAGCAAGGCTATTGCCTAAAGTCTCCACAAATGATCTTATCCATTCGTCCCTGAGGATATAAAAATTTCTTACGTCTCCTCCGGCATTTTCCCAGTGATCTTTATGAAGGCACACTGTGCTTTCCCATGTCAATTGATCTTTATCCGAAGAAAGGACCTCATTTACCCTGTCGCAAGGCATTCCTTCCAGCATAAAATCGTTGAGTGCATTAAAGACATCTTCAGGAGAGTCAAGTTTATCTTCAAGGCTTAAAGCAGCGCTTTGTCCCTGTTTTTTGAATACGTCTTTTAATTCTTCTATAGAAGAGGCGTCATTTCTTAGTATCTTTGTGATCAAGGAAGCGTGCCTTCCTTCTGCTTTGTGTATCTTGTCTTGAAGCCATCCGTGGATATTTCCCGTGTCGATGATTTCTTCAAGGGGTCTGTTTCCTGTGGGATATCCGTAAGTGGAGTATGTTTCTTCAGACCAGCTCTCGCCGGGCATTCCCTTTTGTGTTACATATGCCAGTATGTCGAGCTCTAAAGATTCGAACCAGTTTATCTTATTGTAAAGCCAGTAATGTATTCTGCCTAGAAACAAGCTCATATTATTTACCGTCCGCTTCGTTTAATGCGTTAACCAATGTATCTGCGTTTACTCCATGGACGCTGGCTGCTTCTGCCAATGTCTCGGCTTGTGCTGAAGGGCAGCCTACGCATCCCATTCCGAACTCCATAAGTTTTGCAGCCAGATTCCTGTCGACTCTAAGTACTTCTCCAATAGTCATATCTTTATTAATCATAGTATATTCCTCCATTTGATTTTATTTTGCGCTTCGTACTCCTGAAGCAGATTATGTTATAATGATAATACTTATCAAAAGAAAAATCTGTAGCTTAAGATACAAAAGGAAAGGAATTTAAGATGAATATTAAAATATTGGGATCAAAATGCGCCATAAGCGATGAATACTTAGAGGCAGTCGATAAAATCGCAAGCCGTATGGGACTGAATTATACAATTGAAAAAATAGAAGATGAATCTCTAATGGAAAATTACGAAGTGACGGTTGAGTGCATGTACGGTTATTGTCCGGGATGCAAGTTCAACCACGAAGGGTCAACGGATAAGCATGCTCCGGCTATGGTAATTGATGAAGAGCTGGTGCTGCACAGTGAATTCCCTATAGATGAAGTTTTTGAAGAGGTGTTAAACAAATTCAAATAATTGACATCTCCATAGTGTGGATGATATTATTAAATTTAAAGGAATAAAAATCATCTGTTATTGAAAGGAGCTAGGACATAAAGTGAATATTGGAATTTGCGACGATAACATCGATATTTTGAAAATCCTTGAAAAGACCTTAAAAAACATTGCAGATGAAGAAAGTTTTTTTATTGAAGTGGAAATATACCAAGATCCAATTAAATTTATAGAGGATATAACCCTGGGTAAAGCCAAATTTGAGATGGTTTTTTTAGATATAGACATGCCAGAGCTAAACGGCATAGAAACAGGTCGGCTTATAAGGCAAGCTGATGATTCTGTGCTTATAGTATATCTGACAGGTCACAGCTGCTATTCCTTGGAAGCATTTGAGGTGAGGGCTTTCCATTACCTTATCAAGCCTGCGGACAAAGAAAAGATAAGAGGGATATTCAAAGAGTGTTTAAGCCCTAAAAAGCAGATGTTTCAAAAGGATGAAAAGAAGATCTTGACTTTGGAGTTTAAGGGAGGAATCGCCAATATCTTATTAAAAGACATACTTTATATAGAAAAGCGCAGAAATCAAATCAAGGTAGTATGCCGGGAAATAGAGCATTTTTTCTATACCACCTTAAAGGAGATGAAAAGCAAGCTTGACGAGGAGTTTGTTCAATGCCATCAAGGATTCATAGTAAATAGAAAATACATATCCAAAATAGAAAACAGCACCCTCACAGTTGAAGACAAGTATAAGATACCTGTTAGCAAAAAGCATATGGAAAAAGTCAAGGCCTGTTTTTTTGACGATTTATTAAGAGGTAAGAACTAATGAGCCCCGGATGGATAGTGATAAATTATATTGTCTGCTTTTTTGAGATGGGGATTTTGTTTAAATTCCTAGCAGGGATATTGGAAATGAGGTTTAACAAAATGATAAATCTCATATCTGTGGCATTGGTAGCCGGCATTACTAATACAGCTAATATCATAGGAATGGAAAAGCTGTGGGTTGTAGGAATACTGTATGGTTTGATATTTTTGTGGATACTTATATCCTTTAGCGGTGATGTCTTTGCCAAAGCAATGGCATTTGGAGTGTTTTTCATGCTCAACTTGGCTATAGAAAGCATCGTGGTGTTCGCGATGATTTATGGGACAGGGGCATCTATGACAGAACTGTTGGACTATAACGGCTACAGGCTCGTGGCCACGATAATATCTAAGATAATGGTATATCTGTTCGTCGTCTATTATTTGGAAAAGAAAAATAAAAACCCGTATTCAGTGGACATAAACTTAAAGATGTCTTTAAAGCTTATAGCCCTTGTTTTTTTAATAATAGGAATAATGGCAAACATGATACAGATCCATTACAGCGATGGATTTATAGAGTTTAATTTTTATTTTATGGTAATAGGGTTTGCGGGAGTGTGCATACTTGCCATAAGCATTTATGAAAACATGCTAAAAGAATCTGAAAAACAGATGGAGTTGAAGCTGCTCCTTCAGCAAAAAAAGATCGAGGATAAATACAACAGCGAAATCCTTGCAAATATGCAGAACATGAAATACTTGCGTCATGACATCCAAAATCACATAAGCGCAATCAGCGGTTATGTGGAAAATAGAAATTACGATAGAGCCAAAGAATACTTAAGCAACCTATACGAGCCTATTAAAAAATTTGACGAGGTTCTCCATGACGAAAGTCCGGTGGTATCATCCATTGTATTCAATAAAAAGGTCCTAGCTGAAAGCAAAGGGATAGAATTTAAAGCAGATATATTAATAGACAAAAAAATCAATATCGAAGATATGGACATTGCTATTTTGATTGGAAATATATTAGATAATGCAATAGAGGCTTGCCAGAGAAAACCTGAAGGTAAAAAGCATATAAGCTTGAATATTCGATTTAAAAAAATGTATCTTTTGGTTGAATGCGCAAACTCGATGGAACCGTCTACGATTCAAAAACAGTACGACAGGTTCTTTACAGCAAAGAAAGACAAAAATCTCCACGGATTAGGGCTTTTAAATATACAAAAGGTCATAGACAAGTACAAGGGAGAGCTTAGGATAAGCTTGCAGGAGGAGAAATTTTTATTAAATGCCGTGCTTTTGAACGAAAGAGCCTGATATTTACTAAAAACATTAAATACCAACAAATACATAAAAAGGAAGAATGAGTCCAAATAGCATCTTTAAAGGTTCAAATGCCACATGAGTATTGAAAACTCTTGATAAAATGGTCATACTGAAACAGACGAAATTAGTACGGAGTGTGATCGAGTTGGATAAGAAACATACGTTGATTCAACGAATCAAAACATATATATTAAATCCGGCAAAATATTTTGAAAAATGCAGGGAAGAGCCCAGCTGCGCAAAACACCTAGGATTGCTTACCTTGATCGCTATAGCGAGAGCGCTGATATCAAATCAGGTGAACAGGCAGTCGTTTAGCCAAATGAACCACTTGATGATTTCAAACCAATCCCACAATGATGCAAACAATATAGTGGTTAATTTTTTAGGAGTAGTGAATAGTCCTGTTGCGATTACCATAGGAGCGATAGCTGCATTGATGGCAAGCTATATAATAAGCGCCGGAATTTGCTATGCTCTTATCGGCAAGTTATTTAAAGGTGGCAAAAGCTATAAGCACATGATGGCCGTATTGGCGATTTCCGGATATCCGTCAGCTATTTACAACCTGATAAATGGATTTTTGCCAAAAGAGGCTGATGTGAGCTTCGTCAATGAATTGGCACTGACAATAAATGTTTTTACCTTTTGGACCTTCGTCCTGATGATCGTAGGAAGCAGCGTGGTGTTTGAAGTGCCCAGGGAAAAAAGAGTCGTAGTAAACGTCATATTGTTTTTTATGGTAATAGCCCTAAACTTTATAAACTACTCAGCAGGCAGCTTGTATAAGATTTACGGATGAATAAATCTGCGAAAATTGCATTATTGGAAGCAGATAATAGATGCAAACATGAAAGGGGTGCGGATATCAAATATCCACACCCTTTAAAAGCTCCCTTATATCGTCTATTATGTAGTCGGCAAGAATAAATTCTTCTTCCTTGCCGTATCCATATCTGCAGGCTATTGTTTCGATGTCGTTTAAAAATCCGGCCTCGATGTCCTGCACCCTGTCTCCTACAATAATTATCTTATGATCTAATCTGCCTTTTATTTCCTTTACTATATGATGCTTTGGCTTAAAGCCGTATGCTTCGGTTGTGATGAACTCTTCGAAGTATCTGTCCAAGCCGTAAACATTCCTGACCGCATCTTTGTAGCTTTCGCGACAGTTGCTTAAAAAAACAAGAACATATCCTTTTGACTTGAGACGATTTAAGACTTCTAAAGAGCCTTCGTATAAGCGGCCTTTATTGTTGTGCAAAAGACAGCTCATTTCGTCCCTGATCATAAGGCTTGCCTGTTCACGGACTGATCTATTTAGATTTGGCAAAAACTTTTCCCACATGTCTGCAGGACTGTAACCAAGCCAAATGGAGATTTCATCATCGTCCCACTGCCTATCCTTCACGTAGCCTCGATCTGTTAAGAATTTGTAAGCCTTTCTAAATGCAGGTGCATAGATGCTTATGCTTTCGTGGAGGGTTCCGTCAAAATCAAAGATTATGGTCTTAACATCAGAAAGCATGTCTGTTAAAGCTGAGCCAAAAGATTTGCCATCTCAATTGCAGTGACTGCTGCTTCATAGCCTTTGTTGCCGGCTTTTGTGCCCGCTCTTTCAATGGCCTGTTCGATGGTATCGGTGGTCAATACGCCGAATACCACAGGCACGTCGCTGTCTAAAGATACGCTGGCTACTCCTTTGGATACTTCATTTGCCACATAATCGAAATGTGGGGTAGAGCCCCTTATGACGGCGCCTAGAGTTATGACTCCGTCATACTTTCCGGATTTGGCCATTTTTTTTGCTACTAGGGGAATTTCGTATGCTCCGGGCACCCAGGCTATTTCGATATCGCTTTCATCAACCCCGTGTCTTACAAGACCGTCTATTGCTCCGGATAAGAGCTTGCCGCCGATGAACTCGTTAAATCTACCTACTATGATTGCGTATTTTTGTCCCTGTGATATTAATTTTCCTTCAAAAGTTTTCATTGATTGTATCCTCCTTATATTTAAAAAATGTGTCCCATTTTTTCTTCTTTTACTTTTAAATAACCTTCATTATCGCTGTTGCATGTTATGACTATAGGAACTCTTTCAGCAACGTTTATTCCATACACGCTTACATTGGCCACCTTGTCGGGATTGTTTGTCAACAGCTTGATGTTCTTGATGCCAAGGTTCTTAAGGATTTGAGCTCCTGTATGGTAGTCTCTTAAGTCGGGAGCGAATCCTAATGCTACATTTGCCTCTACGGTGTCAAGACCTGTATCTTGCAGAGCGTAGGCCTTAAGTTTGTTTAAAAGTCCGATTCCTCTGCCTTCCTGTCTTAAGTATACGATGACGCCTGTGCCTTCTTCTTCTATCATTCGGGCAGCAGAGTCAAATTGATCCTTGCAGTCGCACCTTAATGATCCTAATACTTCGCCGGTGAGGCATTCTGAGTGTACCCTCGTCAAGACAGGATCTGTGGCTGAAACGTCTCCTTTTACAAGAGCTATGTGCTCTTCGCCGGTTATCTTGTGACGAAAGCCGATTACTTTGAACTCTCCATGGCGGGTAGGCATCTTGGCCTCAGTCACTCTTTCCACAAGATCGTCGTTTATCTTCCTGTATGCGACTAGGTCTGCTATGGTGATTATCTTAAGGCCGTGCTTTTCAACGTAACTTTCAAGGTCAGGGACTCTGGCCATGGTGCCGTCATCGTTCATTATCTCGCAAATTACTCCTGCAGGATAAAGCCCCGCAAGCATTGGTATGTCGATTGCAGCTTCGGTATGTCCCGTCCTTACTAGAACGCCGCCATCTTGAGCTGCAAGAGGGAAGATATGCCCGGGCTTTGTAAAATCCGAAGGCTCAGTGTCTTTTTGCAGCAGTTTTTGTATAGTAAATGACCTTTCACCTGCGGAGATCCCCGTAGCAGTTCCTACGGCATCTATAGTCTCTGTAAAGGCTGTTTCTTTGGGATCGGAATTATTTTGTATCATCTGATTTATGCCGAGCTCCTTCAACCGAGATTTTTCCATAGGAGTGCATATGAGGCCCCGTCCGTGTGTGGCCATGAAGTTTATGGCTTCAGTGGTCGCCATTTCTGCAGCCATAAGAAGGTCTCCTTCGTTTTCTCTGTCTTCGTCGTCTACTACGACTATCATCTTGCCGGCTCTTATATCCTCTAGAGCCTCTTCAATAGTATTGAATTTCATCTTTATTCCTCCAATTTTATGTAATTAGTATCTTTAGAATCCGTTTTTTGCAAGGTAGTCAAGGTCCATTACGCTGTTTTTGCTAAACTCCATCAACCGTTCGATGTACTTGCCCACCTGATCGCATTCTATGTTTATGGGATCTCCTGCTCTTTTGTCCAATAGATTGGTATCCTTTGCCGTCAGAGGGATTATTGAAACCTCGAACCAATCCGGGCCCAAGGAGGCCACTGTAAGGCTGACCCCGTCTAGTGCGACGCTGCCTTTGTTTATGATGTATTTAAGAAGGGATTTATCTGCACTTATCTTTATTCTTACGGCATTTTCATCCCTGTTTTTAGAAATTATGCTGCCGGTGCCGTCGATATGACCGGCTACGATATGTCCCCCGAATCTTCCCCCTAGAGCCATGGCACGCTCCAGGTTGACCTTTGTCTTGCTGCCGGCTTCTTTAAGGCTGCTCGCTTTTACGGTCTCCGGCATCACGTCCACAGAAAAGCTGGAGGCATCAAAATTTGTCACTGTCAGGCATATTCCGTTTACACATATGCTGTCTCCGATTTTTACGTCTTCCAAGACCTTTTGGGCTGCGATTTTCATTCTAGCTGATTTGGCGCCTCTTTTTATTTCAAGTATCTCTCCTGTTTCCTCTATCAATCCTGTAAACATTTTTTCACCTCTCCTTCGATCATTACATCGTCTCCAAACATCTGGATCTTTATATTTTCCAGTTCGATTTGTTGGCTCATGTCCATGGCACCTTCTCCTTCTACCGGAGTTGGTGCGTCCTTTCCCCCAAGTACCTTTGGTGCTATAAAGGTCATGACTTTATCTACTATGCCCGCTTTAAGAGCGCTGTAATTTAGCTCTCCGCCACCTTCCAGCAAAATGCTGTCGATCTGTTCTTTTCCAAGCAGCTCCATGAGCTTGATTAAATCTACTCGCCCGTCTTTTGAAGGGACGTAGAGGATTTTAGCTCCCAAAGACTTTATGTTTTCAGCCTTTTGGTTATCAAGTTTTTCTGTGGTGGCAATTATAGTTTCTTCCGGGCGTTCGTCCGTAAGGACCTTTGCATCTAAGGGTATCTTAAGGCTCGAGTCTACGATTATCCTTATAGGCTGTCTTGAGAATTCACCCCTTCGGCAGGTGAGGGAAGGATCGTCTTTTAATACTGTTCCAATGCCGACCATGATGCCGGAAAGGCGGTTTCTTAAATTATGTACGTGCTGCCTTGACTTTTCATTTGATATCCACTTGGATTTTCCGCTCTTGCAGGCGATCTTTCCGTCAAGGGTCATCGCTGTTTTCATGATGACAAAGGGATTGCCGGTAGAGATGAATTTTATGAATATCTCGTTAAGCTCTTTGGCTTCGTCTTCTAAAAGTCCTGTCCATACAGCTATTCCGCTATCTTCAAGCCTTTTTATTCCCCGTCCGGCAACAAGTGGGTTGGGATCTGCAGCGGCGACTACGACTTCTGTTATGCCGCTTTCGATTATGGCTTCTGTGCATGGAGGAGTCTTGCCGTAATGGGAACAAGGTTCGAGAGTGACGTACATCGTAGCGCCTTTTACGGATTCAGTTGCATTTTTAAGTGCGTTTATCTCTGCATGGGGCCCCCCGAAAGCTTCGTGATATCCTTCTGCGATTATTTTGTCATTTTTAACTATCACTGCGCCCACAAGTGGGTTGGGGTTTGTCCGTCCGACTCCCTTTACAGCCAACTCCAGGGCTCTTTGCATATATTTTTGATCCAAATACTCACGTCCTTTCAGGTATAAAAAAAGCTTCGAAGTATATACTTCGAAGCTTTTGCATTCACCTAAACGCATCCCATGCAAAAAAGCATGTGGATACACTTATTTTTCTTCTCTCATCCAGACTGTACTGTCGGTACCGGAATTACACCGGATCAGCCGTTAGGCTCGCGGACTTTAACCGCCGGTCGGGAATTTCACCCTGCCCCGAAGTTCGTTATTCAATTGTCTAAATAATAACACCTGTATTTTCTTATGTCAATACAATTGTTTAAAACAATTCTACGAAGGCGCAATACTTGTCCATGATGCTGACTATAAATGACTCCATAAACCTAGGTTTTTTAAGCGTTACGGGCCACATGTGCTTTTGAATTATATCCTTTTCCCTCTCGTTGAGGTGAAAGTGCTCTAAAGCATTGTTCAGTGCAATATCGGCATGTACGAAAGCGTGAAGGCCTTCGTCTCTCTTTGTGGTGCGCCAGTCGTACAAAAACAGATCGTGCAAAAGACCGCCTCTTGCAGCAGATACGTAGTCAAGGCCAAAGAACCTGCAGACCTTGTAGCTGTAGTAGGACACCCTTTGGCAATGGTCAAGGCACGATGTTTCCTTATGGTGCCTGAACTGATCCATGGTTTGGACTGCTTCATGCTCCAATAATTCGGATATGCAGTTTTGATGCTCTATGAAAGCGCTGGACTTAGACTTTGATCGTCCAAAAATTCTTACTGAATCCAATAAAAACCTTCCTTTCGGGTTTTGATGATTACAACTTATCCCATAACTTAATTATATAACGAGGGTAGGGGATGGTCAAGTTGGAAAGTGGAAAGGGACCAATACGATTGCTTGACAACCGTTTCCCGATTGCCCAACGATCATTCAACCGTCATATTACCGCTTTCCCAATCACTTCTAATATTTCCTCTACTTCAGCCAGCTTTCCCTTTCCTATGTCTCCGCAGGCGAGCCTTCCTTCATCAGGTGCCACCACCTGCACGCCGAATTTCTTGAGCTTTTCCAAATTATCCTTAAGGATTGGATTTTCCCACATATTGGTGTTCATTGCCGGAGCTATTATCAAAGGGGCTTTTGTAGCCATTACCGTGGTGGTAAGCATATCGTCCGCGATGCCGTTTGCAGCCTTTCCGATAAAATTGGCCGTTGCAGGGGCTACGACGAATATATCAGCACTTTGAGCGAGGGATATGTGCTCTACATCAAAGGAAGAGGTCTTTTCGAACATGTCAGTGACTACCTTGTTGCTTGACAAGGTCTGAAAGGTCAGTGGGGTGACGAACTCACAGGCATTTTTTGTCATGATGACATGTACTTCGAAGTTGTTCTTAACGAGCCTGCTGACCAAATCACAAGCCTTGTAGCATGCGATGCCTCCCGTTACTCCTAAAACCACTGTTGTCATTTTCATATGACTCCTTTCTTGGCCAGCATCTTAACGATTCCCGAAGCTATGTGCTCCTTGGTCTCGAAGCTTCCGATGACATCTCCGTTATTGTCGATAAGAACTGCTTCATGCTTTCCGTTTCCGATATTTTTTGCATCATTTGCCAACACGAAGTCAGAGGCGTTTTCCGAGATCTGAGCCTGGGCGGCAGCCAATAAATCTTCAAAGCTTCCGCCGCTTAAAAGCTTGAAGCCGATCAGGAATGTTTCCGGGCTTATCTTTTTTATCATGTTGATGATCTTAGGTGTCCTTTTCATAAACATGCATACATCGTCTTTGGAAGAGATCTTTTTCTGCTCTTGGGGGGTCAGGTCGCTGAAGTGTCTTATGATATCTTCTTTGCTCATTTGCTGAGATTGCAGGCTTAAATCCATGATGTGGCTTGCGAGCTCTTCCATGCTTAAATAGCAGTGCATGAAAAAGTCAGAAACTGCCATGCAGTGTATAAATAAGTCGATCTTTTCTTCTTTTAGCAGAGTTTCCACTGCATCCTTGACCTCAAAAGTGCTGGTGGCTCTTATAAACTCAAACATCTCAGAGCCGCGTTTGTTAGAGGGCATTTTGCAATTGTCAGTATGGATGTAGTAAACCTTTATGTCCTTTCCTAAGCGCAGTCCGTAATCCACCAGATTATCAGCTATCAGGCTGCTGAGGGTTCCCGTGGAAGAATTGGTGATTCTTCGCACCCCATCGATGTTTTCAGACGTTCCGCCGGCTGTCACTACTGCTTTTAACATTTTTATCACTCCATCTTTCCCGGAGTCTCCTTGTTCTTGACACCGGTTAATTTATTGTTTTCATCCAATATGCATATAGTAGGTGAAAAGCTAGCCGCTTCTTCTCTATCCATGGTGGCGTAGGAGATTATTATAATAAGGTCTCCCTTTTGAACGAGCCTTGCTGCAGCGCCATTTACACAGATGACCCCTGAACCTGCTTGACCTGTCAGCGTATAGGTTTCGAATCTGGCGCCATTGTTGATGTT
The DNA here is from genome assembly GCA_003446375.1 of Eubacteriaceae bacterium. Taxonomy (GTDB): domain Bacteria; phylum Bacillota; class Clostridia; order Eubacteriales; family Alkalibacteraceae; genus Alkalibacter. The sequence goes on along the minus strand of DMAW01000177.1, from coordinate 274 downwards.
TACCACTTGGACTTTTTCTCCGGGCAATATGTCCGAAGCCTCTAACAAATCGGAATCTATAGTTATGCAGCGCACGTAGTCGATGTCGGCCGCTGTGACTGTGGCCCTGGGAAGTTATGACTGAGACATGCTGATAAACATTATTTCACCTCCCGTTTAAAGATGATGTTGTCGATGAGCCTGTCGTTTTTGGATTATACAGCTGCTGCAACCAGATCGGTGGGGCGTCGTGGAGGGATAGAGGGTGGCACTGGGTGGTAGTTGTAGCGTGGAA
>DMAW01000032.1 GCA_003446375.1 Eubacteriaceae bacterium | reverse complement strand
CCAACCTTGGCTTTTGTAAGCCTGAAAGACAAAGTTATATGGCATTGCGATGACAGTGTTAAGCTTGTATTTATGATAGCTGTCCCTGCAGAGTATGAAGGCAATTTTCATCTAAAGGTATTGGCAGAGCTGTCTAAAAACCTCATGCATGATGAATTTAGAGAAAAGCTTCTGTGTTCTTCAGACAAATCTGAAATTGAAAACATGCTTTCGTTTTCAATTGTTTAAGAATATATTCAGGCTTACACAAAGCTTGATGTATATAATATTTTAAGGGAGGTTCATAAATGAACGATTTAAGACTTATTTTTAAAGACACCAGAAAGCACTTGATGACAGGAGTATCATACATGATACCATTTGTCGTAGCAGGGGGTATTTTACTTGCGCTGTCAGTAGTGCTCTACGGTGAAGGGGCTGTGCCGCTGGAGGGAACTTGGCTGAATGATTTATTTTTTATAGGTGTAGCTGGATTTGAACTTATGATTCCGGTACTAGCAGGATACATTGCCTTTTCCATATCAGATAGAGCGGGTATAGCTCCTGCGGCTGTCGCAGCACACGTTGGAAACAAAATGGGAGCAGGATTTTTTGGAGCGATACTGGCAGGTATAATCGGAGGAGTAGTTGTTCACTACCTAAAAAAGATAAAAGTTCCGGATACATTAAGGTCAATCATGCCGATATTCGTAATTCCTATCATAGGAACTTTCATAACAGCCGGATTCATGCAGTGGGGGCTTGCCACGCCTATAGCAGCATTGACTGATGCACTTACGAGCTGGCTGCAAGGCATGTCTACATCAAATTTCATACTATTGGCAATTATTATAGGCTTAATGGAAGCATTTGATATGGGTGGGCCGGTAAACAAGGTAGCGTACGCTTTCGTTATATTATCTGTAGGTGAAGGCATATACACGATTCCGGACGTATCTGCAGTTGGAGTTGCCGTTCCGTCGATTGGAATGGGTCTAGCCACCTTCTTGGCTCCTAAAAAGTATACCCCTGAAGAAAAGGAAGCTGGAAGAGCGGCGCTTCTGATGGGCACTGTCGGAATAACGGAAGGAGCAATTCCATTCGCAGCAGCAGATCCGATTAAAGTAATACCTTCGATAATGGTTGGAGGAGCAACGGGAACGGCAGTAGCAGCTTTGTTTAACGTACAGTGTATGGTAGCTTGGGGAGGCTTGATAGTAATTCCGGCAATCATAGGCAAGTTAGGATTCATCATCGCATTGGCAGCAGGATCTGTTGTAACAGCTTTGATGGTAAATGCGCTTAAAAAACCTGTAGCAGAAAGAGTAGTAAAAGATATGAAGACAAGTTCAGATGAATTTGAAGTGAGCATTGATTGATAGCAATAGGAGATGAGAAAATGAAAATTATTGGTGTTACAGCATGTCCTTCGGGTGTTGCACATACATATATGGCGGCAGAAGCCATAAGAAAAGCATGCAAAGAAAGAAACATAGAGGTAAAGGTCGAAACTCAGGGTTCGATAGGATGTGACAATTACCTCACAGAAGAGGATGTAAAAACAGCAGATGGAATTATTTTGACTAAAGATATAGATATTCAAGAAGCTGAAAGATTTAAGGGAAAGCCTGTGATAAAGGCTTTTGCAGGAGACGTCATAAAAAAAGCTCCTCAAATTGTTGAGAAGCTAGTCCAATATTTAGAGCAAAACAAGTAACATTGAGTTGCCCATTGGAAGGAGCCGGCCTAAGGGCTCCTTCCCCTCTATTATTTAAAATATACTGAAAAACAAACGTCAAGTCAATAGGTTGATGTGTTTTTGAAAATTTTACAGGATGCAGGATTTATCCGAATTAAGAAAAAGAAGGTTGAAAACTATGAATGACTTAAAAAACATCATGTATATATTGGTGGTTACATTTATCACGGTACAGAGCCTTATGAAAATCGGAGTCACGGAATATAAAAGAAAAAGTGCCGGTAAGTGTCTGGAAGGCTTAAAAGGCAAATTTGATATAAAAGGGATCGTTCAACTGGGGATTTATTATTTATTTTCACAAGGGCTCATCAACGTGTTGGCTAAAAGCGAAACACCTGAAAAAATGGCGATTGCAACTTTGTATATAAATGTTATAATGACGGTTATAGCCGTAGTTACCGTTTACTTTAGCATGATGAATAAAGGGGTTTATGAAAATGGAGTGTCGGGAGATTACGGAATAATATTTTGGGATGAAATAAAAGATTGGGAAGTTGTAAAACCAAAAAGAGGCGGCGACTGGACTATTAAGGTTAATTCCCAAAAAAACCACATTGTTAAACGAATCAAAATTAAAGGTAGTAAGCTGAATATCGCAAAAATGGAGAAGATTTTCAGAAAAAAAGCAATCTCGTAAATTTATTAAAATGGAGGAAGAAGATGGATAAGCTGGATATCAAGATGAATGAAGTTTTAGATACAGAAAAAGATCTTGTTTTTGAATGGTTTACAAGCCAAGATGCCTTGAAGCTGGGCATGCTGCTGATCGAGAAAGGAAAGGAAGCATACAAGCCCATTGCAATAAATATCAGCGTAAACAGAAGGTGCCTTTTTCACTATTCTTTTGATGGGGCTTTGCCTGATAATGACAACTGGATAGCTAGAAAAGAAAATGTAGTTTACCGATTTTACAAAAGTTCTTTCTTTATGGAACTTAAACTTAAGAAAGAAAATAAAACAGTAGAGGAAAAGTACGGCACAAGTCTTTCTGAGCTGGCGCCATATGGGGGATCGGTTCCTATAGTACTTAAAAAAACAGGTGTCGTGGGAGCTGTAACTGTCTCAGGTCTAAATCCTGAAGATGATCATGCCCTGGTGGTAGAGTGCATAAAAGAGTATTTGTCTAAGTAGGAGTTATTGACCGATTGATAAAATAAGGATATACTGTACCACAAATAACTGTGGAAAGGTGTGTCTTTTTTTATGAAAAAACTTCTTATTACCGGTGGCAACGGTTTTTTGGGATCTAGGATAATCAGAGCACTAGGCAATAATCATGAAATTTATTCGGCTACTTCAGATAAATTGGACATTACAAACGAGGAAAGCGTCTACAAACTAGTTAAAGAGTTGAAACCTGACTATATAATTCATGGTGCAGCTGTAGCAGAGACGAAATTTTGTGACGAGAATCCGGAATTTGCTTATAATCTAAATGTTAATGGAGCGCTTAATATGGCTAAAGCGGCTGAGGCTACAAAGAGCAAGATGGTTTTTTTTAGCACTGAACAGATATTCAACGGAAATTTTGTTAAAGGACCCTTCAAAGAGGAAGATGCTGCAGTTCCAAACACACAATATGGCAAAACTAAGTTGGAAGCTGAAAAAAAGCTCCTTGATGCAATGGACGAATTATGGATTTTGAGGCTTACCTGGATGTTCGGGATGCCGGAAAGAGGCCTGAAAACAAATCCGAATATATTGTGGGACACTATAAGATCGGCATACATGCACAAAAAAATTTTAGCACCTGTTAATGAGTACAGAGGGATGACGTATGTTTACGACTTTGTAGATCAAATCGAAAATGTATTTGATATGAATTATGGCATATACCATACAGGAAGCGAAAATGATTTAAGCAGATACGATATAGTAGAATACATTTTAAAAAAAATAGGTGTCACTCAAGAAGGTGTGGATCATATCTTGATTCCGGATAAAGACAAATACTTAGAAAAAAGTAGAGATGTGCGACTTGATACAAAAAAGATAAACAACTCCGGTCTTGTTTTTCCAAGCACTGTAGATGCCATTGATAAAGCGCTTAAGGAATATTCGATGGTTTAAATGCAATTAAAGTTAAAAAAATAACATATACAAAAGCCTGGTTTTTCCTGTGTGAAAATCGGGCTTTTGTTTTTGTATGGTAAAGTGTTGCCACATTAATGTGCACCTAATTAATACATTTGACCCTATTGAAAAGCACGTTGAACAGTGCTATTATAAAATTAAAGTTAAGTCAATTAGTTAATAGCATTCCACATTGAGGGAGGACGCTTGCTTTGAAAAACATATCTGATGATAGGTGCGCCAAAATTGTTCAGATTCTTATACAGGAAACGCAACCGATTACATCTGAACAGCTTGCCAATAAATTAACAGTATCTAATCGCACAGTCAGAAATGATCTTGAAAAAGTTGAAAGCTATTTGTCTGAAATCGGTGGGGTGACTCTTAATAAAAAACCAAGAGTCGGCATATGGCTGGACGCAACGGAAGAATCCAAACAAATGATACTGTCTGATTTAAGGAGAGGCAGTGTTTATGTAGAACCTTATTCAGCCCTTGAAAGACAGCGGTTCATTATTAAAAAGCTGATGCAAACCGATGAGCTTTTAACTATGCAGATGTTAGCTGATGAATTATTCGTAAGCAGAGTTACGGTACATAAGGATTTGGATGGAGTGGAGCAGTGGCTTAAGAAATACGATCTGAAGCTTCTAAGGAAGCAAAACTATGGAATAGAAATCGTAGGAAAAGAAAATGACTGGAGAAAAGCTGCGACAGCATTGCTGATTGAATTTAGAAAAACCGGTTCTAAATCAATTGAAGAGACAGAAGAAATTTATCATAGGCTTAACCCGGATGACCTTGTTCATATCAAAGAATTAATACCGGACATGGGTTTTAAGGAGATTGAAGAAATTCTTGTAAAAGCTGAAAAAAAGATGACTTACCCTATATCTGATGAGGCATTTGTAGCATTGCTGATTCACATAGCAATCAGCTTAGAGAGGATCAAAAGCGGAAAAGATATCAAAATGCCGACAAAACAGCTGTCCGGACTTAAAAATTACAGTGAGTTTCAAGTTGCAACCTGGGTGGCCGGAGAACTTGAAAAGGTGCTGGGGATAAAAATGCCCGTTTCAGAAATCGGATATATTACGCTTCATTTTTTAGGAGCTAAAATTCTTGGCCCCAGTGAAAAGGTTTCTGACTCTGATGAGATAGTAAATACCATTGAGCCTGATATAGTTGAGTTGACAAAAGAAATAATCCTGTTGGTTCAAAACATATTAGGAGTAGATTTTTCCAATGATCATGCTCTTTTTACGGGACTGGCGCTGCACCTTAGGACAACGGTCAGGAGACTTAAATACGGTTTGAGCTTAAGAAATCCTCTTCTTAGCGAAATTAAGGATAAGTTTCCAAGCATATTCGGAGCTTCTTGGGCGACCAGCATATTGTTTGAAAAAAAATTTGGCATTAGGATAACTGAAGAAGAAATAGGCTACCTTACGATTCACATCGGCGCTGCACTGGAAAGGATGAAATCTCCGGCAAGGGCAATCGTGGTTTGCAGCAGCGGCATAGGAACATCCCAATTGGTTGTAAGCAGGCTGGAAAAAAGAGTGAGAAACCTCGAGATAGTTGCTGTATCATCAGTACACGATGTAGAAAAATATAGTAAAGATGATTATGACTTCATAATATCTACGATTCCCTTTAACTTTCCGGGGAAGCCTGTATTATATGCAGATGTATTCATAACTGATGAAAATATAAAAACTATAAACCGGTATATATCAAACTTTAAAAGCAAGGCGAAAATTTTTGATGTAAATGAAGATAACTCCGAAAAGAAACTATTTGACAAGGATTTCATATTTAACAAAATAAAATTTGAAAATAAAGATGAAATTATAAGATATATGGGTAAGAAGTTATTAGAAGCCGGATTTGTAGAAAAAGGATTCATAGATTCGGCCTTAAAGAGAGAAAAACTTACATCTACAGCAGTGGGAATAGGCGTGGCGATACCCCACGGGGAAACAAAATATGTAAAAAAACCGCTTATAGCATGTGCTGTTTTGCAAAAACCGGTGGATTGGTCCGGGTGCAAGGTAGAGATAGTTTTCCTGCTTGCGTTGGATTTTGAAACGGGATCTCAAACAAGAAAGTTCTTTAAGAAGTTTTATTCGCTTTTGGATGATGAAAGAATACTAGAAAACCTAAAAAGAGCAGAAGACAGAGAAGAAATTTTAAATTATTTAAATTTGGAAGCAATCGATTAGAAGAAATGAAAGGATGATGAAAGTGAGCGAAATAATCAACAAAAAATTAATTAAGCTAAATCTGGAAAGTACAGACAAAAATGATGTCATATCAGAACTTGCGCAGTTAATAGATGACGAAGGCAGGTTAAATAGCTTTGAAGGTTACTGTACAAATGTAAGAGAGAGAGAAGATATGTCAACTACCGGCATAGGTTTTGGAATAGCAATTCCTCACGGCAAATGTATCGATGTAAAAGAGGCTACGGTAGCTTTTGGAAGAAAAGAAGAGGGCATAGACTGGCAGTCCCTTGATGGTGAGCCCGCCAAGATTATATTTTTAATTGCGGTGCCAAATGAAACAGAATCAAATCTGCACCTTAAGATTTTGGCCGCTTTATCTAGGAAACTTATGGACGAAGAGTTCAGAGAAGAGCTTATCAAGACTCAAAATGAGGATCAAGTATTAAAAATCTTGACAGATATTTTCGATTCTGTAGAGAAGTGATTTTTGTTTAGCGGAAATATTATTATTTTTTAATAATATTAATATTTTATAAATTTTATTAAAGGAGGATTTTTAAATGGGCAATTTATTAAAAAACATGCGACAGCATCTCATGACCGGTGTATCTTACATGATACCTTTTGTCGTAGCAGGTGGAGTTTTGCTTGCGGTAGCGGTTATGATTTCCGGACAGGCTGCAGTTCCGGAAGAAGGAGTGCTTAAAGCAATATCCGACATCGGTATTGCAGGGCTTACTTTATTTGTACCGATTCTTGGAGGATTTATAGCATTTTCTATGGTTGACAGACCGGGTATAGCACCAGGAATGATAGGTGCGTATCTTGCAAATCAAGTAGGCGGAGGATTCTTAGGCGGAATCGTAGGCGGTATTATTGCAGGATTAGTGGTTTTCTATCTTAAGAAAATCAAAGTACCTCCTGTCATGAGATCTGTAATGCCTATCTTTATTATTCCGTTGATTGGAACTTTCATAACAGGTATGCTTATAATTTATGTTCTTGGACAGCCGATTGCAGGACTTATGACATCGATGAGCGCTTGGCTTGAAGGAATGCAGGGAGCATCAAAGGTAGTTCTAGGGTTGATTTTGGGAGCCATGATAGCATTTGATATGGGCGGTCCGGTAAATAAGGTTGCATATTTCTTTGGAGTAGGCTTGGTAGCTACTCATCCGGAAGTAATGGCTGCAGTAGCTGTTCCGATTTGTACTCCTCCTATAGGACTTGCGATAGCAACTTTCATTAAGCCTAAAAAGTTTACAGTAGAAGAGAGAGAAGCAGGTAAAGCAGCTATAATAATGGGCTCAATCGGCATAACTGAAGGTGCGATACCGTTTGCAGCTGCCGACCCAATCAAAGTAATACCGGCTAACATGGTAGGAGGCATGGTTGGATCTGTCATCGCATTGCTAGTTGGTGCTACCAACAGCGCTCCATGGGGAGGACTTATAGTACTTCCTGTAGTCAACAACATACCAGGATATTTATTAGCTGTAGCAGCAGGTTCATTAACAACTGCTTTAGTGGTCATCGCTCTTAAAAAAGATAAAAAAGAAGATGATTTGGTTACAACAGCTGGTGATGATGTAGACCTTGATTTTGACTAACATAATGTAGTATTATAATATGTAAGTACAAAATTAGTAATTAGGAAGGGAGTGTGTAATGATGAATGTCGTAGCGGCAACTGCATGCCCTTCAGGTGTAGCTCACACCTACATGTCGGCTGAAGCACTTGAAAGAGCTTTTAAAAAGGCAGGGCACAACATTAAGGTAGAGACACAAGGGTCGATCGGTATTGAAAACCAATTGACTGATGAAGACATTGCCAATGCAGATTTTGTTATCTTAACAAAAGATATGGGCATCAAAAACGAAGAGAGATTTGCAGGTAAAAAAATTGTAAGGATCTTTATCGGTGATGCAATCAAAAAAGCGGATGCAATAGTCAAAAAGCTTGAAAGTCATCTAGAAAAATAATATAAAGACCTCCGATTCGGAGGTCTTTATTATATGTCTACTGCGCTTGGTTTTCTTTGCGTATAGGAAAATACTGATTTAAAGCCCAACTGCTTCAGCATTAAATACACAGGAGGGATGTTGTTGCCTATCATGTTCGCTGAATGAGAGTCAGATCCCACTGTAAGAATTTCTCCGCCGAGCTCTTTGTACATTTTAAGTATTATCTGAGAAGGAAATATCTCTAGCGAGCTGGATCTAAAGCCGGATGTATTTATCTCCAGGCCTATGTTTCTAGATATTGCCGTCTTTAAAATCTCATGAATCAATTCCTCGTAATCGCTATGACGATATCTGCCGTTTACATCAAAAGCATATCTTTTTAAAAGATCAAAATGTCCGATGACATCCATATCTCCTTGACTCACCGATGCCAGAAGTTCTCTAAAGTAGCCGGTGTAGCTTTCAATCTGTTCTTTTCCTTGCATGTATACGGTAAGATCTTCTTCTTCCAAATTGTGAACAGAGCCAATTATGAAATCTATATCGTGACCTGACTTGTAAGGTTCGATTTTATTCATTGAAAGATGAGGCTCGCCTATTTCCAAACCTTTTTTGATTATTAATTTGTCTTTGAACTTGTTTCTGCATTTTGCGATGTCTTTTCCATAAGCATCCATATCAAGCCATCCGTAGCAAGGATCTCCTTCTCGTACGGCTAGATGCTCGGTAAAGCAGATTTCAGATACGCCTTTTACTATAGCGCTTTGGCACATTTCATCCATAGAAGACATCCCATCCCAGGAGTGGGTGGTATGCGTATGGTAATCGAGCATTTTATTTATTTTAATCACCTCGTTCAATTATAACTTAATGATACTACTAAGCAGTTGCCGTAGCAACAATATAACGTTTTCAGTTTTTTGCGTGAATAATATTTTGTAGAAATTTTAATGGGATTTTAACCGTTTTATTGTATAGTAAAATAAATATCTAAATTGGAGGGGTTAGAATGAATGAAGAAATTAAAGTTCAAAGCGTGGGAGACTGGTTTATAACACTGCTGCTCATAAGCATACCTTTAGTAAATATCATAATTTTGCTTTTGTGGGCGTTTGGAGGAGATTACGATATAAACAGGAGAAATTTTGCAAAAGCGGCTTTATTGTGGATGATAATCCCTATTGCCTTAGCTATGGCTTTTGTTTCATGTGGGCTGGCCAGCATGCTCTTTTATATTTAAATGAAAACAGGACATCAAGTTTTTAATTGAGTTTATATTTATATTGATTGTTAGGTAGTTGTGTTTTTGATATAATATACTAATGAGATTTAATATTTGGAGGAAAATTAATGGCACCTAACAAACAGGAACGAACGAGGAATTTTAGCATAATAGCCCATATAGATCATGGAAAGTCCACTCTCGCCGACAGGTTGATACAAAAAACAGGACTTTTAACTGATAGGGAAATGTCGGATCAGCTTTTAGATAATATGGATTTGGAAAAAGAGCGAGGAATTACTATAAAGCTGCAGGCTATCCGGCTTGTTTATAAAGATGATAACAATGATGAATATTTTTTGAACCTGATTGACACGCCTGGGCATGTAGACTTTACTTACGAAGTATCGAGAAGCTTGGCTGCTTGTGAAGGAGCGATACTCGTTGTAGATGCAGTTCAAGGAATTGAAGCTCAGACTATGGCTAACGTATATTTGGCACTGGAAAACAATCTCGAGATAATACCTGTAATAAACAAAATTGATTTACCTGGAGCAAATCCTGAAATGGTAAAAAATGAAATTGAAGATTTGATAGGAATCGAGGCCCACGATGCGCCACTGATATCTGCCAAAGAAGGACTTAATATCGAAGATGTGCTAAAAGCCATAGTAGATAGAGTTCCTGCTCCTGAAAACAAGGATGATCAGCCCCTTAAGGCACTTATTTTTGATTCGTACTATGATTCTTACAGGGGAGTAATTGCTTCGATCAGAGTCAAAGAAGGAACAATGAAGAAAGGCATGAAGATAAAGATGATGAATACAGGCAAAACATTTGAAGTAGATGAGGTAGGAGTATTTGCAAAAGGACTTCTGCCTGTAGATCGGCTTGTAAGCGGAGACGTAGGATATGTCACTGCCAGCATCAAAAATGTTAAGGATACCAGGGTAGGGGATACCATAACAGATGCATCAAACCCAGCAAAAGAGGCACTCCCGGGATATAAAAAGGTAACGCCTATGGTATATAGCGGAATCTTCCCGGCAGATGGCGCGAAATACGAAGATCTTAAGGAATCTTTGGAAAAGCTGCAGTTAAATGATGCCTCGCTGATGTTTGAAGCTGATACTTCCGTAGCCCTTGGGTTTGGCTTTAGATGCGGCTTTTTAGGTCTTTTGCATATGGAGATAATCCAAGAGCGCCTAGAAAGGGAGTATAACATAGATTTAGTAACGACGGCTCCCAGTGTTATATACAAAGTCAAAAAGACAAGCGGAGAAGAGATATGGGTGGATAATCCCACAAATCTTCCACCGGCAGTGGAGATTGATTACATGGAAGAGCCTATAGTGGAGGCATCTATAATGGTTCCATCGGAATATGTAGGAGCGATAATGGATCTGTGTCAAGAGCGACGGGGCGAGTATAAAACGATGAATTATATAGAAGAAACTCGCGTGGTTCTTGAATACGAACTTCCTTTAAATGAAATTATCTACGACTTTTTTGATGTACTTAAGTCCAGGACTAAGGGATATGCTTCATTTGATTATGAAATGAAAGAATACAGAAGATCTGATCTTGTAAAACTTGATATATTGCTAAACGGAGATATAGTCGATGCTCTTTCCTTTATAGTACACAAAAGCAAGGCTTACTCTAGAGGCCGAATGATTTGCGAGAAGCTAAAAGAAGCCATACCTCGCCAGATGTTCGAAATTCCTATACAAGCTGCCATAGGGGGCAAGATCATAGCTAGAGAGACTATCAGGGCTATGAGAAAAGATGTATTGGCAAAATGTTATGGTGGGGATATATCCAGGAAGAGAAAGCTTCTGGAAAAGCAAAAAGAAGGAAAAAAGCGTATGCGCCAAGTTGGAAGCATAGAAGTTCCCCAAGAAGCATTTATGTCCGTATTAAAATTGGATTCTTAAACAAGGTGATAAAAATGAAAAATACAAGCATATACGTCCATATACCTTTTTGCAGGGAAAAATGCTCGTATTGCGACTTTTTGTCTTATTCAGGGCAGGAAGAAAGGGCAGAAGCTTACACTTCTGCCCTTTTAAATGAAATTGATGCAAAAAGTCGGTACATCGAGAACAGAAAGATAAAAACCATTTATATAGGAGGAGGAACTCCTACATCTATAGAACCTATTTATATAGAAAAAATCTTATCCAAGCTGCACACTGGCTTTGATGTCCAAAGAGATGCTGAGATAACTATTGAGGCAAATCCGGGGACTATTGACAGAAAAAAAATAAATTCTTATATTAAAAGCGGCATTAATAGAGTAAGCCTTGGTCTTCAAAGTACTGACGATGATGTATTAAAATCAATCGGAAGAATTCATACATACAATGATTTTGAAAAAAGCTACAATCTGTTAAGAAACCTCGGCATAAAGAACATCAGCATAGATTTAATGATGGGGTTGCCGGGCCAAAACCTCGAGGACTTCATAGAAGGGCTTGAAAAGATAATGGTTTTAAAGCCTGAGCACCTGTCGTGTTACGGACTGGTCCTTGAAGAAAATACGACTTTATATAAGCAGTCTTTGTCAGGAAAGTTTAAATTTGACGAAGATATAGAAAGAGACATGTACCATGTATTGATACAGAGATTAGCTAAATCGGGTTATATCCATTATGAGATCTCAAACTTTGCTCTGCCCGGCTTTAGCTCAAGGCACAATATGGTCTACTGGAATCTAGATGATTATGTGGGCTTGGGGCTTGGAGCCCATTCTTTTTCAGATAACTGCCGTTTTCACAATATCTCAAAAATGAAAGAATATATCGAAAAAGCCAACAAGTTACAGCCGGTAATCGAAGATATAGAAAGAATGGAGCTTAAAAATCTCAAGGAAGAATTTATGTTTTTAGGTTTAAGAAAAATCCAAGGGGTAGAATTCAAGGATTATGAAAAAAGGTTTGCTTCGTCAATTTGTGATGACTATAGCGCTGAGATAGAGAAGCTGATCAAAGGAGAATTGCTTGAAAAGACGGATGGAAAAATCAAACTAAGCTTAAAGGGCTTGGATTTTGCAAACAGAGTATTTGGAGAATTTATAAAGCCTTAATTAGAACTTTAAGATATCCATAACCTATTGACAAATGCCAAAGATAAAGTCCGTATAATGGT
>DMAW01000103.1 GCA_003446375.1 Eubacteriaceae bacterium | reverse complement strand
AATGATTATCTTCCTACTCGATTGATAATTTAATGTTATAGTTGTCAGTGTAAAATAAATCTACATGGAGGCATATATGATTGATACAAAAATTTATACATTTTTAAAAGTAGCACAATATAGGAACTACACAAAAGCAGCAACCGAGTTGAATTTAACCCAACCTGCTGTTACTCAACATATAAAAAAATTGGAAGAATACTATAATTGTAGATTGATCAATATTGATGGCAAGTCTGTTAAGTTGACTAAACAAGGGAAATTACTATACAATTATGCTAAATTTCAAGTTGCGAATGAAGAACAGCTTATAAATCAAATAAAAAAAGTGGAAACACCAATTAAGATTGGTGCAACACTTTCTATAGCGGACTATTATTTGCCAAATTACTTAAGTTCTTATTTGAGTAATTATGATGAACTACTGTACGTTACGGTAAAAAATACAGAATCAATTATTAAAATGCTATTAAATAACGAATTGTATTGTGCATTTATTGAAGGGATTTTTGATAAATCTTTATTTAAACATTATGAATTTTGCAATACCAAATTCCTTCCGGTAGCCCGGAAGGGACATCCATTAGAAGGTCAGAACGTAACATTATCTGACATTCATAAATACCCATTAATTTTAAGAGAAAAAGGGTCAGGTACAAGAGAAATATTCGAGAATTATTTATATCAAAAAAATGATTCGCTACTTTCAGCTTCTAAAATATATGAAATCAGTAGCTTTGGAATTATGAAAAAAATGATAAAAAATTCAAATGCTATTTCATTTATGTATGAAGAAGTTGCTAGGCAAGAAGTTGAAAGAGGTGAGTTATGCAACCTTAGCATAGAAAACTACTCGATCCAACGGCCACTCTACTTTATTTATCCAAATGATAGTTTAATGAAAGCTAAAAATGAATTGTTTTATAAAAAGATGATGCAATAATAAAAAAAACACATAGAACTAACCGTACCCAAACTGTGTACTAAAATGGGGTCACATCAAAATGTCCTTATAAACACTACAAACAAAATCTTATCTGTGGAGGTTTTTATGGCATGAAAACAAATAAGGAACAAATGCTTAGAAACCCTGATATTCAAGCGTCAAGTGACGTGATTGCAAAGGCGCTTGGGGAATCGAACAACGCTTATATTAAGTTTATAAATGAACTTGCAAGCCACGATATTCATTTAAAATGGCGTTACTACAACGATGGCAAAGCGTGGCTGGCAAAGGGACTTTTCAAGTGGACAGGCGTTCGAGGTGGTCAAAATGAAACAACTGTTTTTTGGCTATCGATCTGGGACGGTTTTTTCAAGTTGACCATATATATTCCCGAAAAAAACCGTACAGATGTATTGAATCTTCCGCTTGACAATGAGATTAAGCTAATTATAGCGGCTTCGCAACAAATGGGAAAACTAAAATACTTTCCTATTGTTTTTGATTTATGTTCGGATGAAATATTTGAGGCAGTTTTTTTGCTTGTTGATTTCAGAAAAAGCATAAAATAGGCGTTGAAATGAAAGAGGAAAAAGGGTACGCTTTTCAACTAACCGTCAAAAATGACATTAAGGGTGTATAAAAGCGTCCTTGATTTTTAGCTATGTGATTAATTATTAACCATTAGCAAGCTATCAAAAGGCAAAAAATGCAAACAATCACAACAAAACTAATCCATCAAACGCTTATTTTAACAGTTGATTGAAGAAGTTAACCCAGTAAATATATAAAAAAACTAATGAAAGCCTGTTGACACTATTGCGGAAGATGAGTATAATCGTTAATAGATAATGATTATCAATAACAACTACAGGAGGATATCAATGAAAAGATTGAAAGTATTTTTAGTGGCAGCACTTGTTTTGTTTGTTTTTACCCTAGCTGCAGGATGTACATCACCTGCAACAGATAACAAAAGTGGAGAAGTTAAAGTAGTAAACCTATATACCGACAGGCACTATGATACTGATGATGAGCTATACGCACAGTTTACTGAAGAAACAGGAATTGAAGTTAATGTTGTAAAAGGCAAGTCTGATGAGCTTATAGAAAGACTCAAGACTGAAGGGGCAGACACAGAAGCTGACCTACTTATTACAGCTGATGTTGGCAGACTGGAAAGAGCAAAGATTGAAGGATTATTTCAAACGGTAGATAGCGAAATTTTAGTAGGCAATATTCCTGAAAAATACAGAGATCCGGATGGAAAGTGGTTTGGATTAACTAAAAGAGCAAGAGTGATCGTATATGCAAAAGATAGAGTTGATGGTACTCAGATAAGTACTTACGAAGATTTGACAAAGCCAGCTTGGAAGGGCAAAGTTCTTATTAGAAGCTCTGAAAATATATACAACCAATCACTTCTAGCTTCTTTCATAGAGCTGAACGGTTATGATCAGGCTAAGGCATGGGCTGAAGCCATGGTAGTGAATTTTGCCAGAGACCCAGATGGTGGTGACAGAGATCAGGCAACAGCGGTAGTAGCCGGCGAAGGCGATGTGGCAGTTATGAACACATACTATTTAGGACAGATGCTCAACTCTGCAAATGAGGAAGAAGTTAAAGTAGCTCAAAGTCTTGGAGTGATTTTTCCTGATCAGGGTGGTGATGGAACTCACGTAAATATCTCTGGCGGTGGAGTAGTCGCAAATGCGAAGAATACTGAAAACGCAAAGAAGCTGCTTGAATACTTGGCGAGCGCTAAAGCACAGGAATCATATGCAAAAGCAAATTATGAATATCCGGTACTTGAAAATATAGAACTTTCTGATTTTCTCATATCTTTGGGAGACTTTAAAGAACAGTCAATAGCATTGTCAAAGCTTGGTGAGCTTAACGCGGAAGCGGTAAAAGCATTCAACGAAGCTGGTTGGAAATAATGAATTTCTTAAATGACAGGAAAAGAGTCGGAGTGATGAGAAATCTTCCGGCTTTTTTCATTATAGTATTGTTAATGTTGCCGGTATTATTTCTGATTCTTAGACTTGATTTTGGTTTCAATGAAAACTGGATACATTTTAAAACGTACTTGCTAGGAGATGCAGCATCAAATACAGCTTTGCTTGTGATCGGAACTGTTTTAACATCAGGAACTATTGGTGTTTTACTTGCTTATGGTGTTACAGTTTATGACTTTCCGTTCAGGCGGGCAATAAGATGGTCGTTATACCTTCCCCTTACGATACCACCTTACATAGCGGCATATGTATATTCAGGCATGACAAGCTATACAGGTGTCATCCAAACCACGTTGAGGGGATGGGGTATAATATTAGAGCCAGGTTCGATGAGCATATCAAGCATAAAGGGAGCTGTCTTTATCTATACGATAACGCTATATCCTTATGTCTATGGGATAGTCAGATCTTTTTTGGAGAACCATTCCGCAGGTTTTGTAGAGACTGCAAGGCTGCATGGATTTAAAGCATGGCGCATTCTATTTAAAGTGATATTTCCTTTGGTAAGGATACCTTTGATAGGAGGGGTAACACTTGTCATTATGGAGGTTATTAGCGATTACGGTGTTGTTAAATATTTTGGGATAAGAACCTTTAGTTCATCAATTTTTAGCTTGTGGTTTGGGATGGGAGACAGCGGCGTTGCAGTGAAGCTATCGTTTTATATTATGGTAGCCATCATAGTGTTTCTTGCACTGGAAGACCTGCTTAGAGGCGGTAGAAGGTATGGAGTATCCGGTATGCAGCCTAGAAGGATAGAACCGGTATTGTTAAAAGGGTTTAAAGGCAAGGCATTATCCATGATGATGATTTCTTTTCTTTTGATATCTTTTATTGTTCCGGTCCTTCAGATGATTTATTGGGCGACAATGTCATATGAAAAGGTAAGGCTTGACAATCTTTCAGTTATAGCTTTTGATAGTTTATTCTATAGTTTGTTAGCTGCCGCCATAATTATATTAATCAGCATTACATTATGTCACTTGCAGCGGTGGCTAAACCCTAACTTTAAGAAGGCAGTTGGAAAATTGACACAGACTGGCTATGCTGTGCCTGGGGCAATAATAGCCATCGGCACTATTATGGCATTTGTCTCAATTGACTCGACACTATACCCTTTGTATAAATTAATCGATCCATCAACTAAAAAGCTTGTTTTAAGTACTAGTACTATAATGCTTTTGTTCGCTTTTGTAATCAGGTATATGTCCATTGGGTATAACACAGTGAACTCTGGTTTCTCAAAGATAGGAACAGGATTTAATGATACTGCAAGGATTATGGGGAAAACGCCGGGAAGAGCGCTGCTGCAAATAGAAATTCCTATGATGTTAAATTCATTGGCTTCAGGTTTTTTGCTAGTATTCATAGACATAATGAAAGAGCTGCCATTGACGTTGCTTCTGCGGCCGTTTAATTTCAATACACTTGCATCAAGGGCATACGAATATGCAAATGATGAGAGGATACTGGAATCATCAATTCCGTCCTTGTTAATCATAGTAATTTGCATGGTTTCGATTGCTGTATTCGTAGCAATAAACCGGAAAAGCAGGAAAGGAGATAAATTTGATGTTGAAAATTGATAAGCTCAGCTTCAGATATAATCCTAAAGGTGAGGATGTAATAAGTGACTTCAGCATTGAGCTTGATGAAGGTAGCATCCTGGCTGTTTTAGGTAGCAGTGGCAGTGGAAAAAGCACGCTTTTACGAATCATCTCCGGATTGGAGGAGAGAGGGAAAGGTGACATCTTTATAGCGGGAAAGTCAGTGCAAGGCAAAGACGTTTTTATGCCTGTTGAGAAAAGAAAAGTTGGATTCGTTTTTCAAGACTATGCCTTATTTCCATTCATGACTGTTGAAAAGAATATATATTTTGGCATGGAGAAAAAAGACCCTAAAAGACTTAATGAGGTGATACGATTGACTCACCTCGAAGGATTGGAGAAAAGATACCCACATCAGTTGAGCGGTGGGCAGCAGCAAAGGGTTGCACTTGCGAGGACACTGGCTTCCGACCCTAAAATATTACTAATGGATGAACCGTTCAGCAATTTGGATGCAGAACTCGTAGACGGTATGAGAAAAGAAATAAAGGAAATTATCAGAAATCAAAAAATCACTACCGTGATTGTCACTCACAACAAAGAAGATGCAGACTACCTAGCTGACAAGACGGTATTTATGGATTGAGAAACAAAAGAAACACTTCACAAATAAAAGGAAATTAAGACATTACGGGTGTGTAAAAGCATCCGTTTTTTTAGTTTATAATGAATTTACTATCTGTAAGTTTGTGAAAAAGATGGATGAGAGGTTTAAAGATATTATTACGTATTTATAACATGGGGACAAGAAGAAGTTTAGTTGGGTAAATAATAAGTTGTAATTAGAGTTGCTTGATGGGATAATAAGGATATAGCTCCGAATGAGGACTATATGCCTAAATACACTTCAGGAGTTATATAAGACGAAAAAACAAAAATGATAGTCAGTAGAGGAATGGGTAATAGCATAATTCCGATGCGCATCAATAATAGAACTGAGCTGTTGGTTGTGAGACTAAGTAATTGATAAGCAGAAATAGCACTTTTCTTTTATTGTACAAGTGTCCAAGGAGTTGATTAAATGGAAATAAGAAAATTCATAAAAGAGCTCGATGAAGAAAATCTGATGAAAATGATTGAGGCTGAGGGAGAAGAGTGGGAGTGCTATACTGGAGAGGATGTTTCAGAAAAGTATAGAAAGGCTTTGAATGATTCTATAACTTACGTTGCATATCAAGAGGGTATCTTATGTGGATATTCAAGAGCCATAGATGACTGCGGGTTTTATATATACGTCTGCGATCTATTGGTAGACAAAAATCACAGAGGCAAGAATATAGGGCGTAAGTTGATGGAGCACATTTGCTCAGACTATCCAGACCAGACAGCCTATGTTATGTCAGATGTGGATGGATACTACAAAAAACAGGGGTACAGGCGTGAAGGATCGATATTTGAAGTAGGTAGAAAGCCAATTGAATGAGTCGAGTTGGAAGGCAAGAAAAGTGGTACATTTTCCACCTAGTCAAGCAGGTTGCAAGATATATAACTTTTAAGGGTTTGACTGGGTAAAAATCTATATAGGGAGGGTTGAGCATGAGTATTGGAGCATTCTCATTAAGTTTAGCAGTAAAAGATATAGAGGTTTCAAAGAAGTTTTATGAAACCTTAGGTTTTAAAAGCTTTGCTGGAGTTTTAGATGATAGTTGGATTATCATGCAGAACGATGATGTTACGATTGGTTTATTTGAAGGCATGTTTGATAAAAATATGTTGACCTTTAATCCGGGCTGGAATAATAAGGCTGAAAACTTAGAATCATTTAAAGATATAAGAGTGATTCAAGAGGAATTGAGAGAAAAAGAAATAAAGTTTGAAAGCATGGTAGAAGAGAATACAGAAGGGCCCGGCAGTTTTGTAATCATTGACCCTGACGGCAATCCAATTTTAGTCGATCAACATAGGTAAAAATATAAGGTACACTCTGTAAGTCGTATGAAATACTATGCTCATACGGCTTTTTTTCTTTAGCTAATTGATTAATACAATGTGTTTTCTTAAATGGTTTAAAAATAAAAATAAAATATTTTAAATTATAAGAAAATTACTAAGGAGTGAATTCTCCAAAACAAGAGACGTTGCGATTCACTGTAGAAATGTTAATGTAAGTACGAGAGGTATAGTATGATGAATAGCAAAAATATAATCGTAGAATATAATGAATATAAAAATAAAATAGGTAATAGAAAAGAACTTTACAGAGCGATCGCTAAAAAGTATGAAATAGGGGGTGCTCTGTACCCGGGAAGTCATATTGATATTGCTCCATCCTTTGTTATACCTAAGGTAATTTATGTTGATAATTTCAAAGGAGCAATTAATTTCTTTAAAAATATGGAGTTGATTAAAAAATATATTGTTAAAAATAAAGAGTATAAAAAACCTTGTGACATAGTTTTCGTGGGTCAAAACTATACAAGAGAACTAAATATTGAACCTGTTGATTTGATAATTTCTCAATATGCAGGCTTTGTTGGACAAGCAACGAAAAAGTACTTAAAGGTAGGTGGTATTTTGTTGTGCAATGATAGTCATGGAGATGCTACTTTATCTAGATTTGATGATGACTTTGAATTCATTGGAGTCATAGGAAAAAACAATATAATCATAAATACCAATCTGGATGATTATTTCGTATTGCCAAGAAGCAAAACTGTTGATTTAGCAAAAATTAAAGAGAAAATGAAAGGACCGAAGTATAAGTTAACAGTTGAAAATTATTTATTCCGCAAAATCAAATAGTTCAGTATAAGCCAGAATGCTAGGTTTTTAATATTTATATCGCAGCACTTACAAATCGAAGGACTATTAATGGTGTTTTGGCGCATTATCATGGACTTTTAAAATGGTTTTATTTTAAAAGGAGGCGTGACAAAATTTTTGCACTAAAAGTTTATTTATGTATTTGATGAATCAAAGAACTTTTCAGGTCTTCTCTTGGGTGAAGATTATATAATTCATGACAAGTATAAGTAAATTTGATGGTATGGACAGTATCAGAAGAAGAACCCTGTGATATTAATTCCGGCCATGAGATTGAAGCTGCCTTAAAATCCGGTTTAGAAAATTCAACGCCCCCAGCAGCAAGTAAATGCGTGATTGCTGCAGTGGCATAAATATCTAAGGATCTATTGAAATCTTTAAAATAATCTTTTAGCACCAACATTCCATGCAGCCCCGTAATGCAGTGCAAAACTACGATGCTTTGCGTATTATCAAATGCAGGAAGGCATAAGTCTAATAACCCCTGCACTTTATTTTCTTCGTCACCTTCAATCAAGAAACCGGCATCAAGGTATTTTGAATTCTGATAAAGGGCTTTCATGGTTTTTCCCAAAGATTCATGCTTCTTAAGAATTTTTTCTACTTCGGGATTATTTATTAATTTCTGCATGCTTTCATGAATTTTTTCTTTTGAGACCTTTTGATAAAAAGGGATGACTTCTCGATAAGCTGTTACATAATAGGCCAAGGCCCGAGACACTTCTTCTAAAAGGCTTTCATCGTAAAAAACCGCTTCAACAGCATAGGCTAAGCGGATAGTCACATGAAAAAGACCTGAAGAAATCCCCAAGGGATAAGTGTTTAAAATCGTTTTGAGCATATGATCCATACCAAAATTTTCGATATCTTCTTTAATCAAATCCAAGCAGGCTTCGTACTGTTCTCTTTTTCCAAGGCACTCGTCGATAGAAGAAGCAGGCACGTAGTCAAGGGCGATGGGATCAACATTAAAATGGCTATTATAATATTTGGTGTATGATGCCACTTTATCTAAATCTTTAGTCAATTTGTAAAGAGCTACTTGACACATAGGAAGGTGATTAACTAGTCCTTCCATGTAAGGAGACTGCTCTTTGCCATACTTATTAATTAGTTCACTCAACGACATTCTCATACCTCCTCGTTTTTTCGGCTAACAAGATAGCTGCAAGTCTATAAAATAAATTTTCTATAGTCTATATTTATCCAAGTAATAGCAGCATAAACCCCACAAGGTGAGATATAAAAAATATAAAATTTTAGTAGTTTGCTACCAAAACTTTGGTGATAATACCCCACAGTTAATAAAAAAAGCTTGAAATATATAGAAAAGAGTTTAAAATAATTATATAAGCTATTTAAGGAGGCGGATTTTTGAAGCTAAAGTCGCACATCAGTATTGCCAATACAGTGGCAGATCTGTTGGAAGCTCAAATGGACATCAAGATTGACAGAGATTCTATGGAGTTAGGCGCAGTATATCCGGACATGCATTTCATAAGAAGACTTAAAATACATAATTTAAACCAAGTCTATACAAATTATTACGCACAGTCGAACAACTTTATAAATAAGACAAACAAGCTTAGCTTGTCATTTTCATTGGGGATGCTATCCCATTATATATGCGATACGTTTTGCATAGCCCACAACAAGAAAATGAGATCATACAAAGATTTTAAAGGTCACGTAGCCTATGAATTACAACTTTCGCAGGCAATAGAAAAATATCAGGTAGACAGCAGCATCGCTGAAAAAATAAGGCTTAATTCTGACAAGGTGCTGGGGTTTGATTTGGATTCATTCTTGACTGAGACAAAAGGCGCATATCTTGAAAAGTCTAAAGAAAATTATGAT
This sequence comes from Eubacteriaceae bacterium, assembly GCA_003446375.1. Classification (GTDB taxonomy): domain Bacteria; phylum Bacillota; class Clostridia; order Eubacteriales; family Alkalibacteraceae; genus Alkalibacter. Next base: position 2,882 of record DMAW01000103.1, on the reverse strand, counting down.
CTACAGCAGTGCTATCTCGATATAGAATATTCGCTAATGGCCAATGTTATAGTAATGATGGGATTCATACTTGAACTACAAGAAGCAAAGTGTCCTGTCATCGAGACCATAGCTATATAATCTTGAATGATAAAATCAGCTGCACGGCATGTGTATCTGATTTTTTTTGCAGAAAGGCATCATAAAGTATATAAATGAAAGCAGGTATAAAGATGGTAAGAAGCGTAGTGAAAAACGCAAAGAGGATAGTTATCAAAATAGGGACAACATCCATAACATACCCTTCAGGAAATATAAACTTAAGGAAAATGGAGAGCCTTGCAAGAGTAATATCTGATTTGCAAAACAGCGGAAAAGAAATTGTTTTGGTATCATCCGGAGCGATAGGTGCGGGAATGGATAGAATGGGCTTTATGAAAAAGCCTCAAAAACTAGAAGAAAAACAGGCAACTGCAGCTGTAGGGCAGGCAATACTTATGCAGCTGTATCAAAAATTTTTTGGAGAATACAATCAGTCGGTAGCTCAAATTCTTCTCACAGCAGATGTATTCGGATCAAAGATCAAAAAGACAAATACTTTCAATACATTTGATACCTTGTTTAAATTTGGAGTCGTGCCCATAGTCAACGAAAATGATGCTATTTCCACTGAAGAAATACAAGAAGAACGCTTTGGAGATAATGATACTCTGTCGGCTATGGTGGCTGTGCTGATAAATGCAGATTTATTGTTGATTTTGTCCGATGTTGAAGGCCTTTATGATTGCAATCCTTCAAAAAACCCTGATGCAAGATTAATAAGCTATATAGACAAAATGAGCGAAGATATTATTGCTGCCGCTGAAACCACCAATAGCAAAGTAGGAACAGGCGGGATGATCACAAAGCTTTTAGCATCAAAAATAACCTCCAAGAAAGGAATTCACACTATTTTGGCGGGATCAAAAGACTTAGGCAAGCTATATGATATTCTAGAAGGAAAAGAGATAGGCACTTTTATCAAATGATATATGATTTTTATGAGGCAGCCGATTTTTAACAAGGTTGTCTCAATTTTATTAAAGCAGGAGAGGAGAAAATATGTTAAGGAAATTTTCTAAATACTATATTCCCCACAAGAAACTTTTTATGGTGGATTTTACGAGTGCTTTTTTTATGTCTATAATTGATTTAATATTTCCCATGCTGGTAGCTATAATAATAGATGACATAATTCCGGATAAAAAATTAAATCTCATGATAGCAACTTCGGCAGTTATATTGATTTTGTATCTGGTAAGGGCAGCTTTAAATTACATTGTAAACTATTGGGGACACGTCTTGGGAGTAAGGATTGAAACAGATATGAGAAAAGATCTTTTCAATCATGTTCAAAAGCTGTCATTTGGTTATTTTGACAAAAACAAGACAGGGCATATAATGTCCAGGCTGGTCAATGATCTATTTGATATAGCAGAATTTGCACATCATGGTCCGGAAGATGTTTTTATCACTATTATCACTTTAGTAGGATCATTTACCATCATGTTTACTGCAAATTGGCAGCTTGCCCTCATAATATTTGCTTTGGTGCCGGTAATGCTGTATTTCACTATTATCAAGAATAAGCAGATGAGAAAAGTATTTGCAGAAATGCGGATTAAAATAGCAGATATCAATGCGCAAATCGAAGACAGCATATCAGGCGTCAGAGTTGTACAGTCATTTGGGAACGAATGGTATGAAGAACAGAAATTTGATATTGGAAACAACAACTATAGAAGAACAAAAGAAGAATCCTATAAGGTAATGGGAGAATTCATTTCAGGAGTCAACTTAATGGCAAATCTTTTGTATCTGTCAGTTGTTTTTTTCGGAGGTCTATTTATATATAATGGACAGATAAGCGTTGGGGTTTTGGTTCAATACTTATTATATGTAGGAATATTTATAGAACCGATAAAGAGGATAGCAAACTTTGTAGAGACTTTTCAAAAAGCCGCTTCAGGATTTCGCAGATTTGACGAAATAATGATGATACAGCCGGATATAGTGGACAATAAAGATGCCATAAAAATAGGCAAGCTTTCCGGAGAGATCGAATTTAAAAATGTTGGTTTTAGCTATAATGACAAAGATCAGATTTTAAAAGGCATAAACTTAAATATCAGCTCTGGAGAGACAGTTGCATTCGTAGGGCCTTCCGGCGCCGGCAAAACCACGCTGTGCAGCTTGATACCAAGATTTTATGAAGTTGATGATGGAGAAATACTTGTGGATGGAAAGGACATACGAAACATAAAGGTAAGGGATTTAAGAGATAACATAGGAATTGTGCAGCAGGATGTATTTTTGTTTTCGGGTACGATAAAGGAAAATATAATGTATGGGAATACAAATGCTTCAGACGAAGAAGTGGTAAACGCAGCTAAGCTTGCAAATGCCCACGAATTTATCATGCAGCTTCCAAATGGATATGACACTTATACAGGAGAAAGAGGAGTCATGCTTTCAGGGGGACAAAAGCAAAGGATAAGTATCGCCAGGATATTTCTTAAGAATCCTCCCATACTGATATTGGATGAAGCCACATCGAGTCTAGACAATGAAAATGAGAAGATCATCCAGCAGTCTTTTGACAGATTGTCAAAAAGCAGGACGACTCTTGTAATAGCCCACAGATTGGCAACCATCAGAAATGCGGACAAGATCGTAGTGCTGACTGAATCAGGAATAGAAGAAGAGGGGTCTCACAAAAAACTCTATGAAAAAGGTGGTATGTATAAGAAGTTATACGATGCCCAACAGCTTGAATAATCTATAAAGGCAACGCGGTAAGCGTTGCCTTTTTGAAATTACAATTAATTTTACAATAGTATTGATAAATATTTTTTACTTTGATA
>DMAW01000101.1 GCA_003446375.1 Eubacteriaceae bacterium | reverse complement strand
ATTTCGAATGCAATGAGAAATCTCAGGTGATTCTTAAAGTTGTAATGGTATTTGTCCATCTTCAAAGATATCAATCCAATTAGGGTTTAATTTATTTATTAATTCTTCTTTCTTTAATCTTGAAAACTTTTTAATTTGCTTTTCTCTAAATATTGCATCCTCTATTTGATTATAATACTCTAGATAAATAAGCTTATGTAAATTATATCTTTTGCTGAATCCAGGAATTAGTTTATTTTTATGTTCGTAAATTCTCCTGTAAATATCGTTTGTAACGCCGATATATATTACCGAATTATTATTATTAGTTATAATATAAACATAACAATTTTTCATGGATTACACCTAATTTCATGATTGCTAACAAATACCTAAACTTCTCATGCGGCACAGGCCATTGCTAAGCAAAGTTATTCCTGAGATTTCTCGCTATGCTCGAAATGACAGATGTTTGCATGTGATTTTGCTTATAGCCTAAGTCTTATAACTTAAATATCACAGGTTAAAAGTTGTAAGCTGTAAGTGTATGGGGATTCCTGTGTGGTCATAACAAATACCTAAATCCGTCATTTCGAATGCAATGAGAAATCTTAGGTGATTCTAAAATTTGCAATGGTATTTGAAGCTCATGCAATTATTGATCATAGTAATTACTGAGATCCCTACGTCCCGGCTAAGCCGGTCCTCTGGATGACGGATGTTTGTATTTGCCGCGCTTTCTTATTCTTTTTATTATGCTACAATAAAAAAAAAACTGCAAGCGCCACCTGCAGTTTTTCGTATTAATAAATCTATTTTTTATTCTTCATCTTCTTCAGCTTGCTGAGTCTGGCCTCCGCTTACAAAAGGATTATCCTTTCCAAAAGGCTGATCTTCGATGAACTCATAATCCGTAAAGCCGGTAAAGTTCTCGCCGTCTCTTAGGAAAGCATATGCTTTAAGGTTTACTGTGGCCCTTATGGTATCCTCGCTTTTTTCATAGCTTATCCATACTACGTCCATCTTTCGGGTATTTTCGTAAACAAGGCCTACAAAGTCGTCCAAGTTTTGATAATTGCCCATCAAGATTACCTTGAACTCGATGCTGTTCAAAAACAATCCCTCATATCCAGGGTCATTTTCCTTTGAAGGTACGTTAAAATCCACGCTCTCCAGTGCCGCGCCGGATTCGCCGACCATTTCTAAGACATCCAGATACAACAAAGGCAGCATGGTATCATCAGGTATCTTTTCATCCATTTGCGAAACCAATTCATCTACTCTTGCCTCTTCGTTTTCCAAGTTGCTGCCCTTGCTAAGCTCTGTAAGCTCATCAAGAACTGCCTGCTTTTGGCTTAAGATCTGCCTGTTTGCCATCAACTGGTCATACAGGGGAAAAATCAGATAATTTACGTATTGTTTGACCCAGTCTAAAAGATCTTTTTTTCGATTGTCGTGGGCAATCAGCGCAATTCGTTTTTTCTTTGGTGAAATCATGTTGTCAGCTCCTTTTTTAGTTATCAGTTAAAGGTCGTGGGGCAGTTGTTTAGTCGCTGAGCGACTGTGAAATGCAGGGCTTCGCCCTACGGGAAACAAGTTGTAAGATGTAGGTTATAAGTTGTAAGTATGCAAGGATTCCTTGGGGTCAAAAACAAATACCTAAATCCGTCATTTCGAATGCAATGAGAAATCTTAGGTGATTCTAAAATTTGCAATGGTATTTGACGCACATGCAATTATTGATCATAGTAATTACTGAGATCCCTACGTCCCGGCTAAGCCGGTCCTCTGGATGACAGAAATTAGCATGTGCTTTTGCTTCAAACTATTTCTCTTCTCAGCAGATCCCATTTAGTCGCTTCTTCTTCACAAGGCACGTATATTATTTGCTTAGGATGAGGAGCATCCTCTAACGTATTGCCCTCCTCATCGATAATCTGACTGATTATAAATTCTTTAGGCTCTTTGCCCGGGGACATGAGCTCCATAGTTTCACCTGAAAATATCTTGTTTCGGACTTCTATCTTTGCAAGCTTCTTATCCTTGTCGTAATCCAAAATCGAGCCGGTGAAATCGTAATTTCTGGTATACGAGCTTGTAGAATAATTATGCTCCTCCTGACCCGGCTTTTCAAAGGCAAACCCTTCCGTATAACCTCTGTGGCTTACCTTTTGAAGCTCTTCAAACCATTCTGGGTTGAAACTGTAGCCTTCAGGATCATTAAAGTAAGCATCTATTGCTCTTCTGTAAACTCCCACCACAGTCGCGACATAGTAAAGGCTCTTCATTCGGCCTTCGATCTTAAAGCTGTCGATTCCGGCGCCTATAAGCTCAGGAATCCTTTTAATCATGCAAAGATCCTTGGAATTAAATATGTATGTTCCCCTGGAATCTTCAAATACCGGAAAATGTTCTCCGGGGCGCTTTTCTTCCATAAGTGTGTAATTCCATCTGCAGGGCTGGGCACAGTCTCCCCTGTTTGCATCTCTGTTTGCCATGTAGTTGCTTAAAAGGCACCTTCCCGAGTATGACATGCACATGGCACCATGGACAAAGGCTTCAAGCTCTAGATCCGGTGGCGTATTGGCTCTGATCTGGTCTATCTCCCGGATGCTCATCTCTCTGGCAAGTACGATCCTTTTAACTCCGTTTTGGTGCCAGAAATTTGCGCTGTGGTAATTGGTGTTATTTGCCTGAGTGCTAAGAGAGATCCTAAGATCGGGGGCAGTCGCCTTGACTACGCTTATTATCCCCGGATCTGCAGCGATAACTCCGTCTACCTTTAAGTCTAACAAGGTTTTTATGTATTCTTCAAGTCCTTCAAAATCTTGATTGTGGGCAAATATGTTAAGGGTGGTATATACCTTCTTGCCTTGAGAATGGGCAAATTCTATGCCCTTTTTCATTTCCTCCGGAGTAAAGTTGCCTGCCTTGGCTCTAAGACCGTAGGCCTGTCCTGCAAGGTAAACGGCATCGGCGCCGTATGTAATTGCGTATTTAAGTTTTTCAAGGGTCCCGGCCGGAGCCAGCAGTTCAGGTTTTTTCATGGTTTATTCCTCACTATATGATAATCAGATTGATAGTTATACGGTTGTGGTAAGAGACCCTACCCTACATATGCTAAGTATGTTGCTTGTAATGCTAGTTACAGTTGTCCTGAGATTTCTCGCTGTGCTCGAAATGACAGTATTTTTCTGCTTTCAACTTTCCGCTTTCAACTTTCTAAATCACTTAACAAGCCTGCTTACAGCCAGCCCGTCCCCTATTGGGATTATGCTGGTTTCAAGCATGGGGTGTTCACTTAGGGCTTTGAGATACTTTCGCATCCTCTTTACGATCGTTATCTTTCTGCGTTTGACAAGATCGTCAGTTGCAACCATTCCTCGAAATAGGACATTATCCGATATGATCATGCCTCCATTATTTAAAAGCCTTAGGCAATCTTCAAGCATGTGTATATAATGCCCTTTAGCTCCATCCAGAAATATCACATCGTACTTTTTATCGATATTTTTAATTTCTTTTGAAGCATCTCCATGTATTATCTTTATACGGTCATCATAGCCTGCTCTTTCGATATTTTCTCCTGCTAATTTTACCATATCTTCGTTAAGTTCTATAGTATCCACGGTTATGTTTTCGTTTTTCTTGACAAATGAAAGAGCGGAATAACCAATAGCCGTTCCGATCTCCAGTATCTTTTTGTACCCTCCTGTTTCCAGCAATATGCCGATAAGCTGCCTTACTTCCGGATGTATTATGGGTACATTATATTTTTTTGCATAGTCTTCAAGCTCTAAAAGCAATTTATCTTCGTTTTTGAGCAACCCTCTGATGTAGGTTTCAATATATTCGTGATTTATTTGTCCCATAGAGCCTCCTTCCAACTTATATTTTATTGTTTTACTTCCATAAGTATTGGCAATACCATAGGTCTTCTCTTAGTCTTTTCATATAAGAACTGGTCTAGAGAGTCTCTTACTGCGCCTTTTATCTTGTTCCAGTCGGTAATCTTCTTTTCTTCACATTTAAGCAAAGCAGCCTTGACCACGTTTCTGGCTTCATTTATAAGTTCCTCGGATTCTCTTACATACACGAATCCTCTGGATATTACGTCAGGTCCCGCAACGGTCTTTCCTTTACTCATAGTGACCATGACTATGAATATGCCGTCTTCTGATAGATGCTTCCTGTCTCTTAGCACTATATTTCCCACATCTCCAACGCCAAGTCCATCGACAAGGGTCACTCCTGAAGGTGCTTTGCCGATTTCACGGCAGCTGTCTTTACCCAGTTCTATAATTGAACCGGTACTTGCAATCAATGTATTTTCTTCAGGCATGCCAAGAGTCTGCGCCAGCTCTGCATGGTGCTTGAGCATCCTGTACTCCCCATGGACCGGAATAAAGTACTTAGGTTTTACAAGGGTGTGCATAAGCTTAAGCTCTTCTTGCCTTGCATGTCCTGAAACGTGAACTTCTGCAAGCTTTTCGTAAATAACTTCTGCACCGAGCTTAAAGAGGTTGTTGATTACCTGCATAACCATCTTTTCGTTGCCCGGAATTGGTGAAGCTGAAAGTATTACAAGGTCTCCTGCTGTTATTGAAAACTGTCTATACTCTCCAACGGCCATCCTGCTAAGAGCCGCCATAGGCTCTCCCTGGCTTCCTGTGGATATAACTACGATTTCGTGATCATCGTACTTATTGATGTCTTTTATGTCGATTAAGGTTCCTTTTGGTATGTTTAGGTATCCAAGCTCATGGGCTGTCGTAGTCACGTTTATCATGCTCCGTCCGCTTACAGCCACTTTCCTGCCGTGAACTACTGCAGCATCTATAATTTGCTGAACCCTGTGTACGTTCGAAGCAAATGTAGCCACTACGATTCGGCTTTGAACTCCGTCAAAAAGCTCTATGAATCTCTTTCCCACTGATTTTTCTGACAACGTAAAGCCCGTGAGCTCCACGTTGGTGCTGTCTGCCATTAAAAGGTCTACGCCTTCCTTGCCTATTTCAGCAAACCTGGCAAGATCGATCACCTCTTCGTCAATAGGAGTATAGTCAATCTTAAAGTCGCCTGTATGAACGACTGTCGCAGCATCGCACCTTATACATAATGCCACTGTATCCGCTATGCTGTGATTTGTTCTGATAAACTCGATATTAAAACCTCCAAGATCGATTCGGTCCTTAGGCTTAATAACGTTTCTTTCGGTGCTTCTCAAAAGGCCATGCTCATTTAGCTTATTGTCTATAAGACCTATAGTAAGCTTTGTGCCGTAAATAGGAAGGTTCATCTCCTTTAATAGATACGGTATAGCGCCTATATGATCCTCATGCCCATGAGTTACCACAATTCCCCTTATTCGGTCTTTGTTGTTGATCAAATACGTGAAATCGGGCAATACAATATCAATGCCGTACATTGTTTCGTCAGGAAACGTTATACCGCAGTCCACTATGATTATATCCTTCTTATACTCAAAAACTGTCAGGTTCTTTCCGACTTCTCCCAGTCCTCCCAAAGGTATAATCTTTAATTTATTATTTTTTTTCGTTGCCAAAATACTGCTCCTTTCATTTAGCTATTTTCGCTCTTTTTGATGCATTTTTCGCAAATGCCAAAAAATACCACGTTGTGGTTGGTTATTTTAAATCTTTTATCTTTTTCGATGTGTTGTTCCAATGCGTCGAAATATTCATCCTGTATTTCGATTACCGATCCGCAATTGTTGCAGATGAGATGGTGGTGGTTATGGGTCCTTTCGCCGTCGGATATCTCGTATCTGTGGCATCCGTCGTCAAAGTACTGCTTGGATAGTATCCCTACCTCTTCAAACAGCTGAACTGTTCGATATATAGTAGCTATGCCAATCTCCGGGCACATCCCCTTTACCTCTCTGTATATTTCGTCGATACTTAAATGATGTTCCTTGTTATTCAACATCACATCTATTATATGTCTTCTTTGTGGAGTAAGCTTGTAGCCTTGCTCCTTTAATACGCTTTTAAATTCTTCTACGGGCATCTAATCACCATCTTATCAATTAATAATTATTATCAATTAAGATTTTAACTGTTTTTTGCGTATTTGTCAAGAGGGATTCCTATAATGAGAAATCTCAGGTGATCCTAAAATTTGCAATGGCATTTGACGCCCATGCAATACTAGTTGCAGTAATTCCTGAGATCCCTACGTCTCCGGCACAGCCAGGTCCTCAGGATGACACATATTTAGCATCCGGTCCGGCATGGAAACCGAACCATGCTTTATGCTTTCCTGAGATTTCTCGCTCTGCTCGAAATGACAGATGCTTGCATGTGCTGAAGCATGTATCTTCTTACTCTTCGTCTGACAGCTCGTCGTAAATTTTTTGAATCATCTCTATTTCATTGTCTTCTTCAACGGGAACTAAAAGCTCTCCGTCTTCGTCTTCTTCGATCCTGAAAGCGAACATATCGTCTGAATCTTCCTCAGGTTTTTTCAGAAGAGCATATTCCTTTCCGTCATGTTCCAAAGTTATGATGATCTCAAACTTCATCTCTTCTCCGCTGTCGTCCACCAATACGATAGTATTGTCGTGATCGTGATCATGGTTGCAGTTTTCATCGTGTACGTGCTTGCTCATAGTTATTACCTCCTGTAATTTTAAATATTTTTAGAATCCATGTAGCTTTGCAGAATATTTTGCGCCGCCATCATATCAATATTTTCTTTTCTTTTTTTTCTTTTAACGTCACCTTCAAGCATCAGGTTTTCTGCAAATTTGCTAGTCAGCCTTTCATCCCAATGGATTATTTCAACATGGAGCCGCTTTTTAAGGTAATTAGAAAATCCAATCACTTTTTCTCCCTGGGGGCCAATAGTGCCGTTCATATTTTTAGGTATCCCGATAATTAATGCAGTCACGGATTTTTCTTCAATGATGCTTTTTAGCTCTTCCAAGTCCTTATCCAGGCTTGCTCTTTTTATAGTCTTAAGACTTTGGGCCGTAATGCCCAAAGAGTCGGACACTGCAACACCTATTGTTCTGTCGCCTACGTCCAGTCCCATATATCTTATCATTATTTATACCACCTTGATGCAAAATTGCGGACATGAAGCGCTGCAGTATCCGCACAATATGCATTTTTCTTTATTTACCTCGGCTTTGCCGTCTTTTATTATTAAAGCATTTTGACCACATACATTCACACAGCTTCTGCACCCGTTGCACCATGAGTCTATATGCAAACTGCGTGTTTTATCAGCCGTAGATTTAGAAATATCATCGGGGATGGCTTCTCCTTGTATCATCGAACAATTGTATTCAAGCTCGTCTTCCGACTGCATCCCAATTGCCACAGAATTTACATAGTGCTTGTCTTTTAGGTACTCAAATGCCTTTGTTCGGGTGCTTATGAGATTTCCGCCCCCTAAAGGCTTCATTGCAAATATGCCCTTTCCTAAAGAACATGCCTTTCTTAAAGCTTCTTCCATGGACCTTGCATCTCCGTCTTCTATCCCCAGGCCTTTGTAATTAAATATGGGGTGAATGACTTCGATTTCGTCAAATTTCAATGCGCCTAAAACCCCTTCGACTCTGTGAGTTGAAACTCCCACTGCCTTTATTGTACCTTTAATCTTTTGTTCAAGCAAATAATCCACTGCATCCCAGTGTCCGCGGATTGTATGCTCGCTTTCGGTTTCGTGAAGCATAAAGATGTCGATTACGTCTCTGTCCATCTCTCTTCTGGCTTTTTCAAGGCTCGCCTCCATGCCCTTTTTATCGTAATCGTATGATTTTGATGATATTATCCAGTTGTTTCGGCTACGCTTCAGCCCCTGCCTTATATGTTCATAATTTCCATACAAATCTGCAGTATCAATAAAATTCAGCCCCTTATCGCTTGCCAGAGAAATTAGTTCAGCAGCCTTTTCTATAGAGAGATTAGCCTGAAGGGGCCCTAGGGTAAGGCTTCCGAAACAGAGCTTTGAGACCTTTAGGCCTGTTTTTCCTAATTTATCGTAAATCATAACTACCTCTTGGGTTGATGCCCCAGGCATCGTTAATGTCGCTTCGCTCCTGTTAAATGCTTGGCTGCGCCAAAGGGAGAAAAGACTGTTGTGCAGTCGAAAGATAAGGCTGCGTCTCTTAAAAAGAAAGACCCTTTAAAAAAGGGCCTTGTAATTAATCCAAATGGTTGAAGTACTCCTTGACCAATTCTTCTAAAAGCTCGTCTCTTTCGACTTTTTTAATCAGATTGCGCGCATTTTTAAAGCTTGTGATATACGTAGGATCACCGGACATAATATATCCTACCAGTTGATTTACGGGCTTGTATCCCTTTTCTGTGAGAGCGGAGTATACCTCTTTAACCAAATCCTTGATTTGCTGAGATTTGTCTTGTTCGATATTAAACTTCACGGTGTAGTCTTTATTGTTGTCCATATACTTTCGCCCCTTCATGTAAAATTCATCAATTTACTTACGATCAATTGAAAATCCTTACTATGAGTTTAAATCATAATGCTAAAAATTACAAGCTATTTTTTATTGCTTTAAGCTAATCTAAAGGCACCTAGTCAGCCTAGCTGTTCTTCCAATACTTCCTTTGCTTTTTGAAGGGCAGCTTTTATTTTAGAAGGATCTTTTCCACCTGCTTGGGCCATATCAGGCCTTCCGCCTCCGCCGCCACCTGTAACGGCTGCGGCTTCTTTCACAAGCTTTCCTGCGTGGAATCCCTTACTGACTGCATCCTTTGTACCCATTGCCACAAGGTTGACTTTTCCATCTTTTTCTCCTGCTGCGACTATAACTCCCTGAATCTTGTCTCTAAGTCCGTCTGCAAGGTTTCTTAAATCATCCATTTCATATCCTGACGCTTCAACTGCCAAAAACTTGACAGATTTAACTTCTTGTACTTGATTTACGTACTCGTCTGCAGCATTTTTATTAAGCTGCTGCTTAAGAGAACTAAGCTCTTTTTCCAATGCTTTATTTGCAGCGTATATGTCCTCTATCCTTTGAATTATGTTATCAGGTGAAGATTTTAAGGCAGATGCAGTCTGCTTAATGGTATTTTCAAGTTTTTCCACGTATTTAAGAGTGTTGATGCCCGTTACTCCCTCTATCCTTCTGATTCCTGAAGCCACGCCATTTTCGGATACGATTTTAAAAAGTCCGATTTGGCTTACGTTGTCTAGATGGGTTCCTCCGCAAAGCTCCATGCTGTAATCGTCAATTTTAACCACCCTTACAGTATCTCCGTACTTCTCCCCAAAAAGGGCTGTAGCTCCTAATTTGCGGGCAGATTCGATATCAGTCTCAAATTTTTCGACTTCCATGGATTTTTGGATAACTTGGTTTATTTTCTTTTCAACTTTTGAAATTTCTTCGGGAGTCATTTTTTCAAAATGGTTAAAGTCAAACCTGAATTTATAGGCATCCACCAAAGAACCTGCCTGTTCGACGTGAGAACCTAAAATTTCTTTTAGAGCCTTATGAAGAAGATGGGTTGCGGTATGGTTTCTTGCTATTGACATCCTGTTGGTTCTGTCTACTTCACAATGAACCTTGTCTCCAACCTTCAAGCTCCCTTTTAATATTTTGCCATTGTGAATATGCCTTCCCAAGCTTCCTTTTTTGCAGTCGCTGACTTTGATATCGCATTCTCCTGTGCTGATAGTCCCTATATCTCCAACCTGCCCGCCACTTTCGCCATAAAAGGGGGTTTTATCAAGAACTATCAATACTTCATCGCCTTCACTTGCAAATTTTGCTTCGGAGCCTTCAATCACGATGCCTTGGACAGTGCTGTGGCTTTCCATCGATTCGTATCCCACAAAATCAGTAAGGGCTTCAGAACCAAGGTATGAAAACGGGTCTTCTCCCCAGGCTCCTATTTCCTTTTCGGATCTGGCCTTTCGTGCTCTGTCCTTTTGCTTTTTCATTTCTTCGTGGAATTTCTCCTCGTCAACTTCCATTTCAGATTCTTCCAGTATATCTCTTGTAAGATCTAAAGGAAATCCAAATGTATCATAAAGCTTGAATGCAGCTTCACCGGAAAGAATCTTTTCTTTTGCGGCTTTAAGCCTGCTGATTTCTTCTTCCAGTATTGAGAGTCCTTGATCTATGGTTTCTTGGAATTTTTCCTCTTCTATCCTTATGACCTTAGCGATGTAGTCTTTCTTTTCGCTAAGCTCCGGATATGCTTCTCCGGAGGTTTTTTCCACTTCTTTTGAAAGCTCTGATAAAAAAGCACCTTCGATGCCTAAAAGCTTTCCGTGTCGCGCAGCCCTTCTTAAAAGCCTTCTTAAGACGTAGCCTCTTCCTTCATTGCTTGGAAGAACTCCGTCGCCTACCATGAAGCTTACGCTTCTTATATGATCTGTTATGACTCTTACAGAAATATCAAGCTTTTCATTGTCTTTATAGCGTATCCCCGCTAAGGAGCAGACTGTATCCAAGACATGTCTTATAGTGTCTACCTCGAAGATAGTATCAA
>DMAW01000091.1 GCA_003446375.1 Eubacteriaceae bacterium | reverse complement strand
GCTTTTTATTTCGTTTTACTCGCTCTATTTCCTGCTCCAGCATCTGCATGAAAAAGCGTCTGTTATATATATTTGTAAGGGGATCGGTAATGGACTGGCGGTAAAGCAGTTCCTCAAATCTCTTGCGCTCACTTATGTCGCGAATAATTCCTATTGCGTGCCATGAATCTTTAATTCTAACGGCAGAAAGTGAGAGCTCTACATCAATTTCATGTCCATTTTTGTGCCTTGTCTTCATCTCAACTGTCTTACCTACGACACTTCCTTTTCCGGTTGAACGGAATCTTTTAAATGCTTCTCTATAAGCTTCGTACAGCCGCATATCTTGTATCATAAACATGTGCAAATCTTTACCTATTATTTCTTCTTTTGAATATCCAAGTATGCGTTCTGCTGCAGGGTTCCAGAAGGTTACTTTACCGTTATCGTCAATCATAATAATGGCATCTCCTGCATACTCCATTATAGTGCTTAAAATCTCATTCCTTTCCTTCAGTTCTTTTTCCATTTCTCGACGTTCTGTTATATCAACACAAGTGCCACAAATACTTTTTCTTTATCAAATTCTACAAGTTCTAAATGGATTTCTACTGGATATAAAGAACCGTCTTTTCTGCGGTGCATTGCGTCAAAGATAAGCTGCTTCTGTTCACCTTTTAAAAGGGACTCAAGAAGTTCTTTAAAGCTTTGCAAGGTAAACTCTGGCTTTAAGTCAACAGGAGTCATTTCTTTAAGCTCTTCTCCAGTATATCCCAAATTTTCCCTTGCTCCACGGTTTACTGCGATGAATTTTAGTGTCTGTGGATAGAATATGTAAATTTCATTGAGGGAGTCTTCAAAAAGATTTTTATAAAATTCAAGCTCTCTCTTTGCTTTCCACTGTTCGGTGATGTCAAAGACAATCAGATGCATCAGTGTTTTTCCTTGATAATCTACAGGGGATGAATATATTTCTACTAATTTCTCTTCTCCGTTGGCTAACCGCTGGAAGCAAATGCAGGGATTACAGCCCTTCTTTAAAGCTTCCGAACACTTCTGACCACCATCTATAGTAGTAGAAACGCCAATAACAGCTTCTATGTCCATCTGCAGCATAGTTTCTCTGGAATAACCGTAGAAATTACAGGCAGCTTTGTTAGCATCAATGATGCGTCCGGCTTGTGGATCAATAAGTATCATTGCTATGTCATGATTTTCAAACATATTGCGGAACAGCTCTTCTCTCTTTTTTAGCTGCATTTTAGCCTCATAGAGCTTAAAGGCCATTTCTATTTGAGATATGAGTACATACTCATCTACACCCTTAAGAACATACCCGTAAGCTGAAACTGACTTTATTTTTTCCATTATTTCTTTACTGGCATTGGCAGTAAGAAATAGAATTGGGATATCTTTATGCTGCTGAATTATTCTTGCTGCATCTATCCCATCGATTGCTCCTTTAAGTTCTATGTCCATAAGAATTAAGTCCGGGCTTTTGATGTTATTTAGTGCTTTTTCAACAGCCTCTTCGCCTGATGTGACTATCTCTGTTTCGTATCCATGCCTGGTCAGAATATCCGCTGTTATCTGCGCATTGAGCCTGCTATCTTCTACAATGAGGACCTTCTTCAGGTAAAAAGCATTCATCATCTGGTACCTCCAACCTTTTTGCAAGTATCTTTGAAAAATTATTTATGATTTTTATTTTCCAAAGTACTATTGTACTCTTCTCACTTGAAAAGTGCAATAAAATTTTCCTGTCATAGTGTTTATTTTCACCCGGTTAAAAAATCTGCCACCTTTTATATATCCCACTTTCATCCTCGAATATCCGGTTTCTCCATTTTAACTCTTTTTGGGCTCTTCCATTTGCCAGCTCCAGCTAAACTTCCAAAAAGTCCTTTTGGAGCCGTCCACACTACAGTGAGCGCACCAAAAGCAAAGAGAAACACAAAATACCAGGGAACCCAGAAAAGTGTTTTCCATAAATTCCTGTCGTAGTCATAATTCAAAAAGGCAGCAACCGACATCTGCACTACCCCTGCAACCGAAAGAAACGCCCCATACCAGGCTGGAATTGGACTAATTCCCAGAGGATAATGGAAAAATATACTGCTTATAGCCCATAAAAGAGTGCCAAAGACGAAACAAAATGCCCACAGGTATCCCAGTACAAAGTCAAAATAAACAGGATATAAATAACGCCAGTGCCAGCTTTTAAAAATATCTTTATGAGTTCGCAGTAAATGCCAGCCTCCAAGTGCCCAGCGCTTGCGCTGTTTCCAGTATTCCCTCAATGTTGCTGGAGACTGTATTAGGGCTACTGCCTGAGGCACAAACCAAACTTCATAGAAACGCTTTTGAATCTTCCAGGTTATATCAATATCTTCAGTCGCAGTATATGGTGAAAAACCGCCAACTTCCTTCAAAACTTCTGTTCGAAATGCTACAACACATCCTGATACAGTCAGCACCCTTCCCAAAACTCTCTGAGATCTTTTTATAAGTCCAATAATAGAGGAAAATTCAGCTGCCTGCAGCTTTTCAATAAGATTTTTCCTGTTGACAGATATAGGATTGCCAGTGACTGCTCCGAGTCTTGGCTGTTTTAAAAAGGGATAAACCAGGTACTTCAGTGTATCTGGTAAAAGAATTGTATCAGCATCTATTACCACGGTAATAGATGTTGTTACCGCAACTGACAGGGCAATATTTAAAGCATTGGCCTTTCCCTGATTTTCAGAAAGTCGCAGGAGATGAAAATTGGGATTTAAACCAACAAATCTTCTAATAATACTCGCTGTATTATCGGTGGATGCATCATCTATAAATACTACTCTGTAATCCGGGTAATCCAAAAATTGTAGAGCCGTGCATGTCGCTGCAATACTTACCTCTTCATTATGGCAGGGCACAAGAATAGTGACTGACGGCCAATTTTCCGGCCATTGACTGGGTTTCCTTGAATAACTTTTCTCACGCCTCCACCAGAAATATATCCCTGCAGATGTCCAGATTATGCTCATTGCAAGAGGATAAGTAAATACATACCATCCCATGACTTCCCATATTGTCATTTGCTTTCCTCCTCTTTAGGTATGTATTCAGAAATTTCATGAATAAAGTCCCAGTACAGGCTTTCCTCTGCTATTCTTTTTATAACTTCTGGTGTAATTTCTTCACCTTCAGAAATAACAACATCTCCACTTGGAGTGCAAAAATTCTTTTTCATAATCAACGAAGGAAAGGAGGTTAAATAATCCTTTCCTTTTACAGAAGCAAAACTTCCAAACAGGCTTTCATTGGTCTCCCGATGTATGCACTTTTCTCTAATGATCTTTTCTATATCTGTAGATTCTAAAGCAAGTTCTTTCCATGCTAATATCGGCGCTTCAAAAACCGGCATTTTTAATTTTCTTTTGTTTTTCCTGTAATGCCTGTAATAATGATACTGGGCCCATACAAGCATAATTATCCAAATAATAACAGCCCACCCAAGAGACAAAACAAAAGCAAAGGCTGTGGAATACACAGCCTGCGGTATAAAAAGATTTTTTCTCCAAACATATGCAAGCAAAAACCATCCGAATGCCCCTAAAATCCAGATAAAAGCTCCTATAATCCACGACCACACACCTAAAGTGAAAATTATCAGTCCTATGCTTTTAAAAAAGCCTACCAAACCTTTAAAATTGCCTTTCGCTCTGCTTTCAAAATTATTATTCCCCATAAACTCTTCCTCCTTCTTTCCAACACCATCAGTTTGAGTATAGCATATCGTTTTTCAGAAATCAATAACTTCCACAAATAGATAATAATTATTCTCTGCTTACAAACAAGGATTTTCGTCAATATGGGTATTTCTTCGAATGTACGCTCTATTTAGAATAAGCTGAGTCTTATTTGTCTAAAAAGGGGTTAAGAAACTTTCCATCCTCTAGTTAAAATAAGAATAGAAGCAAGGCAAAAATCTAACTGCAGGAATGAGAAATGGCTTAGTACAATATTAACATAGATTCCAAAATTTTGGATTACCTTTTTTGTGTTATAGGAAAGTATTAGGTCTTATGCTGGGTGACAGTGAATCAGAAAAAGCTTCTATAAATTCTTTTCACGGCTCAAATAAAGAAAATTACATGGAGTTGATCTAGCAGTTTCCGACCATCGCAGTGGTCTTGTACAGGCTATTCGTAAACAGTTCCATGGAGCTACCTGGCAAAGGTATTAGATTCATTTTATGAAGAATATTCACATAAAAGTACCTTTACCATCCTGGCTAATCTTTAATAACTACAGAAAAATCTTGGTATCAGGGAGATGTGGAAACCAGGCCACAGTTTATCCTTGACACCAAAGAGTAAAGCAGCGCACATAGAAAAATCTGGATTTGACCGACTAAATTTCATAAAAACATCAATTTTATATCAATTTTTTATCATCCCTTATCTTTATAGTGATATTGTGGAAATAAAATATAAAGGAGAGATAAGAATGCATAAAAAGAAAATCCATATTAGAACCTTGATACAAATATTTTTCTTTATTTTGATTCTTTTAATCTCAATAAATAAAACTCTATCTGAAAAGGGCATATCTATACCATATATTCCAACTGCATCCCTTCACGCTTTATGTCCTTTTGGTGGAGTTGTAACAATTTATCAATATCTAACAACAGGAACTTTTATCCAGAAAATACATGAATCTTCATTCGTTCTAATGATAATAGGATTTATCATAGCTATATTATTTGGTCCTTTATTTTGTGGTTGGATTTGTCCTTTTGGAACTTTTCAAGAATTTATAGGAAAACTGGGCAAGAAAATTTTTAAAAAACGATTTAATAATTTCGTCCCCTACAAATACGATAAATATTTAAGATATCTACGCTATTTTGTCTTTGCTTGGGTTTTATACGCGACAATAGTAGCAGGAAAACTCATATTCCAGGACGTTGATCCCTATTATGCATTATTTAATTTTTGGAATGGTGAAATTGCAGTTGGAAGTATTGTGATACTATTTATTACAATTATTTTATCACTTTTTATAGAGCGACCATGGTGCAAATATTTATGCCCTTATGGGGCAGTACTCGGCATTTTTAATTTAATTAGGATATTCCCAATCAAGCGAAATAACAAAACATGCATAAATTGTAAAATGTGCGATCGTAATTGTCCAATGAATATAAAAGTTTCAGAAAAAACTATAATCAGAGACCACCAGTGTATATCATGTCTTAAATGTACATCTGAGTATTCGTGCCCTATTAACAATACTGTAACAATTGAATCAATTATTCCTTATAAAAGTTAATAACAAGGAGGAAGATAAATATGAAGCTTAATTCTAAAATTATAGGTATTATATTGCTTTTATTGTTATTTGGCGGAATTGGCATCGCAAAAGCAACAAATTATTGGAAAACAGAATCTTCAAAAGTACCAGCAACTTATAAAGACGGCGAATTTGCTGGAGAATATAACCCAGCAGATATAAGAGGTTCTTATACTTTCGCTGACATAAATAAATTCTTTAAAATCCCTATTGATGAATTAGCACAGGCATTTGGAATAAATACAAGCGATAAAGCATCTTTTAAAATAAATCAGCTTGAAACTATTTACCAATATCTAAAAGATAATGGTACAGAAATAGGAGTCTCATCTGTAAGGTTATTTGTAGCACTTTACAATGGCTTGCCATATGACATGAGTGAAGACATATATTTACCACAAACTGCAGTAGAAATTTTAAAATCTAAAGGCAATCTAATCGAGGAACAAATTAAATATTTAGAAAACCATACTGTGGATATTCAAAACCAACTAGAAAATGTAAAAACAGAAGGTAATATCACGCAAAGCTCATTGCATGGAACTATTAAAGGAAACACAACTTTTAAAGAGATAATAGATTGGGGTATATCAAAAGAAGAAATTGAAACTATATTAGGTAGAAAAATTTCAAATACTACTTTGAAACTTAAAGATTACTGTTTAGTGTCAATTCTCAAATTAAATCTC
>DMAW01000120.1 GCA_003446375.1 Eubacteriaceae bacterium | reverse complement strand
GTACTAAAGGTATAAACTGTTTAAGGGCAAACCATAAGTATTCCTGGTCGAAGCTTATATTGGGGATGTAAAATGCCAGTTTAAAAATATTGATTGCAATGAACCATATGCAGATTAAGTAGTTTAAAGCCAGGCTATCCTTTTGCATCCTAATGGTCGCGATGCTTATTCCAAATACCAGTACGGCAACGACCAACAATACGAAGAATTCGACTGTAGACGCACCTTCTAGAGGAATATCTAAAAAACTGTAATAGTTATCTGCTATAAAATACTGAAAGAATTCGATGATGTTTAAAAACGCGCCGAGAACAAACAAAAATAAAAGCAGAAGGCTTCTGGTTATCGTTTTTAAGGTATTTTGTACGAACATCTTGAAACTCCTTTATGAAAGTATTATGCTATAAATTAGCAACTTTATTATAACATAAATTTTGTATCGGATGTTAATTACATTCCCGGAGCGGAGGAAATAGATTGTTAAAGGATTACTATGTATTGGATAGAGAGATCCATGCTAAAATTACTGAATTTGACTTGGCGCAGACTTTTGAATGCGGCCAATGCTTCAGGTGGAATAAAATATACGATAATGGATATCTGGGGATATCTTCAGGCAAAGTGCTGGAAATCGAACAAAAACAGGATCGGTTCGTATTTAGGGGAACTGATAGAGCGACCTTTGAAGGCTACTGGATAGATTACTTGGATCTTAAGCGGGATTATGGAAAGATAATAGAGAAGATTTCCACTGAAATGCATATGATTAGAGCTACAGAATACGGAAACGGCATAAGGATACTTCTGCAAGATGAGTGGGAAGCGCTCGTTTCTTTTATAATATCAAGCAACAATAATATAAAGAGAATCAAAAAAATAGTCGAAGGATTATGCAAGCTTTATGGTAAACCCGCAGACTATAAAAACAATATGCTTTTTGCATTCCCGGACCCAAAAGATATATATGGAGCAGGGTGCGAGGATTTAGGAGATATCAAATGTGGCTATAGAGCCGGTTACATAATAGATGCAGTTGAAAAAGTGCATCTTGAAGAAGTGGACGTGTACTCCATAAGAAATATGAAATATGAAGAAGGCATTAAAGAACTGATGAGGATAAAAGGAGTAGGGCCTAAGGTGGCTGATTGCGTCCTGCTTTATGGAGGAGCAAAATACGAAAGTTATCCTGTGGATGTATGGGTAAAAAGAGTGACCGAGGCTCTTTACCTTAAAAAAGACAGCAAGCCTGCTGATATAAAAGACTTGGCTCGCAACATGTGGGGAGATTTAGCAGGGTTTGCACAGCAGTATCTCTTCTATTACGCAAGAGAGAATAAACTAGAGACAGGAGTGGACAAATGACAGGAAATATAGTAAATGCGTTGGCTATAATAGTAGGCAGCATATTTGGCGTGACTTTTAAAAGCAAGATATCAGATAGATTCAGCGACCTTATGGTCGAGGCTTTAGCTCTTGGTATAATGGTATATGGAATCAGCCAAGGAATAACTACTCAAAATCCGCTAGTGTTATTTGCAAGCATAGCTTTGGGCGCACTTATCGGAGAGGCTGTGGATATAGAAAAAAAGCTCAATGATCTGGGAGACTTTTTTCAGAGTAAAATGAAAAATTCAGCAAATGTTACCCAAGGGTTTGTTACAGCTTCACTGCTGTTTTGCGTTGGCGCTATGGCCATAATGGGAGGATTGCAAAGCGGTTTGCAAGGAAATCACGAAATATTGTTTGCCAAATCATTTCTTGACGGAATAATGTCAGTGATATTTGCATCTGCTATGGGGATAGGCGTGGTGCTGTCTGCAATATCAGTATTTGTATATCAGGGAGCCATAGTGTTGCTGTCAGGATTGATAAAGCCTTTTTTGGCTCAGGAAGTAATAGTCGAGATGACTGCAGTGGGAGGAGTTTTGATTTTTGGCATAGGGATAAACATGCTTAAAATCAAGAGGCTCAAGCTAGGCAATATGCTTCCGGCAGTATTAGTTCCCGTACTTATAAATTTTTTTATGAATTTGTTTTGAAAATAAGGGAAAATGTCAGCATTTTTTGTTGACATTTTTATTTATATTTTGTATCATTATAGATGCAATTAGCACTCAGTGCTAATGAGTGCTAACAATAAAAAAGAAACTTGATCGTACAAGGAGGTTATTAGAGCATGTTAAAACCATTGGGAGACAGAGTTGTTCTTAAAGTCAAAGAAGAAGAGGCTACTACTGCAAGCGGAATCGTATTGCCTGGAAGCGCAAAGGAAAAACCACAGGAAGGCGAAGTAGTTGCAGTTGGAAGCGGAGAAGTTTTAGACGGCAAAAAGGTGGCTTTGGAAGTTAAAGTCGGTGACAAAGTAGTGTTTTCAAAGTACTCAGGAACCGAAATCAAAGTTGATGGAGAAGAATACCTGATAG
Organism: Eubacteriaceae bacterium; assembly: GCA_003446375.1. Classification (GTDB taxonomy): domain Bacteria; phylum Bacillota; class Clostridia; order Eubacteriales; family Alkalibacteraceae; genus Alkalibacter. The sequence goes on along the minus strand of DMAW01000120.1, from coordinate 1,696 downwards.
TACGTCAAAACGATATTTTAGCGATAGTAGAGTAACAACAATTAATACAAATGCATAGGAGGAAAGATTAATGGCAAAGGATTTAAAATTTTCTAGCGATGCAAGAACCGCACTGGTCAACGGAGTGGACAAGCTTGCTGATACCGTAAAGATAACTTTGGGACCAAAAGGAAGAAACGTAGTCTTATCAAGAAGCTTCGGTTCACCTATCATAACAAACGATGGAGTCACAATTGCAAAAGAGATCGAGCTTGAAGATCAGTTTGAAAATATGGGAGCTCAGCTGGTAAAGGAAGTCGCAACAAAGACAAATGATGTAGCTGGTGACGGTACTACTACTGCGACGCTGCTTGCTCAGGCAATAATCAGAGAAGGGCTTAAAAATCTAGCTGCCGGAGCGAATCCGATGGGACTTAAAAAAGGAATCGAACAAGCTGTTGGCGTAGTTGTAGATGAGCTTAAGACAAAGAGCAAAAAAGTTGAAAACAAAGAAGAAATCACTCAGGTTGCTTCTATTTCAGCTGCAGACAGAACTATCGGACAGTTGATTTCAGATGCCATGGAAAAGGTAGGAAATGACGGAGTAATCACTGTTGAAGAAGGAAAGTCAATGGATACTGAGCTTGAATTTACCGAAGGCATGCAGTTTGACAGAGGTTACTTGTCTTCTTACATGGTAACAGACACTGACAAAATGGAAGCTGTCCTCGACAATCCTTATATTTTGATCACTGATAAAAAAATCAATAATATCCAAGAAATACTTCCGATTTTAGAGCAGATCGTGCAGCAAGGAGGAAAGCTTCTTATAATAGCTGAGGATGTAGAGGGAGAAGCACTTGCTACATTGGTGGTAAATAAATTAAGAGGAACTTTCAACTGCGTAGCAGTAAAGGCTCCGGGTTTTGGCGACAGAAGAAAAGCAATGCTTTCAGATATCGCGGCGGTAACGGGAGCTGAGGTAATTTCAGACGAGTTGGGACTTGAGCTTAAGAACGTAACTGTAGAGCAGCTCGGTAGAGCAAGACAAATCAAAGTCGACAAGGAAAATACCATCATCGTTGAAGGCGAAGGACAAAAAGAAGCAGTTGAAGAAAGAATCAATCAGATCAGAAAGCAGATTCCGGAAACTGATTCTGAATACGATAAAGAAAAGCTTCAGGAAAGACTTGCAAAACTTGCAGGTGGAGTTGCGGTAATCAAGGTTGGCGCTGCTACTGAAACTGAACTTAAGGAAAGAAAATATAGAATTGAAGATGCCCTTAACGCCACAAGAGCGGCTGTTGAAGAAGGCGTGGTAAGCGGTGGAGGAACAGCTTACATCAACGCTATCAAACCTTTGGAAGAACTCTTAGAGACTCTTGAAGGAGACGAAAAGACAGGTGCTTCCATCATAAGAAGAGCTATTGAAGAACCGATAAGACAAATCGCGGCTAATGCAGGTTTGGAAGGATCTGTAGTAGTAGAAAACCTTAAAAATAAAGAAGAGGGAATGGGCTTTGACGCTGCAAACGGTCAGTATGTAGATATGTTCCAAACGGGCATCATCGACCCGACTAAAGTATCTCGTTCTGCTATTCAAAATGCGGCTAGCGTTTCTGCAATGTTCCTTACAACTGAAGTTGCAGTTGTGGAGATTCCTAAAGACGAACCGGCTATGCCGGGAGGCATGGGCGGCGGAATGCCAATGATGTAA
>DMAW01000121.1:2205-2945 GCA_003446375.1 Eubacteriaceae bacterium | reverse complement strand
AGAGAGAAGAAGAAGGTACTGCAAAAGAATTATTAGAAAAAATTGAAGTAGAGAAGAAAAGACTAATTAAAGAAGGCAAGATAAAAAAGGAGAAAAAACAACTCAAAATCAGTGAAGATGAAGTGTTATTTGATATTCCAGAGTCTTGGGAATGGACTCGTATGTCCAATGTTGCTGATATGTATACAGGAAACAGTATTCCTAAAAGTATAAAGGAAAACAAGTATTCTAAAGTCAAAAATGGATATGACTATATCGGAACAAAAGATGTAGGCTTTGATTACACAATAAATTATGATAATGGAATAAAAATACCTTTTGAAGAAGACAAGTTTAGAAATTCTTTTAAGGATTCAATACTAATGTGTATTGAAGGTGGTAGTGCAGGTAGGAAAATAGGGATATTAGATAAGACAGTGTGTTTTGGAAATAAATTGTGCTCGTTTAATCTAATTTATGGGGAACCTAGATTTTTATATTATTACCTACAAAGCCCGTTGTTTTTTCAAGCATTCAGAGATGAAATGACAGGGATTATTGGGGGGGTCAGTATCACCAAATTAAAAGGTATCATTGTCCCTCTTCCTCCTCTAGAAGAACAAAAGCGCATCGTAGCGAAAATCGAAGAGTTAATGCCTTATGTAGATAAATATGATGTAGCGTATTCTGAAGTCAAGGAACTGAATAAAAAGTTCCCGGAAGATATGCAAAAGTCTATTTTGCAATATGCTATCCAAGGC
>DMAW01000121.1:0-1909 GCA_003446375.1 Eubacteriaceae bacterium | reverse complement strand
GAAGGCAAGATCAAAAAGACCAAGGCACTTCCCGAGATTACAGAAGATGAGATTCCCTTTGATATTCCAGAGAATTGGAAGTGGGTTAGGTTGGGAGATGTATTCCAAATAATCAATGGTGACAGAGGGAAAAATTATCCTTCAAAAGATAAATTAACAAACAAAGGGATTCCTTTCATAAGCGCTTTAAATATTGAAGATCATACAATTTCAGAAGAAAAGTTATTATATATGAATGAAGAACAATATGAAAAACTAGGTAGTGGCAAACTAATAAAAGGAGATTTGGTTCTTTGTATAAGAGGATCTCTTGGAAAAAATGGAAGATATCCATTTGAAAGAGGTGCAATTGCATCGTCTTTAGTTATCTTAAGAAGTTATGTTGAGCATGAAACATATTATTCTTTTATTACTAAATATCTTAATACTGGGCTATTTTCAAGTGAAGTAATGAAATATAACAATGGAACAGCACAGCCAAATTTAGGAGCAAGAGACTTAGCTAAATTCATAATCCCACTTCCACCTCTTAATGAACAAGGAAGAATTGTAGAAAAGATAAATGAGATTATGCCATTCTGCAATCAATTGGTTAAATAATACTGTCTAAAAATCATGAAAGTGAGGTGGAGAAAAAATTGATAATTGAAAAAGGTAAAGATATACTCTGTATGCGGTTTGTGAATGTTGGTAGCTATGATTGCATAGAAGAACATAAAACTTTACTAAATAAAAACGGATTTGTTTGGTTTGGTAAAATTGGTAATAAACCTACTGACAAAGCTCTGAATAGAATGATTGAGGATAATTCAAATTATATTCTTCTTAAAGAGCCTAAGAAAGCATATTTGTGTACATTTGAAACATATCAGCATGATATTCCATTAGAGGGATACCCAGCGTATTACTCTACGGAGATCCTTCCGAATAGAGATTTTTCAATATGGTTTAAGCTACTCTCTATACATGAAGTTAAAGATTTTAGTGTTTTAAATGATATTATTTTAAAAAGTAGTAGGAGTCCTATTCTAGAAACTGCTAGGAAGTCTATGGCTTCACATTTTTATACAGTAACAAGACAGGAAGTTCTTATTGAAGATTAGCATATATTTTAGACCAACCCAGGGGAGGTCTAATCTCTACAAGATTTCAAAATGGTGACCGCGACAGGGTCTTGCGTGAAAAATCGCATAATTCGATAGGGGGGATACCCCCAATAGCATCAAATAAGTGCCACATAGCCTTGTAACCCTTGATATTAAGGGGTTAACGGGTTATGTGGCTATTTTTGTTTCGTTTCATAGTATCCGATTTTGCTGAATTTTGGGCACTTAAAACGTTGATTTAAGCCCATTTTTTAGCCCTAAAATGTACGATTTATCTTGCTATTACAGCCCAGTTGAGTGATATATAGTGTAACCAAATAAGGAAAGGATGATGAACATGGAATTTAAAATCACATATGAAATCAAGGGGCAGCGGAGAAAGGAACTGGTACAGGCAATCAGCGACTATCTGAACACCATCCCCAAATACCTCAGTGTACCTACCTGCGCCTATGAGATTGGCGAACTGACCGTTGACCGGGAAGGTGCTGTGATTATCGAAGACACCATGACACCGGCTGAGGTGGACACTATGGTTCGTGACCTGGAAGCACAAGGATTTCTACCGACAAACTACGGTGAAAATGCCTTTGATGGCATCGAGGTATCTATGCCAAGGGAGATCTTTACCGACAAGGCAATCGAGAACCTGCATAAGATTGTCCTTGCCAAAGGGGAACTCATCGCCAAGGCAATCGGCTCCATGGACTTAAGGATCATCGAAAATGATGTGAAGGTACGGTTTCCATGGTTTCCCAAAACAGAAGATGCCGAGGAAATCAAACACTACACCCAGTTTATAG
>DMAW01000150.1 GCA_003446375.1 Eubacteriaceae bacterium | reverse complement strand
CAACTTTTTGGACTTGACTCAGTCTTACGACTACATTAGCGGTAAATTTCTATCTTTCGATAAGGAAGTATAGTCAAGCTCCCTAAATTGTTTAGTTTTATGCTATTTAATTTCCACTATTCAATATTTTGATTTTATTATCTTTATGAGTATATCATATATTCGTTCTATTCTAACTGTGGCACCAAATGGAGTGGCACAAAAGATTTGGGCGTGCAAGAGTGGGTTTGTCCAGAGTGCAGCACTAACCACGACCGCGATATTAACGCCGCAAGTAATATTTTAAAAGAGGTACTAAGATTGCTGAGTGCCTAAAGATAATGAGTACCGTGTGACGCACGGGAATTAACGCTTGGGGAGACCGTGTAAGACCTCGCAAGTGCAGGCGGTGGTCGGTGAACCAAGAATCCCCCGGATTTATCCGTGTGGAGTGTCAAGCAAGAAGTCTATGATATTTATGACCTTGATTCCAGAGTAGTCGTTGAAGATAGTTTGATCCATGGTCAATATATACTTGGGGTAGTTATCAGAAATGGATTGTAAAGGTCTTAACTCTCGCTCTCTCGTTTTTTCATCCATGATTGTAGCTGAAATTTGATAGTAGCTTTTTTCGTTCATTTTCGAGGCAACGAAGTCAACTTCTAACGAACCTATTTTCCCAATAGTCACCTCATAGCCGCGTCTCACCAGATCCAAATAAACGATATTTTCTAAAACATGACCATAATCTGTGTCACGTAGGCCGGTCAGTCTATTACGGATACCCATATCCACGAAGTAGTACTTTTCAAGGGTTTTAAGAAACATCTTACCTTTTAAGTCATAGCGGTTTGCCTTGTAGATGATAAATGCATCTTCAAGCATCTTTAGATAATTATCAACCGTATCGCTAGTAGTTTTCCTGCCGCTACTGGTAAGATAATCACTAATTTTTTTAGTTGAGACAATGCAGCCAATATTGGCCGCGATAAATTTTAAAATACTTTCCAGAAGGGCGGCATCCCTAACTCCATTTCTTTCAATAACGTCTTTTATAAGAACTGTATTATAAATCCCCTCAAGAAAAGGACCGATGGTATCTGGAGTGTCTAATAGCTCAACAATAGCGGGAAGTCCACCATATTGAAGGTATTGATTAAATTTATACTGAAGGCTTATTTCTTTATCTGATTCTATAAAATCTAAATACTCTTTAAAAGATAAAGGCTGCATTTTAATCTCGATATACCGGCCCGACAATAATGTGGAAAGCTCTGAAGATAAAAGATATGCATTTGACCCGGTTATATAGATGTCAACATTGGCATCCACAAGAAAAGAATTAATAGCTCTCTCCCATAGAGCTACCTGTTGGACTTCATCAAGAATAATATAATGCTTAATATTGGGATCAAGAATACGCTTGTTAATATATGCTTGGAGCTCCTTATAAGTGGTAATTCCATCGAATTCAAATGACTCGAAATTCATTCGGATAATATGGCTTCTGTCAACACCGCTCGCAATTAGATGATTTTCGAAAAGTGAAAGCAAGGTTGATTTGCCTGAACGTCTTATACCAGTGACAACCTTAATCAATTTTTTATCCCTGAACTGAATGAGTTGATTAAGATAAAGATTTCTATTTTTCATAACATCACCACCCTCACAAACAGTAGTATAGCCGAATAAGTAGTGCATATCAACGTTTTTTTCGACTATACTCTAAAAACTTTTGCATATTTAACGGTTTTTAGAGTATAGAATTTCTATATAATCATATTATCGGCGCTTAAGAAAGCAGAAAGCGAATAATGCAGCATATCTTAGTAAGCTCGACGAAAGCATGAACCAGCTTAAACAGGGTAAAGTGGTCATTAAGACGATGGAGGATCTTGAGGAGATGTCCGAGTGAGTTCCAAAGGGCAGACCTCATCCTCGTTGGTAGCTTCAACAATGATTTATTTACACGCACTCAATAGTAGTCAAAAGCAAATTACTGATCAGATGAGTAAACTTATCAACGACGATAGTTCTATAGATGAGAAACTATAATAACTCATGTTTGCAAATTAGTGGTCAAACTTGGAAATTCACCTTGACTTAGAACAATCCCTTTTTAATCTCTTTTTTCGATTGAAAAGCAGATAATCTAACGATCATAAAAAACAAAAAACCACCGAAACGCTGTGGTTTCAGTGGTTTTAAGATGGCTGCCGGACTAGGATTTGAACCCAGACAGACTGAGTCAGAGTCAGTAGTGCTACCATTACACTATCCGGCAATCTATTATCTGACCTGAGATTAACAGTTATAGCATTTGGTTGAACCGCTTGCTTGTTTGTCTCAGCAGAGAAGATATTATCATAAAGAAGTGATCTGTGCAAGTATATGCAGAATTATTTTTTCGAAAATATAGACTTAATATGTTAAATTAGCGCCTGATTCTAACAGAGTATTCAAACAGAGCATATAAAATAGTGTATAATGTAAACACGTTTGTTTGATGAAACCGGTGCAATATTTTATAGGTAGGTGTTTAGATGAAAGACTTCTCCGAAATGAACCCCGGGCTCAGGCTTGAACTTATTATTATTAATGAAGATGGTGAGTGGGCCGGAGGTCCATATATAACACAGCTGCTTGAACCGGTGTCGGGTGATGAGACGCTGATTGCCATGCCAATTCATCGATCAAATCTCGTTCCGCTGTCTACAGGATGCTCAATTCATTTATCTTTTCTTGATGAAAAAACAGGACAAATGGGTTTTCAGGCTGAAGTTGTTAAAACAATTTCACAGGAGCGAGTTAAGGCTCTGCGTATAAGACTTACCGGTGAGTTGAC
>DMAW01000173.1:3497-4964 GCA_003446375.1 Eubacteriaceae bacterium | reverse complement strand
TTATCCGTACAATGCAAATCACCACTATTACTTGACAAATGGAATCATCTGGTATAAAATACTAACTACCGGTAGTTATTATTAAGGATGGTGAATTATGAAAACAAAAGATTTAATTATTGAAGAATTTATAAAATCCTTTGGTGCAAATGGATTTGAAGGAACTTCTGTTGACTATCTAGCAAAGCAAGTTGGCATTAAGAAAGGTTCTATCTATTATGCAGAGAAAGTAATTATGCAAAGTAATGTCGCTGAAGAATTGATTTTAAGTGTTGTATAGGTCTGATTACTTTGCATAATAAAATCCTATTTGCCTTTACCAAAATTCTTTAACCAAGAGAGCAAATCTGAATCTGCAGTCCATGAAGGTACATTTGGTGTCTTGACTGTCGATAATTTTTCTAGAGCCTCCCGTTTCATCTCAGTACTTGCTCGTGCGTAGACTTCTGTAGTGCTAACATCAACGTGTCCAAGCAAGTCTCTGATGTATATGAGATTCACTCCAGCTTCAAGTAAATGCATTGCTTTTGAGTGTCGTAGAATATGAGGTGTCACTTTGTCTGATATTTGTGGTGAAATAGTCGCTGCTTGACCAGCATATTTTTTCAAAATATAAGTCACTCCTGCTCTTGTTAATCTGCGTCTTTGCTGATTGCAAAACAGTGGATAGTCTTGTTTGCCAGGATCTAACAGCCTTTGTTCACCAAGATAATTTTCAAGTAGTTCAGAGGTGGCTCCCATAATAGGTACAATCCTTGACTTTCGTCCTTTTCCAGTTAAGTGTACTTTCGCTGGATAATCTAATCGAATGTCACGAACTGATAAATCAACAAGTTCTTGAACTCTGGCACCAGTATCATAAAGAATACTTAGAATTACTAGATCCCGTCTTCCACTAGTGGTAGATGTATTGGGTTGTTCTAGGATGATCTTTATCTCATGAGCCGTAAGGTACTTGATGACAGGTTTGCTTTTTCTCTTGCTAGGGATATCAATAATCTTTTGACACAGTAATAAGCTTTGTGGTTTCTCCGCTTGAATATATTTAAAGAAAGCGTGAATAGCTGCCAATCTTTGATTCCTAGTTGAAATACTACAATTTCTCTCTATTTCAAGCCATGATAGAAATTTGTGAATTATGTCAGGATTCAAATCCTCGATGGACAATTTTTCGATGGAGAATCTATGTTCATCCCTACAGTAGGTTAAGAACAATCGAAAAGTATCACAATAAGAACTAATGGTATTGCTGCTTACATTCTTGATGTTAGGTAAATACTCAGACAGAAAAGTGCTTAACAACAATGAAAAATCAGCCTTTTTCATTTGAAATCACCTCCTATTGAAGGGATGATTCCTGGGTATTTATCTTCAAGAACTTTGTTGATATCCGGAAAAAGATCAGCCGTAAGTCTTAAGTATCTTTGAGATTCCTTCAATCCTACATGCCCTAAATACGCTGATAGG
>DMAW01000173.1:0-3279 GCA_003446375.1 Eubacteriaceae bacterium | reverse complement strand
CTGATAGGTAAGGTAGCGCTGATGAGATATTAAAATCATTTTGCACCCAATTTCTTAAACAATGAACTGCAAAAGTGTGACGGATATCATGAAATCGTGGACCTTTACCTTTTCCACCATGAGATATTCCAGCTTTCCAAAGAAGCCTTCGAAAGATATTATAAAGTGCTGTAGCGCTGAAAGCAGCTCCCCGAGCATTAGGGAAATATATGGATTCATCCTGTGATACTGAATGCATCTTCTTTGAATACTCGTAGCATAATTTTGTAATTGAATCAGACATAGGAACCAGACGGTTCTTATCAAATTTTGTTTCAATAATTGATAGGACACCATTTTCAAGATCCACATCACTTACTTTAAGCATGCGAATTTCAGAAAACCTAAGACCACAGCAAAACAAAATCTTAAACATCACAGGAATAACTACCCCTGCATATGGTGATTGTGATACAACCTTCCAATGATCAGCTTGATAGTAGATTCTATCAATCTCCTCATCGGTGAAAATATATGGAACAAAAGAACTTGGTGGCTTTTTAAAATATCCAACAGGTAAAACATAAGCTTCATAACCATATCGAAGCATAAAGAGGGCAAATTGTCTCATCAATATCACACGTAAGTTTTGGTTGGCTTCGCATTCATTGTCCCGTTTTGAAATCCATGCCAGAACAACATCCTTTGCTAAAACGTTGGTTTTACAGTCCACAGTTAATGTGAAACGATCAAAGTTAGCCAATCTTTTTGATTCGCTGTTATAGCTTAGGCCTATACCTCGCTTTTCTGCGATGTATGCTTCAATAGCTTTTTTCAATGGTCCATTATATTGATATTCTTTGATAGAGGTCGAATTACTCATAATCCACCTCTTTTTCAAGACTCAATGCACATTGGCGCAAGCCATCGATATCAGTGTGTAGATATACTTTGGCTGAATTAACATCGACGTGACCAAGTATCCCTGAGATCAGTTCCAGATCCACATGCTGTTCTAATAATCTGCTAGCCAAAGTGTGTCGAAGGGAATGAATTCCATGCTGATTACCACTCTTAACTTTAATCCCAGATTCCCGCTGATATCGGGCAACAATATTTCCAACCTTTTGTACTTGGCTATATGGAGCTTTGTGAATCACGAAAACATAAGGACAGTCCGTAGTCGGCCTACCTGATTTCAAGTAATCAATAATTGCCCACCCTATTTCAGGGAGCAAAGGGAGTGTGATCTTTTGCGTTGTTTTTAGTTGTGTGAATTCAATAATATTTTTGTCCCAGTATAGGTCTGTCAGTTTCAAGTTCTTAATGTCACTATCCCTGATACCTAGCTGTGTCACTAGAAGAAGAATTGCATAATCTCTTTTTCCATATGGGTTGCCTCGATCAACAGCATTAAGAAGATTAAAAACTTCTTCTTCCGTCCAGACCATAACAGGCTTTTCTGTTTGAGCAAATTTCAATTTAGGCATAGAGTCTGAAAAGTCTTGTGTGATCAAACCACTAAAGTAAGTGGATTTCAAATAACCTTTTATGGCCCCCAGCTCTCGCTGGACCGATTTCTTGCTAAATCGTAATAACGTGGTCGTATAATCTGAAAGTGTTCTTGATGTGATCTCTAAAGGTTCATTAACGCCAGTTGAGATCAAAAATTCAAAGAAGCTTTTTATCAATATCTTGTTTCTCTTAATAGTTGAAGGTTTATTGTTTCTCTTGATGCAGTATTCAATATATGCATTATATGACTCTTGGAATCCGGTGGGGATAGGAATGACTGACTTTTTAAATCTTCCCAGAAATCTACCATGAAGATCCATGTCCCCGAGACGTCTTATTGCATTGGCAGCTGCATTTACATTAGGTTTATGCTTGTCGACAGATATATCTGGGTAATTGTATTTTTCTTTGAGGAAGACTCGTGCTGTTTCATGGTCATAATACTCAAGGTCTTGTTCTTGAGAGTAAATTTTAAACTCATTCCAGAACATATGACATGTTGAAATGCTTTTGGCGCTATACCTTAACCTCCTTAACTCTTGATCTGATTGATTGATCAGGTGTTGAATAGTACTTTTACTTTGATTCATCTTGATACCTCCATTTCATATTTAGAGATTTCTAATAAACTATCTCACTCTAAATATATCCCATGGAGTATTATGTGAAGTGATTTTTATTAACATAATGCTATTCAATCAGTTTCTATGCCGGACTTTGCATAATTACTTTCTCTGCATAATAATCATTATGCGAAGCTTCTCATAACGACTATACCCACTACAGTGGAAAAAATGAAATATTTACCATTGCCTGTGAAAAAATACTAGATAAAAGTATCGTTGCTATAAAACAATTGCTTGAAGTAGAGGGGGATAAACCACTAGATGAACAACTTTTTATTTTGCTTAAAACTGTCTGTCTAGAAAGTGATTTTTTAACCGCTGATGAGATAGCTTTCAGCAAGCGCGTTGCAATTTTATCTAGCAGTGAATTGTTGTCGCATGTAGATAAATTATTAGCAAAATATGATAATTTTATTGACGACACAGTATCACGAATTTTTATTGATTGTGCTAAACAAAAAATGTTGGCAGAAGAAGAGATAACGTCTGCCATAAGTGCATATCGTATGTTGTTGGAAAACTTATATATTGATTCATTGGCAAATCAAAATTGTAATGAAAAATTGAATCATTTATGGAGATATTTTTGGAAAGGCGTTTGCAGTTAAAAATTAAATAAACTTGATTGGAGGTTTAATTTTGGAAATTATTAAGTATATTGGAGCAGCATTTTCAACTTGGTTCGTAGGTTTTTTCCCCTATTTTGAAATTTATATTGCAGTACCTGCAGGTTTTGCAGCGGGGCTAAATTGGTTTGACGCTTTTTTTTGGGCTTCACTAGGAAATTGGATGGTTATTCCGTTTGTGGATATATGCTATGAATGGTTAATGAAATTTAATTTCATGAAAAAAATCATGGGAAAAAGTCTAAATGGAAAATGGGAGAATCGCATAGAAAAGCATGGTGCATGGGTTATACTTTTGTTAACTCCTTTAGCAGGTGTTTGGACAATAGGTGTTATTGCTAAAGCACTAAAGTTTAATCGAGCAAAACTTTGGATATATAGTGCAACTAGTGTTGGGATTACTGGATTAATTACTCCGATATTAATTATAAATGGAATTACACCAGTATCATAATTTACTTTTAATGAAGAGAGTAAATAGAAGTAGGTTTGCAGACTTAACTGTTACTCCGGAACTATTTTTGGCTGGTATT
>DMAW01000171.1 GCA_003446375.1 Eubacteriaceae bacterium | reverse complement strand
CTCCTGAATCTGTTAAAGAAACGGCGACCTCCGAGATCTACAAAGTTACCCTACACAGCGCCCAGCCGAACTCTAGTACTATTGATAATCTAACAGCACTGCTCATAACAAAACAAGTCGTTTAATGCATCTAAGTATTTATCCTTTTCTCTTTTATAGAGTTTTTCGTATGAAGGTTGATTAAATGGCAATGAATAGTATGCATTGTCGAACTCAAAACTTGGTGTAACTGGATAATCACTATACTCCTCAATCTCATCATTCTTTTGACCGCTAAAAAATAATTTAATAAAATTACTATTATTAATGTCTTCAATCAGTGTAAATCCTGGAACAGGCAAATCATCCACGGCTACAAGACACCCCAAAGGTAACTTAATCTTCACATCAATATCCTCATCATATGATGTACCATCGTTAGCAATAATAAATTCTATCCTGAGAAGTTTATCAAGTTTCATAAAATAATCTAAGTACTCATTATACTCAAATATTCTATGCCAGGCATCAATTATCAACTCATATTTTCTTTTCGATTCATCTGAGCCTTTATAACTTTTTTCAGTATTGAACTGACTAGTTAGCATATTGCTACCTTCTTCTAATCCGCCTAAACACCATATATCATCGGGTGCTCAATTCCCTTTGCAGTGCAATAGTTTGTAACAGTTTCTTTAGTCTCTTCATCCACAATCACCTCAGAATATACCGACAATGATGTAAGAATACCAGAGAAACAGCCTTAAATTAAATAAAAAGTACAAGAATCAACTCCCAAACCGGAAGTTACTCTTGCACTTTTAGCTCTTCTCTTACTCAGTAAATCAAACGGAACTTACTTTTGAATTTAACCTTGAACTATTGTCCCGGAGAATCTTCATGAATTTTTTAATTTCATCTTTTCTCTTTTATGGTATACTATTCTCTGTGGTGACAAGGTTATCTTGTGTCCATAAAATGCATTAAATGGAGAATTTAAAATGAACTCAAAGATTACTTTTATATACACTTTTTTCAAAGGCTTACTTATTGGGATCTCCAACATCATTCCTGGGGTCAGTGGGGGAACCATGGCAGTGGCATTGGGTGCTTATGATAAGCTCCTTTTGGCCATCAATACATTGAGAAAGGATTGGAAGAAAAGCCTTCGCCTTCTTCTTCCCTACGTCCTGGGCGCAGTCTTTGGCATCGGCGCTTTATCCTTTGTTATTCAAGGGGCCATGGATGCTTATCCCTTGGTCATGGCTTGCCTTTTTTTGGGCCTTATTCTTGGCGGCGTCCCACCCCTATGGCAAAAAGCTCAAAAAGAAAAGAAGGGGGTTTCTGAAGCCCTCCTCTTTATGCTCTTCATGTTTCTCATCCTGTTCATGACCTTTGTAAGTACCGATGCCATGGAATCTACTACCATCATCATGACGCCTTTGACCTTTTTCATCCTGTTTGTGGTGGGAGTCATCGCTGCTGCCACCATGATCATCCCTGGAGTCAGTGGGTCTTTGGTACTGATACTTCTTGGATATTACGATAAAATCTTGACCACCCTTTCTACCTTCATCCGTAGCGTCTTTGATCTAAACCCCTCTGGTATAGGCCAAGGTCTCTTGGTGATTTTGCCCTTTGGTCTTGGCATCCTTCTGGGCATTGGATTGGTGGCAAAGCTCATAGCTTGGCTTTTCAACGCCTATCCGGGGAAAACCTATGCCGCCATTTTAGGCCTTGTGGCCGCTTCGCCCATCGCCATTTTTTATGGTCTTCCTCAAACAACTTTCACACTACCCACAACCGTATTCTCCATTTTGGCTCTGGCTCTTGGGTATGTACTCTCCACAAAACTTGGGGATAAGTAAAAACCTTTGGCACTCTCAGCATGAATATAAAGGATCTACACAATTCGTTGTGTAGATCCTTTAATATTTCAAATGATATTATTCCTCCGCTGTTCTTCTGTAAATCTTCCTCTTTGTCACATTGCCAGATTACTTACTATATTAAATCCACTGATTCATCTTTTTCTCTAATGAAAAAGACAATGACATGAATCATCAACATCTTTGCTTTTCGTCTATCTAAGATAATCAGCATATTTGTCCGCGAGCTCATGTGGGACGTAAAAACTCCTGCATATTTATCCACCCTTGACCTACTACTTCCCTTACATGGAGTAAACCATATCCATTTGAACCTGAAATGGCATACCAGTTACCCTTCTGCTCAGCATAAGTTGCCTCTACAGAGGTGAGCAGACTATCCTGTAAAGATTCAACAGTCTCATCTAAAACATTATTGATTCCGTAAACGGCTAACTTACCCCATCAGGACTTGAAAACTTCTCCCAGTGGATGCTGTATTTGAGAAACCTTCAAACTTTTTGACTGCCGCTCCTAGTTCCGACGAAAGTTTTAACATCGAAGATTCATTCATATTGAGTTTGATATCGTCATCTTTTTTATCATCAATGACATTGTTGATTTTAATACTTGAAATTATCTGCTGTTTCTCAATTAAAAAGCATTAGCACACCGGCATATTTTGTGTCAGTGTGCTAATGTACTGTCTTTCATTACTCGATCATGATGCGTTTAGAGGTGTCGACCTGTTCCTTTTTAGGCACCTTAATTATCAACACACCATCTTCCAGTTTTGCCTGAATATTTTCTTCATTTGCATCTGCAAGCAATATGCTTCGTGACATCTGAGCGTATTTTCTTTCACGATGAATATATTTTTTGCTTTTATCTTCGGAAACTTCTTCTCTTTTCACTGAAATATTGAGTCTTCCTTCATTAAGCGTAATCTCTACATCGTCTTTCTTTACTCCTGGAAGCTCTGCTTCAATTGTGTACTCTGTGTCATTGTCCTGGATGTCAATCTTAAATGTATCTCCAACTAGACTTCTTCGCAAAGGCCAGTTGCCTGTAAAAAAGTCATCAATCATGTTAGAAAAATCATCAAAACCAATGTTCATTACATCATTTCGCTTTCTGTTGAATGGAATCAATCCTGCCATGTTAACCACTCCTTTACTTATTCTTATTTTTATATTAACGTTGTTAAACAACGGTTACTCAATCATGATGCGTTTCGAAGTATCGACCTGTTCCTTTTTAGGTACCTTAATTGTCAACACACCTTCTTCTAGTTTTGCCTGAATATTTTCTTCATTTGCATCTGCAAGCAATATGCTTCGTGACATCTGAGCATATTTTCTTTCACGATGAATATATTTTTTGTTTTTATCTTCGGAAACTTCTTCTTTTTTCACTGAAATATTGAGTCTTCCTTCGTTAAGCGTAATCTCTACATCTTCTTTCTTTACTCCTGGAAGCTCTGCTTCAATTGTGTACTCTGTGTCATTGTCCTGGATGTCAATCTTAAATGTATCTCCAACTAGACTTCTTCGCAAAGGCCAGTTGCCTGTAAAAAAGTCATCAATCATGTTGGAAAAATCATCAAAACCAATGTTCATTACATCATTTCGCTTTCTGTTGAATGGAATCAATCCTGCCATGTTAACCACTCCTTTACTTATTTTTATTTTTATTATTAGCACTCTCCGTCGTTGAGTGCTAACTCTAATTATTATATACACCACTTTTTAAAACCTGTCAATAGTTTTTTTATTTTTTTTACTAAAAAAATCTGACTCATATCATTGATCCAAGTCAGCCTGCTAATCCCTTATTATTCCCCATTACACTCCATCTCCGTACCATCCATGAATCGGATAATGATTCTCCCTGTCTCATAGACTTTGATGTGGTCCAAGGTTCTTAAGATGAAGTCCGTATCGACTTCTTTAATGTGTTTTGCATCTTCTGTGATATCAGCAAACTGGACAGCTCTGTACTGTTCTAGCGAGTTTCCAAACTCTGCGGTAGTTCCCCATTTCTTTTTAAGCTCTTCTCTGTTATCAAGGAGTGCATTCCAGGAAAGGATAAATGTATCTATCAAAATAGCTTCATCGATGTGCCTGTTGGTGCAGCCCTGTACCCCTTTGACCTTATAGCGTTCTTGGCATTGCCATACCTTTCTATAGCTGTTCTTCGACTTCCAGCCTTTTCTCGTAAAAGCCTGATTGCAGATGCCGCAAACTACCTTCCCCGCAAAGAAGTTTCTTTCTGGATTGTGTGAGTATGAGTTGGTCCCATGTTCTTCGATGTAGTTGCTTCTTCTATCGTATTCCAGCTGAACGGTTTCCCAAATCAAGGGGTCAATAATCGCCTCGTGATTTTCTTCGATGTAGTACTGCTGGATGTGGCCTTCATTCTTCACTCTCTTTTTTGTTAGAAAATCAACGGTGTAGCTCTTTTGAAGTATGGCATCGCCTTTGTATTTTTCATTCTGAAGCATGCTTTGAATCGTTTTGGCATGCCACTTGGTTGTACCATTCCAGTTCTTCACTTCTTCTCTTTCAAGTATGCGCTTGATGTGGTCTACTGTCTTCCCTGAAAGGTATTCATCGTAAATCCTCTCTACAATTTTGGCCTGCTCTAGTTTGATGACCAGCTTGCCTTTCTCATCGGTGTCGTAGCCTAAGAAGCGTTTTGTACTCATCTTGAACTGTCCGTTTTCAAAGCGTCTTCTAATTCCCCAGGTGGAGTTCTCGCTGATGGATCTGCTTTCATCTTGAGCAAGGGATGAGAGAATGGTGAGTAGCACCTCTCCTTTGGCATCGAGTGTGTTTATTGCCTCCTTTTCAAAGTAATTGTTCAATACTATATTTATTCAACAGCTACTTTTGCTAAACGGTTGAACCCTTAAAGCAAAACTACATTTGCATGGGTGAGTATAATCAACCTCTTTACCTTATTACCTTAAAACACACCCGAAATCTATAACTTTACACGCCATCAAAAAATAAAGATACCCCTGAAAACACCGTAAACACGCTATTCTCAGGGGTTAATACATTTACTTTCTTGTCAGTCTCCGCAGTGGTCTGCAGCCAATCAAACTTCGCTGCGCTTGTTCTCTCGGGCAGACTGTGCATGAACAGCACATGGGCTTCTACGTCGTTTCACTTCCGTATAAGCAGTGTGACTGTTTCAACATGCATTGAGATGAGGTGATAGCTATCAAATTCTTTGTTTCAAACCCCATTTTTAATAAGGCTTGGTCCTCTGTCAAGATTTAGT
>DMAW01000013.1 GCA_003446375.1 Eubacteriaceae bacterium | reverse complement strand
TTTTTGATTGGATATGCTTATAATGGTTGCCATATAGTATACCTTCCTTTCCCAAATATTTTCGGTGCTAACATAACAAACGGTTTTTCCGTGTGGTTTTTTCGTTAGCTTTTCATGTGGAAAAAGAATGAAAAAGAATAACGACAAACCCTGAAAACCCTTTATTAATGCGGTTTTACCGTTTCGTCGTTATTATACTATATGGGCACGCCAATGCATCCCTACTGATAAACGCAGGAGTACCGGTGAAGTTCATTTCAGAGCATCTTGGACATTCCAATACCAAGACCACTGAAGACATCTATGCTCACGTTTATAACTCCACTGTCGAGAAGGTAGCAAGTGCCATCAGCGATGCTTTGGATGGGGTGATATAAAAAGTGCTTTTATCAGAATTGTTAGACAAAACATGGTATAATATTAGCAAAAGATTTGAACGGAAATGCAAGCAGTGCACAACTTGGTATGTAAATTAAAGAAAGGAGAAATTTCATGGATCGCAAAGAGAAAAAAGAAAAGAAGAATCTAATTAGTAAACACTTGGATACTAGCAACAGTCGTTTAAAAGATGAAGAAGTAGATTTCCTTCATGATTTCGTAAATAACTATGATGACGAATATAAGGGTAAGTCAAAAACGAAAAAAAGTAGTTATGATGGATGGAGTTCAGACGGGAAATATACTCGTTGGGAAGAAGAAACATCTACTTTTACTGAAGATATCGGGATACGTGAGGAATATAAATATCATGATGATGATGGTCAAAGTGGAGGGAATACTAAGGAAATTAAAGATGCCAGAGGTATTATTAACTGGTTTAAAAAACAAAAATAAAAGTGTACCGAAATCGGGTACACTGGGCATTTCAGAATGTGTTGTAAGGAGACTAAAAGCCTTACAGCACATTTATTTTTTAGAAGTGTGCATATGGTGAGAATCTTGGTGTTTACTTGGTGTTTTAAGAAACAATAAACCCCAAAACGAAAATGAACAATACATAATCTCATTTCAACAAAGTCCGACAATAAGCGGTGTATAGCACTTTACTAAACGATACGAAATGCCTTTTGACGGTTCGAAAAAGAAAACATCAACACCATGTCTGAGCAAAGTGAACAGATGCTGACAATTCTAAGCTCAATTGCTCAAGGTGAATCAGAAAGTATCTCATCAAACAATCGCTGGGGAATACAAAAAAGATTCAGAGATGGCAGCTATAATCTCGGCTGTGTGGCTTATGGCTATACGAAAGATGAAGATGGTGAGCTAATAATCAATGAAGATGAAGCTGCAACAGTACGAAGGATATTTCAAGATTATCTAAACGGAAAAGGATCCTATGTAATTGCAAGAGATTTGACCAATGATAATGTGCCACCCGTTAGGACTGCCGAAACATGGAATGACAGTGTGGTAAAAGGTATTCTACAAAATCCAATATATGAAGGTGATCTGATTTTACAGAAAACCTACACCACTGAGGTACTCCCTTACACGAAGAAAATCAATCGTGGAGAGATGCCTCAGTTTTTTATTAAAGACAATCATGAACCGATTATAACCAGAGAACAAGGCGTGATGGTACGTGAAGTCTATGAATACCGGAGAAAACAGATGGGCATGGATGATAGTGGAAAGTATCAGAATCGATATGAGCTAAGCAGTAAAATCATCTGTGAAGAATGTGGTGGAACCTTCAGAAGACAAAAGATTTACATCGGGAAACCTTATGAAAAAATACAGTGGAGCTGTAAAAACCATCTTAACAGCAAAGAAAATTGCAAGATGAAAGCCATAAGAGAAGATATCATCAAAAGTGCTTATCTTACCATGTGGAATAAGCTAGTCAGCAATTATACCTATATCCTAATACCACTGCTAGATTCCCTAAAGAATCTGAGAACCTGTAAAGCACAAGAAGACGATATCGAGAACCTAAATCACAAAATTATGGAACTGACTGAGCAGAGCCATATCCTGAGCCGAGTTGTGCAAAAGGGATATATGGACTCTGCTCTTTTTATACAAAAGCAAAATGCACTGAATATCGAAATTGAAGAAACAAAGAAAAAGAGGAATGGTCTGTTGGATTCAAACGGATTTGAAAAAGAGATTGAAGGGACCATAAGGCTCCTTGAAATTATCAAATACAACCCAGAAATTATGGATACCTATGACGAGAACCTACTTGCCCATACGGTGGATCAGGTGATCATAGGACAAAATAAAACGATAACTTTTAAACTAATCAATGGTCTTAAATTAACAGAGCGCATTAGTAAAGGGGGTGAGGAGGCATGATGCAGCGGCATATGCCCATGGGCTACAAAATGGTAAATGGACAAATAGAAATAAATGAAGAGCAAGCACAAATAGTTAAATCGATTTTCATAGACTATATCAAAGGGAAATCATTAAAAGCCATTGCAAAAGAACTGACAGAGCGAGGGATTCTCAATGCCAATAAGAAACCAAATTGGAATCACGGCCCTGTAGGCAAGATACTTCAAAATGTCAAATATCAAGGGGATGAGTTTTATCCAAGGCTTATTGATGAGGATACCTTTAAAAAAGCCCGGGAACTTAGAGCATCTGTAGAAATAAAGCTTGGCAGAACACAGCAGTTTAATGCGATGAAAAATCAAAGCATTTTAAGTGGAAAAATCAAGTGTGGTGAATGTGGAGAAACCTATAAAAAGTATGTCGAACACGCAGGCAAGCCTTCGGAGAAAATTAAATGGAAGTGTAGAAACTATATCTTTGAAAACCGAGTTTTATGCAGGAATAGTTTTTTCACTGATGATGAGCTAAAAAGCATCTTTATAGAAGCAACCAACCAACTGATCAAGCAAAAAAAAATGCTTGAAAAGATATCGCCTCAAGAACCACCGAAAATGAACCTTGAACTAAGACAGACTGACAATAGAATTAAAGAACTTGAGCAAGGTGGTGAATTTTCAAGTCCAGAACTTGCAGATTTGATTTTTAAAAGAGCTGAGCTTAATTATGAAGGCTCAAAAATTGCGGATCACAAGCTAAATACTGAAAAAATAAAAGAGGCTCTAACAGGTATTAACGCCATGACAGAATTTAATGAGGAACTGTTTGAAACCATTATTAAACAGATGACAGTCTATAAAGAGACATTTGTGAAAGTGGAATTTATAAATGGAATCACTTTCAACATAAGCATTGAGTACAAACGAAAGGATGGTAAAAATGGCAGTAGTGAAAAAAACGGTAGCAATCATACCGCCTCAAGTTAAATATGACAAACATACGCGAGTAGAACAGAAAACACTTCGAGTAGCAGCCTACTGTAGGGTCAGCACCTTGCTGGAGCAACAGGAAGGAAGCTATGAAGCGCAGGTTGACTATTATACTGAGAAAATCAACAGCAATCCCAACTGGAAGTGTGCAGGCATATTTGCTGACGATGGTAAGAGTGCTACGCAGACGAAAAAACGAGACGATTTTAATGTCATGATTGAAGCTTGTATGGCGGGAAAAGTAGACTTGATCCTGACAAAATCGGTCAGTCGGTTCGCAAGAAATACAGTGGATGCCCTTCAATATATCCGAAAGCTGAAGGAAAAGAACATCCCAGTCATTTTTGAAAAAGAAGGGGTCAACACCATGGAAAGTGGTGGTGAACTCCTGATTACGATCCTGAGCAGCCAAGCACAAGAAGAAAGCCGAAACATCAGCGAAAACACAAGATGGGGCTTGACAAGGCGGTTTGAAAACGGCATTATTTCAGTCAATCATAAGAAGTTTTTAGGCTACACAAAGGATGACGATGGAAACCTTGTGATTGTGCCAGATGAAGCTATCATTGTAAAGCGGATATACCGAGAATATCTAGAAGGTAAAAGCATCATTCAGATAGCCAAGGGACTAGAAGAAGACGATATTAGAACGGTAACAGGACTTGATCATTGGCATCCCGGGACAATCGACAAAATGCTCTCAAACGAAAAATTCTGTGGAGATGCTTGTATGCAAAAGACCTACACCATCGATTTTCTCACAAAGAAAAAAGTGAAGAATGAGGGATATGCCCCACAGTACTACATCGAAGATAACCATGAAGCAATTATCCCCAAAGAGTTATATCATCAGGTACAGGTGGAAAAGGCCAGAAGAGCAAGTCTAAATAAATCTGCGGTTACAAGGAAATCAAATAAGTCAAAAAAAGAAAAGAGCAAATACAGCTCGAAGTACGTACTTACCGAACTACTTGAGTGTGGAGAATGTGGCCATGCTTATAGAAGACAGACCTGGTCCAAATATGGACAAAAATCAGCTGTATGGCGATGTGAGGACAGGCTAAAAAATGGAACAAGCTCGAGATGTCAAAACTCACCAACCCTAAAGGAAGATCAGCTCCACGATGCTATTATGAAAGCCATTAACAAGGTAGTCGAAAACAGTGGCGATTTTATAGAAACTTTCAGAGCAAATGTCATTCGGGTCATAGGCAATTACAGTACTCAGGGTGTTTCAACTGAATACGATGACCAGATAGACCAACTGCAAAAGCAGATGCTGAAACTCATCGAAGATAACGCAAGACAAGGCGCTGTAAGCGATGAATTTGACGATGCATACAAACACTTATCCGAGCGAACCAATGAGCTTAAACAGGCGAAATTAAAGCTTGTAAGGGCACAGAAGCAAGCCGAGAATTATGAAGAGCGGGTTGAAGCACTGGAAAAGGCTGTGACAACTGTCAACCCACAGGTGAGGGAATTTGACCAAGAGCTAGTCAAGCGGCTGATCTATAGCATAAAGGTGCATAAGGGCTTGAAGGTAACGCTCCAATTTCACTCAGGAATTGTGATGACAGAGGAAGTGGATTGCTACGAGGATTAAGGATAAGCATTAGAGCAAAGACATCATACCGGCCGTAGCTGTTAATGCAGTTGCGGTTTTTGTTTGTTGAGAAATGAGCAGCTAATTGGTTGCAAACTGAGAGACTATAATAGATTTGAGGAGAAGATAAAATGACTACAAAAGAATTATATGAATTGATGGAAGACGGCAACCTTGGATATGCATGTGTTTATAAGCAAGGTGACCATGGGATGCATACTGATTACATGTTTAAAATGACAGCAGAGAACATTGCTAATTTTATTGGTAAGAATGCTTATGCAGCTGACAAGATTATTATGACGGATATGTGTGACAGCCTAATTTGTGAATCTATTTATGGCGGATTTATTATGAATTGTCCTGATCAGAATCTATGTCAAGAAATCATCACTCATTTGGCTCCTATACAAATGGGAGAAGTGGAACCGAAAGATTTCCCAGTGGCGACAAGAGAAGAACTGCAAGCACTTTGGGATGATGAAGAAGCATCTGTAATGCAGGCTGAAATTAGAATGTTGTGAATTAAAAAAGCCCAGATATAGAATCTAGGCATGATTTTTATAATAAATGTATGATAATTCCTAATATCAATATGATTGAAATTATTCTATGACTAACAAACCACAATCCTTGTCTCTTTTTAAAAATGTAAGCCCCAGACATGCCTAATAACATTTGAATAAGCAATATACCACCTGCTATCAGGCCTGTAGTGCTCACTTCACGAAATGTTGACTGAATATAAAAATGTAGTAAGAGGGTTATAATTGTAGCAATTCCCCAGAATTTATGATGCCGTACAAATATTTTCATGAAAAGAGCATTGAATTTTTTATATTTAAGCGTGGAATTTATTAATTTTGAATATTTTTTATTAATATATTTTAATATGTAATTCGCTAAGGTTGCCCCAAAAGAGAACACCGTCAGCCAACCTAGAAATTCACCTATTTCACCCATTTGTATATACCTCCATATAGCATTTATAATATCAGGTATTCAAAAA
>DMAW01000049.1 GCA_003446375.1 Eubacteriaceae bacterium | reverse complement strand
TATTTATGTCTGTTTTGATTTAGAATATTCAATTATATTTTCAATTGAAATTCTTTTAGGGTTTTCTTTTATCTCATCTTCTTTGTTAATTAAAATATACCCTGTCTTTTTTTAATTAAACACTCTTTTATAATTTTTTTGTTTTAAGCGTAAATATTCATTCTGTTTCCCCTTGCAAAACCTATCAGCTTTACTCCTGCTCTTTTTGCCAACTCAATAGCCGCACCGGTTGGCGCAGATCTTGATACCAAAATAGGTATTCCCCTTAGTATTATCTTTTCAATGATTTCTGAAGATACCCTGCCGGTTGTAAGCACTATTTTTTCGCTTAAGTCAATTCCATCCATCATAGCTCTTCCTAAAATTTTTTCCATGGCATTATGCCTTCCTATATCGTCTCTAAATATAATCATTTCAGATTCATCACATAATCCGCAGCTGTGCACCCCTCCTGTTTTATCGAAGATATCTGAATGCCTGTTGAACTTGTTTACCAAGAATAATATTTTTTCCGGCTCAATATCTACAGTTTTTATTTCTTTGTCTGCCCCCTTTCTCACTATCGGATATGTAACTTTGCGTCCTTTTCCACAAGCGGTTGTAACGGTCATTTTCCCAAACAACTGATCTCCTGAATATGTAAAGATCTCTTCTCTGGCTATACGGACATCCGCTCTTTTCATTTCTTCATCTATGCTCATCCTCAACAAATCCTCTTTACTGATTAGCACGCCCTCTGAAAACAAGTATCCCCATACGAGCTCATCCAAGTTTTTAGGCGTGCATAAAAGCGTTATAAAGTATTTTCCGTTTATAAAAATTGTTAAATCATACTCGACTACTACTACTTCATCAGCAGTATCGACGATGCCATCTTTGACTTTTTTTATTTTCACTATCTTAGTTGCTTCCACATTACATCTCCCCTTAGCCATTTTCTTCAGCATTTGCCAAATAAGAAGCAAGCTCGCCTCTTGTATTTAAATTATAAAACATATCCCAGTTGGGACTGAATTTTCTGGCATCGGATTCTTCTATATAAAGAACGTCACAGCCTTTAAGGCAGTTATACACTGATCTTTCTCCTCTCCCCAGGCATTCTTCAATTTTTTCTATCTGTGCTGATGAATAAAAGGCATTAAAGGGCTCTATCCATTCTTTGTACCTAGCCACACATGCTTGGGGCTTTCTTATAGTTATCCTCTCCTTCATCATATGTATATATTCCATGTTAATTACCGGCATATCACAGGCAATTACATAAGAATACAGGCTTGAAGCTTTTTTTAGCCCTGAGTATATACCACCCAATGGCCCCATATTTTTTATTTCATCTTTTGTGATGATATAAGGTGAATTTTTATAAATGTCGGGCACATTCGTCACGATGATAATCTGTTCAAACTCTTCTGCAAGCATTTCAGTTATTCGGTCCATTAAGCGGTTATTATGCAAAATGATCTTTTGCTTGTCAAACCCCATCCTCTGGCTGTTTCCACCAGCCAAGACTATGGCGCATCCAAAATCCTTCATTATCTCCGCCTCCTGTCATGCCTTTTCCAACTTTACTGCACTTACCTTAAGCTCAGGTATTTTTGCTATAGGATCGATCACCGGATTTGTCAGGTAATTCGCTCCCCCTTCGTAAAAATGAAAGGGCATAAAAACCACGTCCTCCTCAACTACATCAGTCACCTTAGCATTAGTTATTATGCTTCCCCTTCTTGAAGTTACTTTTAGCTTATCTCCATCAACAACATCTAATCTATTGGCCGTAACGGGGTGAATCTCTATATACGATTGAGGATATAGCAAATCTATTCCTTTTACCCGTTTAGTCATAGACCTGGTGTGATAGTGATAGAGCATCCTTCCTGTAGTCAATATATATGGGTAGTCCTTATCTATGCTTTCAGCGCTCTTTATGTAATCTGCAGGCTTAAAAAGCCCTTTTCCCCTGGCAAACCTGTCTTTATGCAGAAACTTGGTGCCTAGATGTTCTCTTGTGGGACAAGGCCACTGCAATCCTTCTTTTTCAATCCTATCATAGGAGATCCCTCCATACTGTGGCGTCAACGAGCTTATCTCTTTCATTATGTCTTCTGTTTCACAGTAACAAGCCTCATAGCCAAGCCTGTTTACAAGCTCCATCAGTATTATCCAGTCAGGTTTTGCATCTCCAGGCGGATCGACTGCTTTTCTAATTCTTTGAATTCTTCTTTCCGTATTGGTAAATGTGCCGTTCTTTTCCGCAAAAGTTGCTGCCGGCAAAATCACATCTGCATATTCGGCTGTTTCAGTCAAGAAGATATCCTGAACTATAACGAAATCAGCTCTCTTAAGCGCTTCTTTTACATGGTTCGTATCGGGATCCGACACTACAGGATTTTCGCCCATTATATATAATACCTTTATGCTTTCATCATAAAGACCGTTTATCATCTCTGTCACGGTTAATCCTGCTTTTTCCGAGAGAGTCCTTCCCCAGGCTTTTTCGAATTTTTCTTTCACCTTTAGATCAAATACCTTCTGATATCCTGGATAATCTCCCGGAAGAGCTCCCATGTCACAAGCTCCCTGAACATTATTTTGCCCTCTTAACGGATTTACTCCCGCAGACTCCTTGCCGATGTTGCCGCACAAAAGTGCCAAATTCGAAACCGACATCACCCCTTGTGTTCCTGTAGAGTGTTGAGTCACTCCCATTGAATAATAAATAGCCGCTTTTTGCGCCTTTGCATACATCCTTGCAGCTTTGGCTAAATCATCTTTGTCTATGCCACATATATCAGATACGACTTGTGGGGTATATCTTTCCACTGTCTTTTCCAGTTCTGCATAATTTTCAGTTCGCTCATTTATATATTGTCTATCTTGAAGTCCCTCTTTTATTATCAAATGCATCATTCCATTAAAGAGCGCTACATTTGTTCCCGGTTTTATCTGCAGAAAAATATCTGCTGTCTTCGCCAGTTCAATCTCTCTTGGCTCAGCCACTATAAGTGTGGCTCCTTTTGCTTTCGCTTGTTTAATATGGGCTCCTATAACCGGATGAGTCTCCGTGGTATTAGATCCGGTCACAAGTATAAGGTCCGATCCCAAAACTTCTAGGTTGCTGTTAGTCATGGCTCCGCTTCCCAAGGTGGCAGCCAGCCCTGCGACAGTAGATGCATGACAAAGCCTGGCGCAGTGGTCCACATTGTTCGTGCCGATGGCAGCTCTAAATAATTTTTGAAACAAATAGTTTTCCTCATTTGTGCATCTTGCAGATGAGAGCCCTCCTATTGAATCAGATCCAAATTTTTCTTTTGCAGAAAAAATCTTTTCTGCTATCAAATTATACGCCTCATCCCAGCTAACCTCAATAAATTTACCTTCTCTTTTTATCAATGGCGCTTTAAGCCGGTCGGGATGATCTATGAATTTATATCCGAACTTCCCTTTGACACAAAGCATGCCGTTATTTGCCTTGCTATCTACAGGTGCAACTTCTACTACCTTGTTATCCTTTACTAAAAGTTCCATCTGGCAGCCTACTCCGCAGTAGGCACAAGTAGTCTTGACTCTGTTTGTCTCCCAGTATCTGAACCGTTCTGTTCTTCGGGACACCAAAGCCCCAACGGGGCAAGCAGATACGCAATTTCCGCAAGACACACATGTCGACTCCGATAATGGATCTTCAAAAGGTGGAGATACATGGGTATCAAAACCCCTACCGCTCATTGTAATGGCATAGGTGTGCTGAAGTTCTGAACATATCCTTGTACACTTTCCACACAATATGCATTTGTTCTTGTCAAAAAAATAAAATTTATTTGATTGGTCAATCGGATAATTTTTTTCATCTCCGCTTCTGAACCTAGAATCCTTTATTCCGTATTCAAAGCAATAATCCTGCAATTTGCAGTTGCCTGCAGATACGCACGTCATGCAATCAAGAGGATGTCTTGATAAAATAAGATCTAAGACCATCCTCCTTCCCTGTATCACCCGTTTGCTTTTAGTTTTAACTGCCATTCCTTCTGCAACAGGCAATGCACAAGAAGGAGACAATGCCTTCATCCCTTCTACTTCTACAAGACACATCCTGCAAGATCCTCCAAGGCTCGGATCAAGATGCGGATGATGACAAAGAGTGGGAATCTTTATTCCTAGAATTTTTGCAGCTTCCAAGACAGTAGTCCCTTTTTTCACTTCCACTTGATTATCATCTATGCTCAGTTTAATCATTTGTAAGCTCACTCCTTTATATTATGATGGCGTTTGCTCAAGCCCTTGTTATCGTTTTCATAGACGGTATTTTATGCATTTGAAAAGTCAGTTTAGCTATCTTTGAGCTAAATCCTCAGACTTTTGATGCTAAAAGAACTGATGATGAAACTTAGCAATATACTTGTATATATATGTCAGGTCAAGAAATATGTCATAGAAATTTTTCCATTATTAAAAGATCCCTGTACTTTCCGAATTTGTACCCCGCCTCTTTTATTGTTCCGCATCGTACAAAACCTTCTTTTTCGTGAAGCCTTATGCTAATTTCATTTTCGGAATCTATATACGCCACTACGACATGGTACTCGCTCTCTTTGCCTTTTTGAAGTATGGCATTTAATAGCTTCTTGCCAAAGCCTTTGCCATGGCAGTCTTTATTTACATAGACCGAGTGTTCAATTGTTTTTTTATAGCCTTCGAAGGGCCTATAAGGGCCATAAGTCGCAAAACCGGCTATTTTTCCATCTAGTTCTTCTACTATTACCGGAAATCCCTCTTTTTCCTTTTGAGTATACCAAACATTCATTTCTTCTTCACTTTTCGATGAATAATGATATACTGAAGTAGAATTTTCTATGTAATAATTATATATCGACGTTATCTCTTCCAAATCTTCTCTATTTGCTTGCCTCATCATTTGCTTTCTCCCAATCTTTATTAAGTATATTATACCTTATTTACTTGCACTTAAAAAGCCTTGAGCTTAATTATTATATTTTGCTCAAGGCTTTGATATTTTGTTTTAATCTTGGAAAAGAGGAGTGGAAAGGTATCTTTCCCCTGTATCCGGCAAGATCACCACTATTGTCTTCCCTTTATTTTCTTCTCTATTTGCTATCTCTGTGGCAGCTTGAAGGGCCGCTCCTGATGATATTCCTACCAACAAGCCTTCGCTAGAAGCTACCTTCTTCGCAGTTGCAAATGCATCTTCGTTCTTAACCTTAACAATTTCGTCTATAACCTCTGTATTTAAAACATCCGGCACAAATCCTGCACCGATTCCTTGTATTTTATGAGGTCCCGGTTTCTCTCCTGAAAGTATCGCAGAATCGAAGGGCTCAACAGCAATCACTTTTAAATTAGGATTCTTTTTCTTTAACTCTTCCCCTGCTCCCGTGATGGTTCCTCCTGTCCCGATTCCTGCAACAAAAATATCCACCTTGCCATCTGTATCCCGCCAGATTTCTTCAGCGGTAGTCTCTCTGTGTATCTTAGGGTTTGCAGGATTTTTAAATTGCTGAAGCACAATGGCATTTTCATTTTCTTTTGCAAGCTCATCTGCTTTGTTGATAGCACCTTTCATGCCTTCACTACCCGGAGTCAAAACTAGTTCGGCACCGAGCTGCTTAAGAAGATTCCTTCTCTCAACACTCATTGTTTCAGGCATCGTAAGGATCAGCTTATACTTTTTCGCTGCGGCTACAAATGCCAAAGCTATTCCCGTATTTCCACTTGTAGGTTCGATTATTACAGAATCTTTGTTTAAAAGACCCTTGTCTTCAGCGTCCTTTATCATTGCATATCCTATACGATCTTTTACGCTCCCCGCCGGATTGAAATACTCAAGTTTTGCCAGTATGTCTGCCTGAGCACCGCTTTCTTCTTTATAATTGTTAAGCTGAAGCAACGGGGTATTTCCGATTAAATCAACTAAGCTCTTTGCTATATTTGCCATTATTTTTTCCTCCTCGTTTTATATATTATTATTCATATCGTTTTTATATGTTTTATTATATCTGCAATTGTTCTCGTTGTCAAGCGCATTTATTATCTTCATTATCTGTTTACTAATAATTAAACGCCCGGTCAAAGTCAGCGATTAAGTCCTGAGTATATTCTAGTCCTACAGATATTCTTATAAGCCTGTCGCTTATGCCAAGATCTTTTTTGACTTCTTTCGGCATTGCCCCATGACTCATTTTAGTCGGATATGATACTATGGTCTCTACCCCACCTAAGCTGACAGCTAAGATGCTTTCTACTTTATTTAAAAAGCTCCTTGCAGCTTCATCTGTCTTCGTTTCAAATGACAGCACCGCTCCGGGTCCGTAAGATTGTCCATCATGAACCTCTTTGCCCGGATGCTCTTCAAGACCAGGATAGTATACTCTCTTAACAGCCTCGTGGCTACAGAGCCAATAGGCAATTTTTTTGGCGCTTTCTTGCTGATAGTCCATTCTTACCTTAAGGGTCTTAAGTCCACGCAAAAGCAGCCAGCAATCCTGCGGCCCCAAAACTGCGCCAAAGCTCATCTGTACAAATTTTATTCTCTTGGCAAGATCATCATCCCTTACTACTACCAGTCCGCCGAGCACGTCGCTGTGACCTCCAATAAATTTGGTGGCGCTGTGTATCACTATGTCTACCCCTAGATCCAATGGTCTTTGCAGGTAAGGGGACATAAACGTATTATCAAGCATGGTTATCATGCCTTTATTTTTTGCGATGGATACCACCTCTTTGATATCCGTTATCTTCATAAGAGGATTAGAAGGAGTTTCTAAATATATCCCCTTAGTATTTGGTTTAATGTTTTTTTTGATTTCTTTAATATCTGTCATGTCGACAAAGGTTATCTCGATGCCAAAATTGGGAAAAAGACCAGTTGCTACCCTAAAAGTTCCACCGTATACGTCCTTGCAAATAATCAGGTGGTCTCCTTGAGAGAATATGGACAAAACTGATGATGTAGCTGCCATTCCGCTGGAAAAGGCATATCCGTTAGTTCCATTTTCCAGCAAAGCAATTGTCTTTTCCAAAGCTTCTCTAGTGGGATTTTGTGATCTTGCATACTCATATTCCCCATCGCAATCAGAGCTTCTTTGGCTATAGGTAGAGGCCTGATAAATCGGAATGCTCAGCGCTCCGGTATATTTATCTGTTTCAAAGCCATTTCTTATAAGTTTTGTGGAAAAATCCATAAGCTTCCCTCCTCGTTATGCTCTATTTATATATAATACATCAATGCTGATTCTCCAACAGAAGCCTTGTACCCTTGAGCCAATTCTTCTAAAGTCACAGCCTTTACTACATCTTCTATGCTAAGATTTATCTTTTGCCATAGATGATCCTTTAAATAATACTGGATGCTGTCCTTTTGAGACTCAGCCTCCTTGCTTTCATCAATGACTGAAAGGTCACCCTCCAGTGTGCTTAATATCATCCCTGCAGTTATCTCAGATGGATCCTTAGCAAGGAGATAGCCTCCTTGAGCGCCTTTTACGCTTTTAACCAATCCCGCTTTTCGCAAGGTTGAAAAGACCTGCTCAAGGTAATTATTTGATATTTTCTGCCTCTGGGCAACATTGCTTAAGGGAACGTGATCTCCTGCAGAATAAACCGCCAGATCCACCATCGCCCTAATTCCATATCTTCCTTTTGTAGATATTTTCATGCTTTCACCTCATTTGCTACTATTCCTATTTGTTTTATATATTATTATACTATACCCATTTAAATGAGTTGTCAATAAATAAAAAACACCGGACTTGAATATCCGGTGCTCATGTTCTAATTCAAACAGCTTCCCCATCTTCATTGCAGCACTTTTTTATGATAAATTTTTCAATTGCATATGCGACACCGTCTTCATCCACTGATTTCGTTACATAATCCGCATGATCTTTGACGTTTTTTATTGCATTTCCCATTGCTACTCCTATGCCTGCAATTTCAAGCATTGATATATCATTTTCTGCATCCCCTATGGCCATTACCTCATCCATAGGTATTTCCAGCTGCTCCGCCAGAGCTTCGAGGGCCATTCCCTTGTTTAAGCATTTAGGATAAATCTCCATATGCTTTTCAAATCCGTATTCAACATTTACGCAATCTCCGTACTTTTCCTCAAAATAGTCTCTAAGAGCATCCAGCGTATGATCCTCATCCATAAACATAAACTTGTTCATTTTATTTTCTAAGATGAATTTCTCCATGTCATCAACCACAATTACGTTGTCTTTCTCCTTTGCCAATAGCTCAATGGTCGGCTGGTTGCGATGCTTTTCTGATACGTATACATTAAGACCTGCAAAAAGGCTGTATGGTATGTTCTCTTCTTCAAGTTTTTTATAAACCCGTAAAGCAATGTCTTTCTTCATTTCATTTTCGATTATAGCCTTTCCTGTCTTAAGGTCCAGCACTATACCGCCGTTTGTGGTGATTCCGTACTCTTCAATTCCAAGATCTTCAAGGTATCGCTTCATGCTGTAGTAATTTCTGCCTGATATCAAGACTACATATACCCCAAGTCTTTTTGCCGCCATTACCGTATTTTTTACCTTTTTTGATATGTTCGGTCTTTCAAAATTTATCAATGTGCCATCGATATCTATCGCAAGTAATTTTATCATCATCTCACCTCTTTTAAATCCTTTCAAATACGTGTTTCTCCAATGCAAGCTTCACGCCGTCATTTTCGACATGATCAGTAATCTCCATGGCATTTAGTTTTACATTTTCAGATGCATTTCCCATAGCTACGGATATTCCCGCAGATTTGAACATAGGTATGTCGTTTTCCGAATCTCCTATACACATGGTCTCCTCTTTTAAAATTTGATAATGCTCCATTATATATTTTAGGGCCTTGCCCTTGTCCGCCTTATTCGAATAAACTTCCAGCAAAGTCTCCATGCTGTAATCCGCATTTATGCAATCACCATAGCTTGTCTGAGAAAAGTCTTTTATAAAGGCAAGCTTTTCCCTCGCTCCAACAAGCATCAACTTTGCAGAAGGATAATTTTTTAAATTTTCGTATATATCCTCTATATAATGAAACTCCTGATTGAGAGCCTTTATATAATCTCGCGGCAGAGAATCAAAGCCCTTCGTATACACCCTTAAGTTAGAAAAATTGATCGGCACCGTGCCCACCGACACGCTTTTTTCCACCACGGACTTAGCTATATCGTAGGGTATCGTCTGTTGGTGTATTACACTTTCTTCTTCAATGCTTACTATTTCAGCTCCATTTGCAGATGCTGCAATTCCTTTTAGTCCAAGTTCCCGGATATATTCTTTCATTCCGAAGTAGTTTCTTCCTGACAGCAAAACGACCTTAACTCCATTATTACAGGCTTTAAGGATCGATTCCTTTACAACCGCGCTTATTTTATTGTCTTCCCTTATGAGGGTTCCGTCAATATCCAAGGCCAATAACTTTATCATTTCCAACCTCCGTGTTCATCATGGATATATTATACCCCATTTAGGTATAAATTACACCTTTTTAGAAAGCTAAGGTTTCAACACGACTTTTATCGCCTCGCCACTTCTTGCCAACTCAAGACCTTTCATGATTTCTTCAAGAGGCATGACATGGGTTACGTATCTCTTCGCTTTTATTTTTTTATCTGCTATCAAATCGAAAGACCTTGCATTTTGCATATGATCGTAGCCAAAATGTCCTAAGATAGTTATCTGTTCATAATGTACGAAGTTGCTGTCTATCAACGTCATCTCGCCCTTTGGAACGCCGCCAAAAAAAACGACCTTTCCCCTTTTGCAAGCCATTTTAATAGCCTGGTCTTGGGCTTTAGTACTGGGGTTTGCAGATATTACTACTTCTGCCCCCCACCCCTGCGTTATTTCCCTGACTTTTTTCACCGGGTCTTCCTCTAAGGGATTGATTACATAGTCTGCTCCAAAACCAAGAGCCTTATCTAGCCTTATTTTTGAAGGCTCTATAGCTATTACTCTTTTTGCGCCTCTTAATTTTGCAAGTTCAAGCTGAAGACATCCTATTGGTCCCATGCCTATGACTGCTACCGTATCTCCCAAAGTTACATTGGCATATTCTTGACATGAAAACACTGATGAAAGCGGCTCAGTCATAACAGCTTCTTCATAATCCATATCCCCAGGCATCTTGATTACCTGACCCTTTTTTATTATATCTTCTGTCACTATCATATATTCGGCAAATCCTCCGGGTATAGTAGTGCCCGGCACTGTAAGGTTTTCACATTGTCCGAGCCAACCTCTTTTACATGCTGGGCACTCATAACAAGGAACAAGGGGCGATACGTATACTCTTTCCCCCACAGAAAAACCTTTAACGCTTTCTCCTATTTCGGTTATCTCTCCAGCAATTTCATGACCTAGTATTTGCGGATACTCAAGCCTGTGATGTCCATGGATTATCGTTCTGATATCCGACCCGCAAAGGCCGACTCCTCGAACACGAATCAACATCTCTTCTTTTTTGCATTTCGGCTTTTTTACATCTTCTATCCTTAAATCTTCAGGTCCGTACAATAATGCCGCCTTCATTAGCCTCTCTCCTCCCAGAATGAGCAAAGCACACAGTTTGATAACCGCACCATGTGCCTTGCAATTGCATTTTATTTTTTCAAATCAAAGTACTCAGATACATCTTCCTTGCCCCATGAGTCCACTATGGCAGAAAGCTCCTTATGATCTTTTGCGTACTCTCTAAGACTGATGCCTTGCATGGTCGCTTCTATTGCTTGTCTCATAGACTTAGCACCTGCTGTAGCGCCCATTGGATGACCGTGAATCGCTCCACCTGCCGCTAAACAAATATCTGTGCCCAGCTCCTTCATTGTTTGAGGAACCGCCCCTTGGGTCATTCCTCCGGACAACAGCGGCAGCATTCTCTTTATTCCAAAAAGCTCTTGTCTCGCCATTAAGACCTGTTGCTGGCACTTGCTCTTTACAACAGGGAATTTCCCATATGGGCTAGTGATAATCTGCATGTCCGCACCGCACATCCTAGCCAATTTGCCAACTAACAAGGGAGAGCTTATCCCTTGATAAGGAGAACCAAATGTAGTACCCGAAAAATCTATGTGGGCCATTATAGGAACATTTATGTTAGGATCTTCTGCAATCATCTTTGCAGCTGAAAATCCCACTGTATAAAAGTTCATCATAAGCGCATTGGCTCCTGCTTCAATTGCTCTGTAAGCATTGTCTTTTAGCTTGCTTATATCATCGGTAATATTTGGAGTGTATAATGTTTTTTCACCGGTTTCTTCATCGGCTCTTTTAATGGCCGCCATTATGGCTTTTACTCTGTCTTCCAAGGGACAGTATACGGGGTTTCCAGGCAAAAGCTCATCATCTTTTATGAAATCCCCTCCTCCCACGGCGACTTCATAAGCCATTTTAGCTCCTTCTTCAGGAGTCCACCCGATATCAGGCTTTATCATGTTGTTTACAAAGGGTCTTTCTTTCACACCCAGCAAATCTCTGATTCCTTCTATGCCGAACTTTGGTCCCTTAAACCCGCTTATCCAAGATTCGGGAAAAGCTATGTCCATAAGTTTCAAATATGGAATTTGAGCGATATTTCCTATGACCGAAGATAAGAGCATGGGTATCTGCGGATCAAAATTTATTGAAGGAAAAGCTATCTGCACTACATACTTTCTGTTTATCTCTTCCTTTGGCACGACGAATTCATAATCAGGCAAAGCATAAACGCCAACTACCTTTCCGGTATGCTTCCTTCTTATCTTGTCGTGCTCTCCCGGCACTGCCGTCCACGTGCTGGTTGTCTGCTCCTCGGCTATAGCAACTACGTACTTTAATATGTCGGACGAATCAGTCTCAATGTAATATGTCGCTATTATGTCGTCTTTTGCCATGCTTACTTCCGGAAAACCAAAGCTTAGATCATTCATACTTTTCCCTCCCAGTTAATGGTTTGACTACACATCTACATTTTTATCTTAGCTCTCTTATAAAGTATTTTCAATATTGAATATATTTTCAATAGGCTAAAATATATCTCACCGGTGATTTATAATTTATTACCCGTATTTAAATTTAGTTGTTTTTATTCGATGTTAAACCGTCTGCTAGATTCAATAAAAAAACCAAAGCCTGATATAGACTTTGGTCTACATAACATCTTTTACTTTCCGTATTCTGAAAGTTCGTATACATCTGTCTTTTTTTCTGAAATCTTCTCGTGGAGTATGTCTATCATCGCTGCAGCCTTATCTAAGTTTGTCATAAGCTCTACTGATGATTCTATCGCAGTCCTTCTTATAGCAAATCCATCTCTCTTCGAGTCGTTGCCTTTTGTAGGAGTATTAAAGACCATGTCGATTCCTTGCTCTCTGATTACGTCTATTATAGTCGGATAGCCTTCTTCGATCTTATTGATCCTTGAAGCCTTTATCCCCATTGCATCTAGTCTTTTAGCCGTATTTTCAGTAGCATAGAATTCATATCCCATTTCCGCCATCTTTTTGGCAAGGGGCATGAACTCTTCCTTGTCTTTAGGCCTTACTGTTGCTACGACCTTCCTCTTTCTTGCAGACATGTCCACACCAGCTGCAATCAGTCCTTTGTAAAGGGCTTCTTTAAAGTTTTCGCCAACGCCTAACACCTCTCCGGTGGATCTCATCTCAGGACCCAGGCTGGCCTCTACCTTTGGAAGCTTCTCAGTCGAAAATACCGGAACCTTCACGCACGTGAGCTTGGCTTCAGGATAAACATCAGTGCCGTATTTCATGTCTTTAAGCTTTTCGCCCATCATTACCTTGGTGGCTATATCGATGACAGGAACTCCCGTTACCTTGCTGATGTACGGTACGGTACGGCTGGATCTTGGGTTTACCTCTATTATGTAAAGCTCTCCGTCGTTTTCGATAAACTGAATGTTTACCATTCCTTTTACCCTTAAGGCTACAGCCATTTTTTTTGTGTAGTCAAGGATCTTTTCCTTTATTGCATCAGTTATGTTTACAGGAGGATAAATGCTGATGCTATCTCCCGAATGGATCCCTGCTCGCTCGAGATGCTCCATTATGCCGGGAATCAGGATGTCCTCTCCATCACATATGGCGTCTACCTCTATTTCCATCCCTTCGATGTACTTGTCTATCAAAACAGGATTTTTCCCGTCCTTTTCAAATGCGTCCTTGAGGTAAAACTCAAGCTCGCTGTCATCGTAGCAGATTTCCATTCCCTGTCCTCCAAGAACGTATGAAGGCCTAACCAAAACAGGATATCCAAGTTGGCTTGACCACTTCATGCCTTCTTCCATGTTCCAGACCCCCTTGCCTTTAGGGCGATCGATATTCAGCTTCTCAAGTATATCTTCAAACTTTTCACGATCTTCCGATTCGTCTATTGAATCAGGATCTGTTCCCAGTATAGGCACGTTCATCTCCTTGAAGAATCTAGCCAGCTTTATGGCCGTCTGGCCTCCAAACTGCAATATCACGCCATCCGGTTTTTCCTTTTCAATGATGTTGTAGGTATCCTCTTCCGTCAAAGGCTCAAAGTAGAGCTTGTCTGAAATATTAAAGTCGGTGCTTACCGTTTCCGGGTTGTTGTTTACTATTATAGTCTCGATTCCCATATCTCTAAGAGCCTTAACGCAGTGGACGCTGCAGTAGTCAAACTCTATTCCCTGGCCTATCCTTATAGGGCCGGAGCCTATTACCATGACTTTTTTGCCGCTATTGCATACCACTTCGTCTTCCTTGTCGTAAGTAGAGTAGTAATACGGAGTAAGCGCCTCGAATTCTCCTGCACAAGTATCTACCATTTTATAAGAAGCTATTATATCCCACATTCTCCTAAGCTCATATATGTGATTAGGCTCAGTCTTAAGAAGATCCGCTATGCCCTTGTCTGAAAACCCTTTTTGCTTCAACATCGTCAGCTTCTCTTTTGTTAGCTGGTCTACATCCATCGTTTTAAGCTCTTCCTCTTGATCTACTATCCACTTGATCTTGTCTAGGAAGAATATGTCTATGCCCGTATCTTTTGAAAGCTTGTGCATATCGTATCCCCACCTAAGCATCTCTGCCAGATAGAACATCCTCTCATCATTTGGATACAGCACCTTTTCCTTAAGTTCTGCTAAAGTAAGCTCCTTTGCACCCTTGTGGTCTAATGCGTACTTTTTGATCTCAAGAGATCTCAAGCCTTTTAAGAATGCGCTTTCAAAGTTGTTTCCGATAGCCATGATTTCTCCCGTAGCCATCATCTTCGTTCCAAGTTTTCTGTCAGCACCATAGAACTTGTCAAAAGGCCACTTGGGTATCTTTATTACGACATAGTCAAGGCTTGGCTCAAAGCAAGCGAACGTCTTTTTTGTAACCGCGTTTTTTATCTCATCCAAGCCATACCCAAGAGCTATCTTTGCAGCTACCTTAGCGATAGGATATCCTGTGGCTTTGGAAGCAAGAGCCGAAGAACGGCTTACCCTTGGATTTATCTCGATTACTGCATATTTGAAGCTATGGGGATCAAGGGCAAGCTGCACGTTGCAGCCTCCTTCGATTCCTACTGCTTCGAGTATATCTAGAGATGCTTTTCTGAGCATCTGATACTCCTTGTCACTTAGCGTCTGGCTTGGCGCCACTACTATGCTGTCTCCCGTATGTATTCCTACAGGGTCGATGTTCTCCATGTTACACACTGTGATGCAGTTTCCCTTGGAATCCCTCATCACCTCATACTCTATTTCCTTCCAACCCTTTATGCTCTTTTCGATAAGCACTTGGCTTACTCTACTTAGCTGGAGGCCTCGAGAGGCTATAGAGACAAGCTCTTCTTCCGTTTCTGCAATTCCTCCACCTGCTCCACCAAGTGTATAAGCCGGCCTTACTACTACAGGATAGCCAATACTTATTGCATAGCTCTTAGCTTCTTCCAAGCTGTTTACAGTCTTGCTCTCTATTACCGGTTGCTCTATCTCATCCATCAAAGCTCTGAATTCTTCTCTGTCCTCGCCTTTTTTGATGGATTCTATGGAAGTTCCTATTACTTTTACGTCGTATTTTTCCAGGATTTTTTTATCGAATAGCTCAATTGCCATATTAAGTCCCGTCTGCCCGCCCATTCCTGCCAAAAGGCTGTCAGGTCGCTCTCTTGCTATTATCTTTTCGACGTATTCCAAGGTTATGGGCTCGATATATACCTTGTCCGCAACTTCTCTATCTGTCATTATCGTCGCAGGATTCGAGTTTATCAGTACTACCTCTACCCCTTCTTCTTTTAAGCTTTGACACGCCTGAGCTCCGGAATAATCAAACTCTGCCGCCTGCCCGATTACAATGGGTCCCGAACCTATGACCAATACTTTTTTTACATCTTCTCTTTTAGGCACCTTGACCCACCTCCTCCAATACTTCTATGAAATGTTCAAATATATAATCAGAATCCGATGGCCCCGGGGAAGCTTCCGGATGAAATTGAACGCTCATCACCGGCTTTTCCTTGTGTCTAAGCCCCTCTATGCTATCATCGTTCATGCTCACATGGGTTACCTCCATGCTATCAGGCACCTTGGTAACCACATAACCGTGATTTTGGCTTGTTATATATACCTTGTCCTGTTTGATGTCTTTTACGGGATGGTTGCATCCCCTGTGTCCGAATTTCAGCTTCTGAGTCTCTCCTCCAAGGGCAAGGGCAATTAGCTGATGCCCGAGACAAATTCCTATAGTAGGCTTTTTGTCGATAAGGATCTTTACGTTTTCTACAATATCGCCATAATCCTTGGGATCTCCAGGACCATTAGACAAAAACACGCCATCCGGATTTACCTCTAAAACCTCTTGCCAGCTTGCAGTTGCAGGAAAAACTGTTACCTTGCAATTTTTTTCCTTGAAAGATTCGATTATATTGTTCTTGATTCCAAAATCCATCACGGCAACGTGCTTTCCTGTGCCTTCTACAGTATAGCTTTCCTTTGTGCTTACATTGTACACTGCTTTTGAGTTGTCGTAAGAAGCAAGTTTTCTCTTAAGCTCTGTAGCTGTGAGCATCCTGGTGGTTATTACCCCCTTCATGGTCCCTTTTTCCCTAATCGTCTTTGTCAGTGCCCTGGTGTCTATACCTTCAAGACCCGTCACTCCGCTGTACTTAAGGTAGCTGTCTAGGTCCATCTCGCACCTGAAGTTGCTGGGGCTTTTCGCTCTTTCTCTCACTATAAGAGCCCTGATTTTAGGGCCGTCTGATTCGAAGTCTTCCAAGTTGATTCCGTAGTTGCCGATCAGTGGATAGGTCATGGTAACGATCTGACCGTAATATGATGGGTCTGTCATAAGCTCTTGATAGCCAGTCATCCCTGTATTGAAGACGACCTCGCCAGAAATCTCCTGAATCTTTCCAAAAGCCGTGCCTTCAAATATCATGCCGTTTTCTAATTGCAAATATGCTCTCATTTTACCCTCCAATTACATGTTTCCCCTGCTGCCAGGCTTGACTACAGGCTCTCCAGCCTTACAGGCCGGACATTCTTCAGCATCAAATGTTTCTATGTTAAGCTTCACGGCGCTGTATACAGGCATACCGACTTCTACCCCTTCAGGTCTTCTGTCTGCTATGCATGCGACTCCCAACACAACAGCTCCAAGAGCCTCTAATACTTCTTTTGTCTCTATGGTGGATTTTCCTGTAGTCACCACATCTTCTGCAATTATGACTTTTTCACCTTTTTTAATTTCAAACCCTCTTCTAAGCTCCATCATTCCGTCTTTTCTCTCGGTAAATACCGCTTCTTTTCCAAGCTGTCTTCCTAGTTCATAAGATACTATTACTCCGCCCATTGCCGGGCCTACCACTTTTTCTATTCCAAGGTCTTTTATCTTATTAACTACAGGCTCAAGGACTTTGGCTGCCTTATCCGGAAATCTTAACACCTTTGCACACTGAACGTACCCTTTGCTGTGCTTTCCCGATGACAAGAGAAAGTGCCCCTCCAAAAATGCTTCTGTTTCCTTTAATATCTCTATTACCTGATTTTCCATTCGCTATACCTCCTGAATTATATGTTATGGCCTTTATTTATATGATTCCTCTTATCTCTGAAATGTTTTTAAACCCGTTATCCTCGCAGTATTTCTCAAGGCCTTCTGCTATCTCTTTGCCTAGATTCGGATTGGGGAAATTTCCGGTGCCTATCTGAATGGCCGTAGCTCCTGCCATTATAAATTCCACCGCATCCTGCCAGGTGCTTATGCCTCCAAGTCCAACTACCGGTATGGACACGGCCTTTGCAGTCTGATGTACCATCCGCAGCGCTATAGGCTTTATTGCAGGTCCTGAAAGTCCTGCATACACATTATTGAAAACTGCTCTTTTGTTTCTGATGTCTATCGCCATGCCTTGAAAGGTATTTACCAAAGACACCGCATCCGCTCCGTTTTCCTCGCATGAAATCGCAATATCTGATATACTTGGAGCATTTGGCGAAAGCTTTACCATAACAGGATGCCTGCTTATTTTTTTTATTTCCCGGGTAATAAGTCCCGCGCTTTCGCACTGCATCCCAAATGCCATGCCGCCAGCTTTTACGTTTGGACATGATATGTTAAGTTCTATAAGGTCAATATCCCAGTCATTAAGAATGCTCGCCCCTTCCAGATATTCTTCTAAGTTGTCTCCACCTAAATTTACTATCAACATGGAATTTATTTTTTTCATCTTCGAAATGCTGCCTTGCGCAAAAGCCTTTACTCCAGGATTTTCAAGTCCGATGCTGTTTAAAAGACCGCTTGGAGTCTCCCAAAGCCTTATCCCTTCGTTTCCCTGTTTTGGATTTAAGGTGAGCCCCTTTGAGGATATCCCCCCTAAAACATCAGGTTCATAGTAGCCTTTATAGTCTTCTCCGTATCCGTATGTTCCCGATGCAGCTATCACCGGATTTTTCATTTCATAACCAACCAGTTTCGTAACGAGCCTACTCAAAGAATACTTCACCTCCCTCAAATACAGGGCCTTCCTTACAGGTCCTCTTGTTTCCGCCTTCAGTCTTGCATGTGCACCCCAAACACGCTCCAACGCCGCATGCCATTCTCTTTTCCATAGATACGTATACCTTTGACTCGTAAGGCTTTGATCTTTCATATGCCGTCTTCATCATTATCTCCGGACCGCAGGTAAGTATGGTTCCCGCGTTTTCGTAGTCCACGTGATCTGTTATATATCCGCCGCAGCGCACTATGACCTGGGCATCTAGCTCTTCAAATGCTTTTGCCGCGTCGCTTTTATTTTCAAAACCCAGATAAAGCTTGATGTTTTTCTTTGGATCCCTTTTTCTGAGTTCCTTTGCAGTATGATAAAGCGGGGCAGTTCCTATTCCCCCACCTATCAACGTGACGGTATCTTCTAAGATATCCGGGAATCCATTTCCGTATGGGCCGTGAAGCGTTACCTCCATGCCCTTTGTCATTTTCGACAAGATCTCAGTTCCTTCTCCTACGACTCTGTACAAGAAGCTCGTCGTCATGCCGTCCCAGTCAAAAATGCTTATGGGCCTTGAAAGAAGAGGGTATCTGTCCCATCCCCTGACCATGTAGAACTGTCCAGGGGTTGATTTTTTTGTACAATCCGTTTTCATGAGAAACATTCCGTCTCCCAGGTTTTTATTTTCGATAATTACAGCCAACGGGTTATATCCTCCTTCATTGCCAAAGTGGCGTTTCTGATATGCTGTGCATAATCCGTATCTTCCGTCTTGTTCTTGTGGGCAGTTATAAGCCCTCTAGAAGAGTTGACTACCGCACAGGCGCTTTCCTTCAATACTTTTGACAGATCTTCTCCAGTGCCACCTTGAGCGCCGTATCCAGGCACTAGAAAAAACATGTTCGGATATGTTTTTGACAGCATATAGAACTCTTCCGGATAGGTTAATCCCACGACCGATCCTATGGAGCTAAATCCGCTTTCTCCTATAAATTCTTCTCCCCATTTTTTTATAAGGTCTCCCATATGAAGATATACTTTTCTTTTGCCCGCCTCTACATCCTGAAGATCCACCGCGCTTTTGTTTGAAGTCCTCAACAGCACGAAAAGTCCCTTGTTTTTTTCTTTAAGATACGGATAAAATGGCGATATGGCATCTTCTCCCATATATCCATTCACTGTAATTATATCCGCTTCAAAGTCTCCTTGAAAATGTCCCGTGGCGTACTTCTCTCCCGTCGCAGCGATGTCACCTCTTTTTATGTCTCCGATAGAAATAGATTCGCTTTTTCTTATATAATCCATGGTCTTTGCGTAAGCAATCATCCCTTCGAGTCCGAGAGCTTCGTAGTATGCTATCTGAACCTTGTAGCAGGATACAATATCTTTTGTATGATCTATTATGTCTTTGTTAAACTTAAATATCTTATCTGCAATCCTTTCGTCAAGATCGCTTATGCACTTTGGCAAATAGCTTTCATCTGTATCAAGGCCCAGGCAAACCGGGCTTTTTCTCTTCGCTTGATTATAAAGTTTATCTATTATCATACTTGATTTCTCCCCTTTTCATAGTCATAAGGATTTTGCCCTTTACCTTTCGTCCTGCAAATGGAGTATTTCTCCCCTTTGACAAAAATCTTGCCGGATCGATTTCGTATTCTTCTTCTAAGTCCACCAGCACCAGGTTGGCTTCCATGCCGGGATCGATTTTACCCATATTAAGCCCCAGCATCTTTGCAGGCTTATTGCTTAGCATCTGACTTAACCTTGACAGCCCTATGCCCTTTTTATTAAAAATCCCATAGTAAGCTGAAAATGCATATTCTATATTTGATATTCCCGGCATTCCTTTTTCCTTGTCCTCGAAGCTGTGAGGCGCATGATCAGTTGCGCAAACATCAATCAAGCCGGCTTTTACTCCGTCTAATAGCGCCTCTACATCTTCTTTGGCAGCAAATGGTGGCGCTACCTTATAGTCTAAGCCATAATCAAAGACGTGGTGCGGAGTAACCTCGCAGGTTATTGTTATACCATCATTTTTGGCCTTAGCTATTGCGTCCAGTGTAGATTTTAAACTTATATGGCATATATGCAAATTACCCCCTGTTTCCTTTGCAGCCTCAATATATTTTTCTACCATTTCAGTCTCAGGCTCACAGTGGCAGGAAAGTATGAAATCCAGCTCCTCAGATTTAGCCAAGGCCTTCTTGATCGCCTCTTCATCTCCCATGTTCTTTCCGTCATTTGAAAACATCTTGGTGAGCGGCCTAATTTTTTCAAAATCTACAAATGAAGCATTATCATCCTCAAAGTCTTTTGTTACGGCACTTACCTGCGTAAGATCGCAAAGATTAAGCTTTTCGGATCTTTGCATTATTTTTGATATCTTTTGTTCATCGTCCATCACGGGATTTGTATTGGCCATAGCACATAAATGTACAAACCCGCCTTTTAGAGCGGCGCTCATGCCAGTCCGAAGATCTTCTTTGTATTCATATCCCGGTTCCCTTAGATGAGCATGCATGTCTATAAATGCAGGCATAAGGGTCATGCCCTTTCCGTCTATTACTCCTTCGGCTAAACCTATGGCTTCTTCAGTCACTTCCTTTATGATTCCATCCTTTATTATTACGCTTCCTTTTAAAGCTTTGTCGCTGTCTACTAAATTTACATTTGTTATTATCATATTTCCTCCTAAAGGGCTGTATGGGAATCACAGTATTCACATCTGTAGGTTCTCTTCTTTGGATCAGCCAAGATAAAATCAATGTCTTTTACCTTTTCATATTGGGTTATGCACCTGGGATTTTTACATTTAAGTATCCCTGTGACTCTTTGGGGAAGCTTAAGCTTTATCTTGTCCACCCGTTCTCCATTTTCTATTATATTGATGGTTATATCAGGGTCTATAAGACCTAAAACAGTAAGATCTAGCGGTATGTCTGTTTCTATCTTAATAAGATCTTTCTTCCCCATCTTGTTGCTGGGAATGTTCCTTAAGAGCACAACTACATCTTTTATTTCGTCTAGCTTTAGTTGTGAAAATATCTTGTAGCCCTGCCCTTGGCTTATGTGGTCTAA
Organism: Eubacteriaceae bacterium; assembly: GCA_003446375.1. Taxonomy (GTDB): domain Bacteria; phylum Bacillota; class Clostridia; order Eubacteriales; family Alkalibacteraceae; genus Alkalibacter. Next base: position 6,277 of record DMAW01000049.1, on the reverse strand, counting down.
AACAATGCCTTTTTTGATCTTCGACACATTTATCATTCTCATACCTCCAACTCCAAAAGCTTCATTATCAGTGCCATCCGTACGTACATCCCAAATCTGGCTTGCTCAAAATAAACAGCTCTCGGATCATCATCTACTTCAGCTGATATTTCGTTTACCCTTGGCAGCGGATGCATTATTATCATATCCTCTTTTGCGTTTTGCAGCTTTACATTGTCCAAGACGTAATAGTCTTTTAGTCTCTCATACTCTTCTTCGCTTACAAACCTCTCTCTTTGCACCCTGGACATGTAGAGTATGTCAGCTTGGTCTATAACCATCTCTAAGTTGTCAGTTTGAGTGTATGCCGTATCATGAAGCTCGTCTAAAATGTAGCTCGGCATCTTAAGCTCATCCGGAGATATAAATATGAATTTTACGTTTTCGTACCTGCTCATGGCCTTAACCAAAGAGTGTATGGTTCTTCCAAACTTAAGGTCGCCACAGACTGCTATCACGTGGTTGTCAAATCTCTTTTTGTAATGTCTTATAGTCAGAAGATCGGTAAGGGTCTGGGTAGGATGCTGATGTCCTCCGTCTCCGGCGTTTATGACCGGCATATGCGGAGAATACTTTGATGCCAGCTTTGCCGTACCTTCTCTGGGATGCCTGATTACTGCTATGTCCGCATAACACCCAACTGTTCTTATGGTGTCTGCTAGAGTCTCTCCCTTGGAGGTAGATGATGCATTTGGGTCGTCAAATCCTATTACTTGTCCCCCTAGCCTAAGCATTGCCGATTCAAAACTGAACCTGGTTCTCGTCGAAGGCTCAAAAAAAAGACTGGCTAATAATTTTCCTTTGCAAACATCCAAGTATTCCTTTGGGCTTGCAATTATATTATCTGCCAGTCTGAATAGTTCATCCAGTTCCTCTATGGTAAAGTCTCTCGGTTCGATCAAGTGTCTGGTCTTATTCATTGGTTCAACTCCGTTCGTTTTATTTCGAAAAAAAACCTTCCCAAAAACATGAGAAGGCATAATAAACACGAATATATCTTGGTCTTAAGACATAAACTTTAAGTTCGTTGGATTTATGCATACCTTCCTAGCATCTCGTACTAAGTTAAAAGTAATTTTTTTATTATTACCATGATACAGGAGCCTTATAGCTTTGTCAATGAAAACACGTATCAAATATCTTATTTTTACACGTAAAAATACAGCTAAAAATCACATAATTTTTATAAGCTGCATTTTTACTTTCATTTATTCATATTTTGCTTATTGAGATTTATATGTAGTTTATTCCCATAGCTTTTTTTACAACGAGGTTCTTTACAGCATTTTTTGCTAAAAGGCTTACTGCTATTAAATCTGCTTCATTAGGATTATCCGAATACGCACGCCCAAAAGTCTTAATAAATTCATTTCTCAATTCAGAAGCAATATTTATTTTAATTAAATTGAATTTTTTAGCTTCAATAATCAGTTCATATGGTATCCCTGATCCACCATGCAGCACGAGCGGAACAGGAGATATCTTTGATATTTTTTCCAACAATTCTAAATCTATTGTAGGCTCTAAATCTATTCCGTGTACATTCCCTACAGATACTGCCAACGTATCACAACCAGACCGTGTGACAAAATCTAAAACTAGATTAGGATTAGTCTTAGATCCATCTCCATTGATGATATCTTCTTCTTTCCCTTCAATGGTGCCTAGCTCTGCTTCCACAGGTATATTATAGAAATGGCAATAGTCAGCGCATTTTCTTACCATTTTTATATTCTCTTCATAATCTAAATGCGATGCATCTATCATAATCGATGTGAATCCTGCATCTACACAGGCTTTAACATCTTCGAAGCTCTTCCCATGATCCAGATGTAATGCAATTGGAATGTCGTATTTTTCCATCTTGCTTTTCAGCATATCTGCTATCACTTTAGCGTTTGACAATTTTAGGTTGTTTGACGATATCTGAACAAAGCCAGGGATTCCTGCCTCTGATAAACCTTCTACAATCGCATTGGTCATTTCTAAATTTGTCGTATTAAGCGCTGGTAATATATACGAATTTTCACTAGCATATTTTATTAAATCATACCCATTAACTAATTTCATATAATTCATCCTCTCATATCCATAAATGTTATTAAACCAAACAAGCCATATCCTCAAATGCTAATATAAAATAGACCAATGTGCCTATAAAATACTCAAGAAGACAAAGCTTTATCTAACTCACCGATAATTTCTGTAGCAAATTCGATAGATCTTCTATATGCAAAGCTAGATTTCCTGACCGGAGATGTTAATATTTTTATGCTTTTCTTGATATTTTCAATTCTATCTGTAAAAACAATTATTTCCAATTCATTTACTATTTCGTTTTTGTCTTTAATTTTTTTATCTGACTTAAATCTATTTATATCTATAATTTTATTGTTTTCTTTCAGTTCAAATTTAAATATTTCAGAAAATCCAAAAATTTCAGGATGCGAATCACTTCCATACATCCTTCTGTTATTTGGCAAACATATCTTTTTATTTTTATAATCAACAAGCATCAGATCTGCAATTTTTTTAGATATCTCAAACTCACCCAAGTTAGTCCTGTTTCTTTTGTAGTCCTCATAATAACTGAGTAGCTCATCATATTTTTTTTTGACTATAGTTTCTGTAAAATTTCTACTAACTATCGCATAGCATTTCTTACATACATAGCCACCATCAAATTTCATTTTCATAAACCTTAATTTTGAGTCGCAAAGAGCACACTTAGAACTAGTCATTTTTGCACCTCCATAATTCAACTATTTACCCATTAAATTTAAATTTCTTCAAATATATCTTTTAACGCTGGATATATCCTTTTATAAACTCCATACTTCTCTTCATACAATCTCGTTAAGAGAATCTCCGGTTCAGCTTTTTCTTTCACGCACACATTCATATCTATGATCTCCTGAATTGACCCATACTCGCCACACCCATACATTGCAAGCATTCCTACGCCATAACCCGGACCCGCATAAGAACTCTGCTTTTTAAGTGTTATTCCCAATACATTTGATATGATTTTAATCCACAGATCACTTTTTGAGCCACCTCCTGTAACTCTTACTCCATCAATGTTTATCCCGATTGATTTATACATGTTAAGGACATCTTTTAAAGCAAAGGCTACTCCTTCTAGTACTGCCTGTGTCATCTGCTCTCTTGTGGTATCTATGCTTATTCCTAAAAACGATCCTTTTATCAATGTGTCTCCATAAACCAACTTATCTCCAGTCAAGTGTGGGAAAAACAGTAAATTATTGTTGCCTAGATTATCTGCTTTAATATTGTCTTGCTCAGCCCCAAAGTCTTTGCTGCCTAATATATCTTCAATCCACCATTTGTTGCAAGCTGCCGCTGATCTTACTGTCCCTTGCATAAGATTCACAGTGTGATCCTCAGAGATTGAAAATAGTATATTTTTAATTCTACTTTTAAAGTTTGAGTTTTTGCATGGAACAAATATTACTCCTGACGTTCCTAACGATAAAGTCGCTGATCCAACCCTAATGTTGTCGGTTGATATTGATGAAGCTGCATTATCACCCGTACCGGCAATAACCTTAATATTATTATTTAAATTTAATTTTGCCGCTAAATCCTCTTCGATTACTCCTACAATATCAGATGAATTCTTTATATCAGGCAATATATCTCCTATACCTATTATTTCTTTCATTTTTTCAGACCATGTTCTTTGTTTAAAATCAAACAAAGCAGACGTTGAAGCATCACAATAATCTGTTGCAATGCAACCAGTCAGTCGATATACTATGTAATCTTTAGGTGTCAAAACTCTATTTATCTTGTTAAAATTCTCTTTTTCATTTTCTTTCATCCACAATAGATTTGCCGCATGGGAACCAGTAGATACAATGCCTTTTAAATAACTTATCTCTTTGGTATCTTTTACCTTTCGCTTTAGTTCATCAACTAAATAATACGTCCTGGTATCATTCCATAAAATAGCCGGTCTAATGCTCTTGCCTTCTTTATCCAAAAATACAGTAGTATGCATCTGGCCGGTAACGCCTATGCCATCGACCTCATGCGATTCATATCCAGTCATCAACTCTTTAATTCCTAAAGAAACATTGTCAAACCACACTTCTGGATTCTGTTCTCTCCACCCTGTCGCCGGGGAAATATTCTCATATTCTTTTGCAATAGTATTTATAATTTCTCCGACCTCGTTTATCAACAATATTTTGACTGATGACGTTCCTACATCTACACCAATATAATATGACATTATAACCTTCTCCTTAGCTTGCCTAACCATTATAAAACAATAAATTCCTCTGTTTAATTCATGTCTTAATCAAATTTTAGTATTACTTTTAAAGTATCTGGTTTGATAGCTGCTTTAAATGCTTTTTCATATTCAATATAATCATATGTATCAAAAATCAATCTGCTTACATCTATCATATCTTTTGAAATTATGTTCACTGCCTGATTAAAGGATTTAATCGTAGGACTAACCGAACCAGTAATAATCGTTTCTTTCGAATGAACGTAACCCGCATCAACGCTAATTGGTTCATTGGGATGTATCGAGCTGAACATTATGCACCTTCCGCTTGGGCCAGTCATTTTGACTGCTTGCTCTGCGACTATCGGATTTGAAGTAGTATTGAATACAACATCCGCACCTTTGCTTTTAGTGCTTTCTGCAATAAATTCCACAGGATCACTTACAAACGGGTTGAAAACTATATCACAACCATACGTCTTTGCAAGCTCACGTCTTTTTTCATCCGGTTCGCTAAGAATAACTCTTGCTCCTCTCATTTTAGCAAGCATTACATGAAGCTGACCCATGGCACCACCGCCAATTACCACTACATCATCTCCAATTTCAATTTTAGCATGATTTAAACTATTTAACACACATGCGACGGGCTCTGCAAATGCAGCCGTTTCAAAGGAAATATTATCTGGCAAAGTATATACATCTCTTGACTTTATAGTTATGTATTCAGCAAAACCACCATACCCTGATATGCCTTCATCAGAAAAGAATATTTTGCTTGTCGGTGCTTTTTCACATAAATTTTGCTTGTCCATTCTACAGTAATGACATTCGCCGCATGCAGGTATGATGTATGATACCGCACGTTGTCCTACAGAAAATTGATTGATGTCCACATCCTTGCCCAACGCTACGATTTCGCCACTATATTCATGTCCGCCAATTCGTGGCAAACTATACTTGCTTCCTAAGTAATCTCTTATATCATTGGTGCATATTCCGCTCGCTCTTATTTTCAATAAAACCTCATCGTCTTTTGGCACGGGTGTTTGAACGTCTTGAATTTCCATTTTCTTTTTATCAACCAGTACTACTGCCTTCATACAACGGCCCTCCTTTTTATATCACCGGCTTTTAAACTGTTTAAAAGCCGGTGATGATTTAAATTTAAAACTTAACCTTGTTTATGCTAATATCCCTAACGCCGCACCAATAACTCCGATTGCAATTATCGTGAGCAATACCTTTATTGATCCAAATCCTTTTTTCAGCAATGCATATACTAACATTGTAAAACCAAACGGAAGTATAGAAGGCATTATTGCATCTAGAAACTGTGTTTGTACATTAAACACAGATGTTGAGCTTTCGATATTCAATCCAACGGTCATCTTGACATAATTTGTTATCAAGCCTCCCATTACCATACAACCCATTACCTCGGCACCTGTTAATATCCGTTTCAGAGTACCTTTTTCAAGGAAGTTTAGTATTGCTTCGCCACCTTGCCTATATCCAAACATGAAGTTCACATAGCTGAATCCATATGCAAGTGCAATAATGGTAATGGCATACAGGATTGAACCAGCAACTGTTCCAGTAAGTGTTATGTCAATACAAATAGCCAATAGTATAGGAATTACTACTCCTTGCCAAATTGTATCTCCCACACCTGCAAGTGGCCCCATTAGCGCTGTCTTTATACTTGTTATCAACGGTCCTGGTACATCTTCGCCCATGGCCTTCTGCTCTTCCATGGCTATGGCAACACCTAAGATACAAGCTCCAAACTCAATATGAACATTGAAGAACTCTATTTCACGCGTCATCATTTCGATTCTTTTTGCTGCATCATTTTTATACAGTTTGTTTACCAAAGGCGCAAATACATGCGCTACAGCTTGCCCCATCATTCGTTCATAGTTATAGCACGTTTGAGGAAACGATTCCCAAATCAGAAAAGATTTGATCAAATCT
>DMAW01000107.1 GCA_003446375.1 Eubacteriaceae bacterium | reverse complement strand
TCCGATCTTCTTTATTATATAGAACCTTGAGCCATTCCGGTTTTTTTTCCACTTAGTCCACCTTCTCTATCTCGATTTCGGCGATAACTTCGCCCACATTGATTTCATCGCCTTCTTCAGCAAGCAGCTTCGTTATTACGCCATCCTCAGCAGCTTCAATCTGGCTCACTACTTTTTCAGTCTCAACTTCAAAAATAGGCTCGCCCTTCTTGAATTTTTCACCGGGTTCTTTCAGCCATGCGCAGAGGATACCACTTTCCATTTCCGGCCTCAGTTTTGGCATTTTAATTTCGTTCTTCATCCGAATTTCCTCCTAAAACAAGTATTGATATAGCTCTTCATATCCAATTATAGATTTGCAAATCTCTTGTAGAATAGTAATATTCAGGGGCTTGTTCTCTAACGCAGTTTGTGCGTCCTTTAAGCCGTTGTTTAAAGGTTCGAAGCTTATGCAATTGATAATCCCATTTTTGGATTCATAGCACAACTCAATTTGTTGGTTTTTCAATTTGATATGCCTTTTATACGTAAAGGCGGGATTGTGTCCATACGTCCATTCCCAAGTTTGATACTTATTTTCAGCCAGTTTCTGAATAGCCTTCTGTTCTGACTCCGTCAGCGTCATAACTTTCGCATCCGGTGCTGCCAAAGCAGAGAGAAGCTGATTCTTAAAAATATCTACAGTCATTGCTTTATCTGCAATATGATTAATTATATTAGTTACAGGCCACGGAGAAGACTTAATGCCTTTTGATATAAAATGCTCACGCTGGCCTTTCGCCATAGCTCGTAAAGATTCCAAATCGGTATTGAACAGCAGTGTCCCATGATGCATCATGCGGTTTTTAACTTTTCTTTGTGCGCTGCCGGAAATTTTCAAGCCATTGATTGTGATATCACAGATTCTGTTTGTCGATGCAGGAACACCGATGCTTCTAAGAGCATCTACCATGGGCTGCAGAAACTGCATATAATCTACAGCGCCCATCGCACAGGATCGGATCATCGTATAATTGATATTTCCCATATCATGAAATACTGTCCCGCCGCCACTTTCGCGCCGCACAATGGCAATGTTATTTTCCAATGCCAAAGGGACATTAACTTCTGAAAATATATTTTGATATTGTCCGCAAACAATTGCAGACTGGTTCTGCCAGATAAGAATGATGTCATCTTCCCTGTAGTTGCTGAAAATATATTCTTCAAATGCCAGGTTGTAATAAGGATCGTTAGCTTCGTTAAGAAAATATAACATTATTATGCCGCCTGTTCTTAATGGTTTTGGTGATTCCTTAGTTATCTATGTAAAATGGGTATCCCCATTTATATTCTACCAAAAAGGTAAGACGTGAGGGAATTCACTCACGTCAAAGCATACTTCCACTTATAATCTCGCATTATTTATCAAGGTTTCTAACGTTGCAACAGGATTATGGCTTCCACATGTTTTGAGATGATTTTATAGCTGTCAAATTCATTGTTTCAAACCCCATTTTTATTAAGGCTCGTTCTTGGAAACATATCTAATATTGACTGTCGTTTGCGGGAACAAATCAACCGCTAATAAATACCGGAGTAAGATTCTAATTCACTATCCAATCTTTTAACTCTTTCTAAAAGCTAGATAATGCTCCTTTATCTAAGCATTCATATAAAGGAGCATATCAATTCGATTATCATCTCTGCACTTCTTAAACATCTATTACTCATAAATACCGTAAGCTTTGTTTATATTTTGAATAAAAATGATCCCATTACCTGGCTTATCAATTTCAAGTTTTTCTCGTATTGACGTTACAATAGCCTCAGTAATATCTTCTTTTGATAGGATAATAACTATTTCTTTTTCAGGTTCTATATCCATATTAAATAATTTACTCGTTTCATTTACCCCCGAGCCTCTTGCATTAATTATTGTGCCGCCCTTTGAGCCAGCAGCTTTTGCTGCTTCAATTACTTCCTCAGCTTTACCTCTATTAACAATTGTTATAATATTTTGATACATTAGCTTATTAACACCTCTTCCTTCTTCGTTTTCTTCAGACTTATAACACCTAGATCCTACAATTTCACAAGCACTTGTGGTAAAGACAATACCATGATTTGGTTTTTCAAACTTGAATTCTTTGTTTAGTGCAACTAAAGCATGGTCTGCAGTATGGTTATCTGTTCCCAATAAGACTATTTCCTTTCTTTCATCGTATAAAGATAAGAAATTTAACAGGGAATTATTTATAGTTCCCTTTCCAAGGAAAATGGTCCCACCAGAAATACCATGTTCTTTTGCCTTCTGTAATATCCTGCTACCCATTCCATAGTTAACAACTACATATATTAATTCAAAAATCGGTATACTGTTATAATTAGTCATCCCTCTTTTCAACTCCTTTTGTTTTTGATTTTATAGCAAACACCAAGCCCAAAGCTTCTAAGGTGATAATTGGTGTCATGGCAACCATCGCAATCATTCCAAAGCCATCAACCATTAGATCCGCCCCCTCAAAAGCATGTGCTGCCCCTTGTATAAATGCCAAAATAAAAGTTGCAGTCATAGGACCAGTAGCCACCCCACCAGCATCAAATGCAATTCCTACAAAGAGCTTTGGTATAAAAAACATCATTGACAGACATATGATGTACCCTGGTAGCAAGTAATGCCATAACTGTATCGCAGGCACTAATACACGTATAACCGATAAAGCAACGGCAAAACCAACTCCAATTGCCAGCGGAATTAGAACTGCTTTTCTCTTTACGTAACCGCTTGTTACATCTTCAATCTGGTGAGTTAAAACATAAACAGCTGGTTCTGCTAAAATGGTTACAACTCCAAGAACAAATCCAATGATTATGATATAAGCTTTATTATCCAATAAAGCCAAATTATTACCAATGCTTGTTCCTACATCCATAAAACCTGCATTTACACCTATTAGGAATACAAGCAAACCTGTAAATGCAAATGCAAATCCCGTAAGTAGTTTTCGAAGTTCTTTTTTCTTTAGTTTAAAAGATATTTTCTGCAAAACTAATAATATTACTAATAATGGTAATATCGCCATAAAACTTTCCATTAAGTAATTAGGGATTATATCTATAAATGGTCTAATGATTGAATTTGAATCAGAAATTCCTGAATCAAGCCCCGCAGAGAATTCATTTGTTTTTGAAAATATGTCTAAGAGCAATACGGACATAATTGCACCAGTTGACGCGATGGCAACCAAACCAAAACTATCTTTTTCTGATGCCTTACTATCCTTTTTTAGCTTTGATATACCCACTGATAAGGATAAAATAAATGGTACTGCTAGTATTCCTGTTGTTGATCCGGAAGCATCAAAAGATATCGCCAAGAATTCACGTGACGCAAAAATTGCTAATCCAAAAATGATTAAATATAAAGCAAAAAGCACTTTATATAAAGGGACATTGTAGAAAACTCTTAAAAAACCCAGTGATAGCATTATTGCTAACCCTATTGACACAATAATAAGTATACTAATTCCGGATATTTGACCTGATGTCACTAGATTGACTTGATTCGCAAGAACCATTAAACCCGGCTCCGCTATTGATATAAAAAACCCAAGTATTAATCCTGCGATCAACACAATCCATAGCTTGTTTGATCTAGCAAGTGATGTTCCTGTTAACCCTCCAAGCGGAGTAATACCAATGTCTACTCCTATCAAAAAAATGGTCAGACCTAATACCACGAAAAAAGAACCAATAAGAAATCGAAAAATTAATGTTGTGTCTATCGGAGAAACAGTAAAATTTAATACTAAAACCAATAATGTAATTGGAAGAACAGAAAAAAGCACTTCTTTAAATTTTGAAACAATCACATTCAATGCAGTCATCCTTTCTTTATGCTAATTATGCTTCTATGATGTAAGCATCGCCTCACTTATAAATTTCAATTGTATTTTTGTCTCATAATTATTTAATAATCTTTTTATACCTTTGCTGGTGTGACGAAGTTTTTTCGATTGCCATCAGATCAGATTCGTTTTTGTGAACATAGTTTAAAAATAGTGTTCCTAACAAAAGTCTATCTTTAACAACAATCCGATTCCATTCGTAACCTTTAAATAAATCTTTTACAAGAAACACCTCTCCAGCCAAAACATTATCTGTCTCCTTTATAGCAAGTTCCAGCAACTCATTTACATCCATAATAATCACCCTCTCATTCAATGTTCATAACAACATTGTATACCACATTTATAT
>DMAW01000185.1 GCA_003446375.1 Eubacteriaceae bacterium | reverse complement strand
TATTAGTTTCGCAATTACCTAAAAAAATCTTATGTACTCATCATCTACAGCCTTTCCAAGGCTTGCAAGTTCCCTGCCTTTTTCCCTTGCCCATGGCTCATCAAGTTCTTGACATATGAACTTGTATCTGTACCAAATATCGTAAAGTTCCTTCTTGTTGGAGATTTCTGCTTTTTCCAGCCACAAAAATGCCAGGAGCCTTCTCTTCCAGTCCCACCATCTAACAGGACTCTGAAGGTCTAATACCGGTATCAAAAAATATCCTTTATCGTACAAGGCCGATCCAAACACTCCGGGAGGCTTTCCTATCCTCTTGTTCTTCAGGCTAGTCCTGTAAACTCCGCAAGAAGGGCTTCCATCGAGGTATACATAAGCCTTTGCATCAGATTTTTCCAGTATGGAGGCAGCAGTTTTACACCCTTCCAACATATGGGATGTGACATCTTTCTTCGCCCTGTTTAAAATCCTCGCGTTCCCTTTCCAAGCATCGCTTCCGCTCTCCCCGGCTATATGTATAGGATCTCTTGGAACTCCAAGCCCGGAAAAGACCTCCGGACATACCGGGCACCATATAAAGTCGTTTTTTTCTCTACCGATGAAATCAAGCATATTCCATCCCTTTCCATTGTATCTGACAGGGCTTCCCATGCAGCATGCGCTTACGCCTATTACAGGTTTTTCACTCAATACCAATGGTCCTTTATCCAATGCCGCCACCTCCTTAATTATATCAACCTTTAAAACTTCTTATGTTTGATGAAACTTCCTTCATCCAGCTCTTTAAATGCCAGTTCCAGCTCTTCGTCCGAGTTCATCACTATGGGTCCGCCCCAGGCTACAGGCTCTTTTAACTTCTTACCGGAAAACACCAAGATTCTGGCTTCTTTTGGACCCGTGCAAAAGGTGATGCGTTCTCCTTCTCCATATAGAAAACCGGTTCTTTTAGGATGAAGCTCACCTTCAAAAATCCCCTCTCCATCGATGATAAATGCAAAGACCGTGTCTTGAGGCTCTGTCTCTAAGACAAATTCTTTTCCAGGATGAAGCACGACATCTAAAAACCTTGGTGCTACGGCTATATCTCCTACAGGGCCTTTTTTTCCATTGTAGCTACCGGCAATTACCCTTACTTCAGCGACTTCATCATCCCTGGCCAGCACTACATCTGACTTTCTGATATCTCTGTAAGCCGGATGAGACATTTTTTTTTCTGCAGGGAGGTTTACCCATAGCTGCACCCCCAGCATCCTATCGCTGGGTTGAGGCATTTCCTGATGTATGATCCCGCTTCCCGCACTCATCCACTGACAGCATCCTTCATCTATGCTCCCGCTGTTTCCCAAACTGTCTCCATGCTCAATCTTGCCTTTTATCAAGTACGTGACCGTTTCTATTCCTCTGTGGGGATGCCATGGAAAACCTTTGATGTAATCGTTAGGATCGGTAGAATCAAAGGCATCCAACAACAAGAACGGGTCAAGCTCTTTAATCGTCGACCGTGAAAACACCCTCTTTAGATTAACGCCTGCTCCGTCTCTTCCGTCATGACCGTATATAATTTCCTGAATTTTCCTTTCAACCGACATTTGTACAAACTCCTCCCAATCTTTTTATTTTAAAAGATACCCTTTTTTATCCCTCTGTAAACTGATCATTACCCGCATATCTTGATATAATCGATCAAAATCAAGCCGTTTGCACTTTATTGTTTACGCATAGTGATATTTTTGATATAATTCTTTTGCTTATTAAAAAATACCGAGGTATGCCATGAAAAATAAAAACCAAATATACATATTGTTGACCGATACCGGAACAGTGCTTAACAGGCTCATCAAGATGTACACAAAGGATCCTTACAATCATGTCTCAATCGCATTTGACAAAGAGCTTAATGAGCTGTATAGCTTCGGCCGCAAAAAGCACTACAATCCCATAATAGGTGGCTTTGTAAAGGAAAACATAGACAATGTGATCTTCTCCAATGCCAAATGCGCTGTTTATTGTCTAGAGGATATCGATGACATAACCTATTTAAGAATTCGAGAATACATAAAGCTTTTCGAACTAAACAGGGATACCTACAGATACAACTTCCTAGGCCTCTTTGGCATAATGCTAAATATCCATATCCAAAGATGCGATGCTTTCTTTTGCTCTCAATTTGTAGCTTCTGTTTTTGAGTACAGCGGCAGGCCAATTTTTGACAAGCCTTGTGTATTTGTCACTCCGGGAGACTTTGTGACAAATGCCAATCGGCTGTTTGCAAGAATTTATTCGGGAAACCTAAATGAATACCGTAGTTTCTTAAAACAATCCAAGGACATTCCTCTTGGGCTCTATGGGGAAGAATCCATTAGAAGAACAGTGAAACAGGCTTGAATCAATAGATTCAAGCCTGTTCTTTAGTTGATCAAAAGCCCCACCGGGCAATGATCCGATCCCATCACGTCCGCATAAATCAGTGCATCCTTTGCATTTGGCTTCAGCGCTTCTGAAATCAAAAAATAATCGATCCTCCATCCCGCATTGTTCTTTCTGGCATTGAACATATAAGACCACCAAGTATACGCACCAGTCACATCTGGGTAGAAATGCCTGAAGGTATCCACGAATCCGGCATCTAAAAGGTTGGCGAATTTTTCTCTCTCCTGATCGCTAAATCCTGCGTTTTTTCTGTTTGTCTTTGGATTTTTCAAGTCAATTTCTCTATGTGCCACGTTTAAGTCCCCACACACTATAACAGGCTTTTTCTCTTCCAATCTTTTTAGGTGCGCTTTAAAATCCTCTTCCCATTTCATTCTGTAATCCAGCCTTGCCAGCTCCTTTTGGGAATTCGGGGTGTAGACATTGACCAAACTGAATTCGTCAAACTCTAAAGTTATCAGCCTTCCTTCCCTGTCGTGTTCATCCAGCCCCATTCCATACTCTACTTTCAAAGGCTTTGATTTTGTAAAAACGGCAGTGCCGCTATAGCCTTTTTTATCTGCATAGTTCCAATAAGATTCATACCCTTCGGGCTTTAGATCCACTTGTCCTTCCTGAAGCTTAGTCTCCTGAAGACAGAATATATCCGCTTTTTCCTTTTGGAAAAATTCTTCGAATCCTTTATTCAAGCAGGCTCTCAACCCATTTACATTCCAAGACAGCAATTTCATTTCTATTACCTCCGCTTATGTTTTGATACTATACTATTATAACCAAAAAAAAATTTTTAAAACAAAAACTTTTTCCATGCAGGTCGGGTATATAGTATAGAGAGACGATACAGGAGGTGCCAAATGGATGAGAATTTGATTGAAAGAATCAAAAATAATGATCAGGAAGCGTTCAGGGATCTTTATGATTTCTTTTCCGCATACGCTCTGCGCACAGCATATGCCCTAACAGGAAATGATGCCAGCGCGTCCGATGCAGTACAGGAGGCTTTCATCAGGGTTTATTACCATATAGGCTCATATGATGATTCAAAGCCATTCAAACCCTGGTTTTATAGAATCTTGGTGAATGAATGCAACAGGCTCATGAAAAAAACTGCAAAAATAACATTGTTAAGTGATTATATCGGCAGCAACTCTGACTTTGAATCAAGGGACAACTACAAATTCCAAGAGTACGAGGAGCTCTACAATGCTTTAAAAAAGCTGAAAGACGCGCAAAGAATACCCATAGTCTTAAAGTACCTGTCCGGATTTACAGATGAGGAAACCGCTCACATTCTAGACATCAATATAAACACATTGAAATCAAGAGTGCACAAAGGAAAGGAAAAGCTTAGAAAAATAATTGAAAATTCTTTTGAAGGGGGGCTAAAAAATGGCCAGAGATAATTTTGACAAACTCATGGAAGATGCTCTTCATTATAAAACAGAGGACATGAACCTTTACAAGGACATAACATTTGATAAAATTTCTGAAAAAATCAATAGGAGGGAGCTTGGAATGAAAAAAACATCAAGAAGGTCCGGCTTAAAAATAGCAGTTGCCATAGGGATTGGGCTGATTGCAACTTCTACATTGCTTCTGTCTACAGCTCCAGGTCAAGCAGCGCTAGGTCGGTTCATCGATTTATTCGCACCGGAAAAAACAGTGGATCAGGAAATAGAAGGCCAAAACGAGCCTACGGACGTGGTGTTGACAGAAAATGAGATGGGTTATTTGATCTATATCGACGAATCTACCTACAAGGAAGAAAACATAGACGGCCAAGACTATATAGTGCCTCTCAATCCGGGCGACAGCAGCATCTACCCTGAAGTCTACATGAAGATAACTCAAGATAAAGACAGATCCCCTGCCCAGCTTCACTCAGAAATCATGGATCTCCTTGAATCAAACTATGCAACAGTTGTCGACTATGGAGATGTAGACTTTCCTTTTGAAGCAAAAATGGTTTATGCCAATCAAGGAAATGAGTGGAATTCAGAAGTAATCAAATACTACTTTGTAGACAATACCCAAGAAGGAACGTTCATAATCGAGCAGAAGCTGTTTTTAGAAGCCTCTGAAGGCCACGGCGCAAGGATGGACAACATGCTAAAAGACTTTACCATTGTACCTAATGACTGATCCGAGTAAAGTTTGAGGCTTGGTCTTTAAAGACCAAGCCTCCCCTTTTAACCTATTTTCTTTTGACTTAATTTTCTCGCATATATATGTATCTTTTCCACTTCAAAAACAGGGTAATTTTCATTTTTTAGCGTCAGGGAGCTTATCAAAGCCGCTGATGCAAAAAACACCACTCCACCTTGAGGCGTCATCATCGTAAAATCCACCAGCCCATGTGCTATTACCAGACCTTGAACTGCTGCCAACAAAGGCGCTAAAGGATTTTCTTTTTCACGAAGCATCAACAGCCCCCTAAAAATATACGTTTTTATCCACACATATAAAATCAATCCCATTAATCCAAGAGTAGTGATTATGGTTATCCATATATTATGTCCATGAATATTTCCTATGTGTTCCATTATCCCAAAAAGTCCCCATCCGCTCACAGGCTTTCCGGCAAATAAGACGAGGCATTGTGCCCAAAGGCTGTCCCGGCTGTTCAAAGCGTGGTTTACCTCCGGAGATAACATCGCCATGACAAGGACACCTATAAATATACCCATCAATATCTTTTTAGTCTTGGCATTTTTGGCAAATAGTGCATATACTAAAAGTGCCGCCTCCAGTCCCATTGTAGCTCCTTTTGATCCGGTAAAGATCAAGGCAGCTGCAAAAATCAGTATGCCCGCCAGGTATATTTTTTTCTCCTTCCCTTTGCCCTTTTCTAAGAGATAGATGCTCACCAAGACCATCATGGCAAACCAGGTTCCCGTTACGTTTGGGTTTCCAAAAGTACTGTATATCCTATAATGTTCCGGAGACGGAATATAATTGGGACTCCAAAAATAATTTGACACCCATGTCATGTCCACAAAATACGAAGCTGCTTTCTCAATAAGTCCTATGCCGGCAGCAACGGCAGATATCTTGAACAAAGATTTAAGAAGCTTATCGACCTTTTCATTGTCGTCAAATGAATTTTGAAAGTACACTCCCATACCGGCAAAAGCCAGAATCCCTAAAGCTCCTATAACAGAAAGGATGTTTTTATTTATAATCCCTGTAAAAAGCGCCCAAACAAAAAGCAGCCCCATTCCTACATTTAAAGGGTTCAAAGATATTTTCATTTCATCCTTGTACACTCTATACATCATCCTAACAACAGGCAAAAAAGCCAGGTAAGGAGACATCACTATCATTATCAAAGCTATCTGCATCTCTTTTCTCCCTTTTCTTCTCAATGGTTTTCATTAATATTCTATCATAATCCCTTTTGAAACATAGCAAGTCCGAAGGGTTTTAATCTTTCGCTAAATGATTTTTAATATATATTTAATGAAATGCCGAACTGCTTTAATTTTAGCTCTATAGCATGTTTTTTTCAATGAAATATCAATTTGTTTACTTAATATTTACTTTTTATAGCCGATATAATACATTGTGTATATTTTATGATAATTCGTTTTATGAATTCTTGTATTGGTTAGCTTCAAACCTTCAGACTATTTTGAGAGGAGATTTAATATGAAAGGAACCGTTGTCTCGACATGGCTTAAGAGCCTAAGGAATTTGTACGGAGACGATATAGTGGACAAAGGCGTATCTTCCGCAGGCTGGTCCACAAATCGCATAATAACCCCGTTAGAGGATATTGATGACGGCGAAATTTTCGGCATCTTTGAAAATATAGCCCGTCAAACACAAGTATCAACTGACGTCATCTGGAGAAAGGTCGGTAATCAAAACATCCATACTTTTCAAAAATGGTTTCCGTCATACTTTGAAAGGCATAGCCTCAAAGGCTTTTTAATGATGATGGATGACGTCCACGCACAGCTGACAAAGCTTGTTAAGGGGGCAAATCCTCCTAGGCTCATAGCCAAGGAGCTGACTGAAAAAGAAGTCGAAATAACATACATATCAAAGCGCGGGTTATTCGATTATTTTTTAGGCCTGCTTGAAGGCAGCTCTGAATATTTTGGCGAAAAACTGGATATTATCCAAATGAACAAAGGAAACGCAGAAGATGGAAGACAATTTATAAAGGTGAAACTTGTTTTCGAAAAATCCCCAGACTTGGTAATACAGGCTCCTGCTACTAAACTTTTAGGGTTCGGCTTTATAAAAAATCTCTCGGCAAAGATTATCTTGCTTCCTGCAATAGCAGTGGCAGCTGCCGTATTTGCCGTTACCGGCTTCGGAGACTTTATTGCTGCAGGCACAGCCGGAGCTTCTGCGGCATTGTCGGTTTTCTTCACCTCTGCACTGGTGTTAAAACCCCTTAAGACTATGAGTCAAGAAGTCAAAAATATAGAATCCTACGATTTTGCTTCGAAAACCCACTACAAAACCGGTGACCAGATTGAAAGCATGTTCGAAACCTTCAACAGTGCCAAGGACACCATAAAAAAAGATTTCTTGTTCCTTAAAGGCGGCACTGACGACATGGACAATTATATCAAGGATTTTTCAGTAATCGCCTCAAACATGAAGACCCTGTCCGACTCAATCGCCTCTGTCGTTCATGAAGTTGCCATGGGCGCCTCCCATCAGGCCGAGGAAACTGACGGCGCCGTATCTACATTGTCAGAATATATCGATACCCTCAACTCTATCGTAGAGAAGGAAACCGAGGGAAAAGATAATTTAGAAGAATCTGTAGAAAACCTAAAGGTTTCTTTTAGCGACATCCAACGTGTCAACACAATGATTAACGGCGTCAAGGACAACTTCCAAAAAGTCAACCAACACGGGAAAGATCTTTCTTCCCAAGCTACCAAGATAATGGATATTAGCTCAACTGTAGAAACTATCGCGGATCAGACAAATCTTTTGGCTCTTAACGCAGCTATTGAAGCTGCCAGGGCAGGTGAAGCCGGAAAGGGCTTTACTGTAGTCGCAGAAGAAATAAGAACCTTAGCTGAGGACTCAAAGGAAGCAGTTCACAGCATAAACGAAAACCTGGCGTTTTTCATCAAGCAGATAGAAGGATTCGTTGCAGAGATACAAAATCAGTACAATCAACTCGAAGAGAGCAACTCTACGCTAGATAGGGTAACAGATGAGAATCAAGAGTCTACCGACAAAATCGTCATCGTTTCTCAAACTCTTGTGACTCTTATAAACAGGCTTTCCTCTGAAACTGAAAATCTTACCTCCGTGGTGGAAAACATACACTCGCTTTCTGCTATAGCCCAGGAAAATTCCGCTTCATCTGAAGAGATGAGCGCCAACGTAACCCAGTATTCAGAAAAAGTCATTGATCTTACAGATCATATAGAGCTTTTGGATCAACTGATTTCAAACTTTAAATCTGAGCTAAAGAAGTACAAAATATAAGCAGCCACCGGCTGCTTATTTTTCATGGTCTTTTTCTGACGCTTACTTCTCCAGAGCTCAAAACATCCTTTTCGCCCGATTCATATTCCACGACAAGGCTTCCTTTATCGTCAATATCCAATACCTTTGCGCCATATTCACTGCCGCCCTTGATCACCGTAACTTCTTTTCCCTCAAGATACGACCTTTTTTTATACTCACGTATGACATCTTTAAAATCCCAATTCATGTATATGTCTTCAAACTTATTTAGTATAGCCGCTGCCAAAAGATTCCTCGAAACAGGTACTTGTGCAAATTCCGAAACAAATGATGCAATTTCTTTTATTTCATCAGGCAATGATTCATTGCTGCCCGAAACATTTATGCCTATGCCGATGATCACATATTCTAATTTTCCGCTTTCCATCTCCATAGATGCTTCAGTCAGAATCCCGGAAACCTTTTTATCCCTCAAAAAAATATCATTTACCCATTTGATTTTTGGCCTTAATCCAAGCTGTTCTTCAAGGACTAGCGCTTCAGCTACTGCAGCCATTATAGTGATATTCAAAGCCTTGTCAGGTTCCATATCCGGCCTTAACATTAGGCTCATATATATTCCTTTTCCATTAGGAGAATGAAACTCTCTGCCCCTTCGGCCTCTTCCCTTTGTCTGTTCTTCTGCTAGCAAGACCATTCCTTCTTTCGAATCATCTCTTGCAAGTTTTTTCATCATATCGTTGGTAGAACCTACGCTTTTATGAACTTCAAGGTTCTTCCCAATGAATTTTGTATCGAGGTTTTCTTTTATTAAATATTCTGAAAGGATATCGCTGTTCTCATCAAGATAATAACCTTTGTTTGCAACTGATATGATTGGATACCCTTCATCGATAAGTCCCTGAATATTCTTCCACACTGCTGTTCTGCTTACGCCCAGTTCTTTAGATAGATATCCTCCGGACATGAGCTTTCCCGAATTAAGCTCCAGGCACGCTAATATTTTTTCTTTATTGGACATGCAACTTACCTCCCGCAACATCTTAAATACCATTATAACTTATTTTGCCTTGGCAAACTATCTATAATGGTGCATTAAAGGTCCCGGTCCGTGCCCTAAATTCAAGCCGGCTTTAATTGCAAGGTTCACATATCTTTTAGCCTTGAATACGCTCTCTTTCATGTTCATTCCCAAAGCTAGGTTTGAAGCAATGGCTGAAGACAACGTGCATCCTGTGCCATGGGTGTTTTCGTTGTGGATTTTTTTAGCTTTAAGCCATACTTTTTCATCTTTCCCATACAGCAAATCATCACAACAGTCTTCAAGGTGCCCTCCCTTTAGAATCACCCATCCTCTGAATTTAGCTGATATCTTTGCTGCAGCCGCCACCATTTCGCGCCTGTTTGAAATTTTACCGCCACAAAGTATTTCAGCTTCATAGATGTTTGGAGTGATTACATCAGCCAGCGGGAAAAGCTTATTTTCCAATGCGCTCAAAGCATCTTCAGAAAGCAGCCTGTGCCCACTGGTAGATACCATAACCGGATCCACCACTATGTTCCTTGCTTCATGGCTTAAAAGTTTTTCGGATACCTTGCTTATTATTTGCGGATTTGACATCATGCCGGTTTTTACTCCATCAGGGCGTATGTCATTAAAAACGCAATCTATTTGGCTTTCAATCATATCCGAAGGCAACTCGAAGATGCTCTCGACTCCCATGGTGTTTTGAGCCGTAACTGCAGTCACCACGCTCATTCCGTAAACCTCGTGTGCGCTGAAAGTCTTTAAATCTGCTTGTATCCCAGCTCCTCCACAAGAATCTGATCCTGCTATTGTCAGCAATTTTTTTATGTT
>DMAW01000134.1 GCA_003446375.1 Eubacteriaceae bacterium | reverse complement strand
ATGTTGTCAAATAACACAAAAAATGGCTATATAAGCAGGTTTTCCGCCTGACAAAACAAATAGACAGAATATGTATTTTTGTTTGACAAGTCTTATAATTTGTGATAAAATGACATTGGAAAGGGAGTGTAATCATCTTATTGCCAGGAGGGATAGCGGTGGATAACTTGGTGCTTACTGTAATTAAGGGTAAAGATGGAGAACTGTGTGCCGTAAGCGGCCGTATACTGTCTGGTAACTTATCGAATAGTATGCCTAACGACAAGCAGATTGATAAGATTTCTGAAGCCGCCAGCAAAATTCACTCCAAAACGGAACTGCTTATAGAAAAAATCAACAAGATAATAGGATAAGGAGGCATAGCAAATGAAAAAAATACTAGAATTTTACATTCGATCTGCACGGATGCACGAAAACGAGTTGGTAGTTGAAAAAGATGGCGATTATTTAGTCTATAAGTCTGATTACAAAGAGAAGAGGGTTGATATTTCTGAGTGGCCAAAAAAACTCTTTGACGTAGGTTCATTGGTTTTGAAGCTTAATTTTATACGTTCTGTACTAAAAAAGATTGACTTTAGGTCTTCTGAAAACGCCTTGAAATATGAGTGGCTCGAGCGCTCCGATGGCAAATATCTTTGGTTAGAAATACATTCTTCTAGACCGCCGTTGGTTGTAAGGCTGATCATGAATAAAGAAGCGATTAAAAAAGGAACGAGTGCAGAAGTTTTAGAAGAGCTTATACAGGAAGTAGAAGAGGCGAAGAGATATGCTGAAGCGATTTTATAAGGCGCTTGCGGAAGTCAATTTTCCTTTCGAAATCAAGTGGCATGTCGATGGCGCTAAAGTAGTAATAACAACCTATACCAACAAAAAGACAGAATATACATTTGTTAGAGATCGTATTGAAGTCATAAAGTTTTTTAGTCTTTGGTCTGGGAGCTTATTGAAGATTATTAGACCAGATTACAGGAGGAATGCGAATGCGTCTTAAAATATTGGATTTCAAGTTTCGCAATGTTGGTAGTTCGGCTCTCGAAACAACTACTGAAATATTGAACATGATTGCGAAAGATGAGGAACTAACGCTATTACTTACGCTTAAGTCTGGCGATAATGTAAACGTCTTCGCTTCGATGACAGCAACCATTGACGAATTAATCGAGAACGATCCCGAGCTACGCGGGCACGGATTTTCTTTGATGCTTGATACCTTTGTTTCTTGTGTTAGAGGTTCTCTTCTCTTGTTAGCGCCTGAACTTAACCTAAAACCCAATCTCTTTGTGAATGCCAAAAAATGGCTTTTTAGATATACAGAGATTATTGCTGACGTTTTAGAAGAAAGGAATGCTAAGAAGTCATCTTCAAATGCACAAAATTTGATTTAAAAAGAGCAAAAAATGTCAAAGGAGCGATCATTATGCGAGTTGAATATTGGTATAGGCAATTTTGTGCGAAATATCAAGATGTATTAAAAATCACATTTAGACACAGATGGCAAACGGGACAGTTTTGGGGAACTACGTGCCCATGCGATGCGTGCAACAACTTAAATATGTATCATGACGAAGTTTATCGTCTTGAGCGATTGAAACAAGGGCAGACATTTGCAGTCGTATGGGATGTTGTAGGACACTTCAATATATTTAACGAGGAAAGAGATGTGGTATGGATTCCATCATGGTGGGATATTCAAAAAGCTATCTACGATTATGGATTTAGGTTAACGCGCGAAGAACATTGGGCAAGCACTCTATATGAAGCACTATTTGTTTTCGCGACCAAAATTTACAATTCTGACAAATATAAATTCGACAAAGAAACAACAAACAAACTAAAAGCTATGATTGAAGAATTGAAAACAAAGATTGAAGAAGAAAAAGAAACATCCGAGCGCCCAGCAAGAATTTAACGCGTTAAAGGAGGTATCGTGAATGCAATTTAGAAAGTACCAACACATAGAGAGATATGGAACTGATGAAGTTGAAGGAATCGAAGATGGTATTTGCGTAGTATTTCCGAAAATTGACGGAACAAACGGCTCCGTGTGGCTTGGCGATGACGGCGAAATTAAGGCTGGCAGCCGCAGAAGGGAACTGACCCTTGAAAAAGACAATCATGGATTTTATGCTTATGTACTTCAGGACGAAAGACTAAAGAATTATCTTAAAAAACACCCAAGTCACAGGTTATATGGCGAATTTTTAGTTCCCCACACATTAAAGACATACCGCGACGATGCTTGGAGAAGGTTCTATATTTTTGATGTAGTTGAAGAATACGAGGATGGCTTTAGATATTTGCCATATAACGAATACAAGCCTTTGCTGGAAGAATTTGGTTTAGATTATATTCCGCCAATAGCTATACTAAAGAATCCCACTTACGAAAATTTTATAAAGCTACTTGACAAGACAGACTTTCTGATTAAAGACGGCGCCGGCCCTGGCGAGGGTATTGTGATTAAAAACTATGATTATAGGAATAAATATGGTCGGCAGATATGGGCAAAGATAGTAAGATCGGAGTTTAAAGAAAAATTTCACAAGATTATGGGGGCGCCGGAAGTAAAAACCAAGAAGGTTGTTGAAGAAAGTATCATAGATGATTTTGTTACAGAAGCTTTTATAGAGAAAGAGTACGCAAAGATAGTTAACGAAAAGGGCGGCTGGCGCAGCGAGTATGTCCCCATGTTTTTCAACAAACTTTTCTACACCTTAATCAAAGAGGAAATGTGGAATATAGTTAAGAAATATAAGAGACCAAAGATAGACTTCAGAAGACTTTATGTCATGATTACGCTTAAGGTTAAAGAAGTAAAAAGAGAATTGTTTTAAAAGAAGAGGAGGATGATTAGATGAGCGATATAGAGAAAGCTTTTAAACTCGCATGTCGATATATAGCTGATATTGCAGATTGTCCCATTGAACACGGCTGGCACCATCCTGAAGGGTGCGATAATGTTTGCGGCAATGTAGATATTGCGGAGTGTTGGCGCTTGTATTTTATGGAAAAGGTACGGCAGAAGGAAAAAGACGAAAGATCGAACGAGAGGAGCAGCAAAAATGGTTAAAAAAACAATAGAGCTTATTGCCGACATTGGTGAGCACGTTTATTTAAAGAAGGATGTTAAAGAAGGAAAAGTTATTCCTTATAAGGTAGTTGGAATACAAATTTTGGAAAGCTTTTTAGATAGGACGCCGACTACTAGCTATTATCTGTACATAGCTGATACATACTCGCCTTTGCTAACAGATTGGTTATGGTATTCGGAAGATGAACTTCTTTCGAAGGAAGAAGCAAAAGAAATAGCAATAGAATATCTTAAGAAAGCTTTGAAAGAGTTGACGAATTCAGAGCAACAGGGAAAGGTGAATAATATGCCAAAAAATGTACCGCGATTATGCTATATCGAAGGAAATCGCGCAGGATTTTTCGCATATTTTTCTTCTAAAGAACATCCAACTGGCGATGATTGGAATGATGTACCGTACGAACATAATGCTGGTATTCCTTACGAATATGATGAAATTATTCCATTTATAGGCGATAGCTTAAGCGGATTTGAACTACCAGAAGGATTGAATTTATCGGTAGACGACATAAACGAAGGTAAAGCGCCTTGGCTTAGAACATGGGACGGAAAAGAACTGTATGCAGGCGCAACGGTCGAAGAGTTTATAGACTTCGTTTTGGGTAACGGCGGCAAAATTTTTAGAGAAGGCCG